>NZ_JAUXNA010000088.1 GCF_030682935.1 Polaromonas sp.
AAGTCGAGCATGCTGGTGGCCAATGCCTGGCATGCCCGCTCGGACGCCGCGTCATCGCTGGTCGTGGGCATCGGCATCATTGGCAACCTGGCGGGCTACCCGATCCTGGACCCGATCGCCGCGCTCATCGTGGGCTTCATGGTGGCAAAAATGGGCTGGGGGTTTGGCTGGGACGCGCTGCACGACCTGATGGACCGCTCGGCGGACGAGCAGGAGGTGGCGGCCATTCGCCGCACGCTGATGGAAACGCCGGGCGTCAGCGACGTGCATGACGTGCGCACGCGCAAGATGGGCGACATGATTGTGGTGGACGCGCACATCGAGGTCGATGCCGACATCACGGTGGAGGCCGGCCACGACATCGCCGTGGAGGCCAGGCAGCGCGTGCTGCAGCGGCACCGCGTGCTGAACCTGATGACCCATGTGGACCCGTGGCGGCGGCCCGACCTGGACCATGCCGCGCCGGTCGCGCCGCCGGCCTGAGCCCGGCAGACGCTAACCAGGCACACCCTATCGCAAGATCAGTACCGGCACCTCGCTGAGCCGCAGCAGCGTGGTCGTCGTGCTGCCGACAATCAGCTGGCGGATGCGCGAGTGGCCGTAAGCGCCCATCACCAGCAGCGAAGCGCCCTGCGCCTTGACGAATGCGGGCAGCACGTCTTCCGGCTCGCCGGGCAGCAGTTCCACCGAAGCCTCAAAACCGGCAGCCGCCAGTGCAAGCCGGGCTTGTTCAAGCTGCTGCCGCGCCAGCGTGGTTTCAGCGCCGGCCATGGCCACCACCACGGGCAGACCCTTGAGCATCGGGCTGCGCGCCACCGTGTCGATGGTTTTGCGTCCAGTCGGGCTGCCGTCAAAGGCGATGACAAACCGCGTGGGCGCTTCAAATGGCGAGCCGGTCGAGACCAGCACCGGACGTTTCACGGCACGTATCACGCGCTCGACGTGGTGGTCCAGGTGAATCTTCGAAGCCCCGCTGGCATGGTAGTGCTCGCCCAGCACGAACAGGCGCGCATCCGGCTCCATCTCCAGCACGGTGTCCAGCAACTCGCCATGGCGTAGCCGCACATCGAGCCGCTGCACCCCGGCAGCCGTAGCGCGCAAGCGGGCGTCGGCCAGCAGCAGCCTGCCGGCTTCCTGCGCCAACTTGCCGCGCTGGGCATCCAGCGCGCTCAATTCATCGAGCAGCGCTTCCTGCGCGCCCAGCCCGATGGCGCCGCTGTAGTCGGTGATCAGCGGAGGTGTCGGGCTGCGCTCGAGCACATGCAGCAGCTCCAGCGGCGCATCCAGGCGCAGCGCGGACCACGCGGCCCAGTCGATCACGGATGCCGAATTGGCCAATCCGTCAATGCAGGCATAAACCTTGTTCATATGTTTTCCTTCAGTGCATGAGTTGTTCGACTGCGCCGGGCTTGTCATGGACCCCAAAGCGGTCCACCAGCGTGGTGCTGGCCTCGTTCAGGCCAACGACCTCGACCTCGGTGCCATCGCGCTTGAGTTTGAGCACCACCGTATCGAGTGCGCTGATGGCCGTGATGTCCCAGAAATGCGCGCGGCTCACATCAATGCGCACCTGCGCCACCGCTTCCTTGAAATCAAATGCAGCGATAAACGTTTCTGACGAGGCGAAGAACACCTGACCGACCACGCTGTAGACGCGCATCCGGCCATCGTCCTCGCTGCTGCGGTCAATGCGCAGAAAGCGCCCCACCTTGTGGGCAAAAAAGAGGCCCGACAGCAGCACGCCGACAAACACGCCCTTGGCCAGGTCATGGGTGGACACCGTCACGATGACGGTAGCGATCATCACGATGGACGAGGTGGGTGGATGCTCGCGCAAATTACGGATGGAGCTCCAGCTGAAGGTGCCGATGCTGACCATGATCATCACTGCCACCAGCGCGGCCATCGGAATGCGGGCGACCCAGTCGCCAATAAACACCACCATCAGCAGCAAAAATACGCCGGCAGAAAAGGTCGAAAGCCGGCCGCGACCGCCTGATTTCACATTGATCACCGACTGGCCAATCATGGCGCAGCCCGCCATGCCGCCGATAAAGCCGGTCGCGATATTGGCCACACCCTGGCCGACGCATTCGCGGTTCTTGTTGCTGGGCGTGTCGGTCAGCTCGTCCACGATGGAGGCCGTCATCATCGACTCCAGCAAACCCACCACCGCGAGCGTTGCCGAATACGGCAGGATGATCTTGAGCGTTTCCAGGTTCAACGGCAGGTCAGGCAACAAGAAAATCGGCAGGCTGTCAGGCAACTCGCCCATGTCGCCCACGGTGCGAATGTCCAGCTTGAGCGCCATCGCCACGCCGGTGAGCACAACGATGGTGATCAGCGGCGAAGGCACCGCCTTGGTGATGTACGGAAAGCCGTAAATGATGACCAGACCGGC
>NZ_JAUXNA010000091.1 GCF_030682935.1 Polaromonas sp.
CGCCAATTGCGGGCGGTGCGCGCTTTCAAGCAGGGCATGGCACCCATCGTGGTGGCGCTGCTGATTGCCACCAGCTGGATTCTGGCCGGCGCCAACGGCAGCTCGCTGAAAGACTGGCCGGTGTGGCTGCTGACAGCGGCCACCGCCGTGATCGTCTGGCGCAGCCAGATTCACCTGCTCTGGCTGCTGGGCGCCGGCGCCCTGCTCGGCTGGTATGGCCTGATTTAGGCGCTTGCCGGGCGGCGCTGGCGCAGCGCTTCGTACAGGCAAACGCCGCTGGCCACCGACACGTTCAGGCTTTCGACCGCGCCCTGCATCGGAATGCGGACCAGCTCGTCGCAGGTTTTGCGCGTGAGCTGGCGCATGCCCTCGCCTTCGGCACCCAGAATCAGCGCCACCGGGCCGGTCAGGTCCACGTCGTAAATCGTCTTGGTGGCGTCGTCGCTGGTGCCGATGCACCAGATGTTGCGTTCCTTGAGCTCGCCCAAGGTGCGCGCCAGGTTGGTCACCATGAAGTAAGGCACGGTTTCGGCCGCGCCGCTGGCGACCTTGGACACGGTGGCATTGATGCCGGCCGCGTGGTCCTTGGGCGCAATCACGGCTTGTGCCCCCGCGCCGTCGGCCACCCGCAGGCAGGCACCGAGGTTGTGCGGATCGGTCACGCCGTCGAGCACCAGCAGCAAGGGCTGGGTGGTGCCGGCCGCCTCCAACTGCTCCAGCAGCTCATCGAGCGAGGTGACCTGGGCCACCGCATCGACCCGGGCTACCACGCCCTGGTGGCCGTGGCTGCCGCACATTTTGGCCAGGCGCAGGCCGTCGGACTCAATCAGCCGCACGCCGGCTTCGCGGGCACGGTCGGTGAACTGGCGCATGCGGGCGTCGCGGCGCGACACATCGTAAAAAACTTCCAGCACCGACTTGGGCGCGGTTTTGAGGCGGACACCAACGGCATGAAAGCCAAAAAGAACTTTAGGGGATGAAGACATGCGGGGATTATCACTGCTGGCGTGACGGCTGCGCCTTGCCAGCGTGGTTTGGCCCATCAGCGCAGCGCTAAAATTGCTTCGCTATTCATAGCTGCTTGCACCCGCCTGGTATGGGCTGGAGCCACTTTTTACTTAAAAATTCAGGATTTGACCAGCCTCAATCGTGATGCGCCGCTGGCAGCGCGCCGCAATCGCCGGGTCATGCGTCACCAGCACCAGCGTGGTGCCGAGTTCCTCGTTGAGTTCAAACATCAGCTTCATCACCGTGTCGCCGGTGGCGAAGTCCAGGCTGCCGGTCGGCTCGTCGGCCAACAGCACAGCCGGCTCGACCACAAACGCCCGCGCCAGCGCCACGCGCTGCTGCTCGCCACCCGACAGCACTTTGGGGTAATGACCAAGCCGCTGGCCCAGACCGACGCGCTTGAGCATCTCGGTTGCCAGCTGCCTCGCGCCTTTGGTGCCCGACAGCTCCAGCGGCAGCATGACGTTTTCAAGCGCGGTCAGGTTGCCCATGAGCTGAAAGCTCTGAAAAACAAAACCCACTTGCTGGGCACGCAAGGCGGCGCGCTCGTCTTCACTGAGGGCAAAAATATCCTGTCCGGCCAGCCGCACCGTGCCCGCTGTAGGGGTATCGAGGCCCGCGATGATGGACAGCAGCGTGCTTTTGCCCGAACCGGAGGCACCGACAATGGCGGCGGTTTCGCGCGGCGCCAGGGCAAAGTCAATATCGCGCAAAATGGTCAGTGTGCCCGTTGAGTCCGTCACCGACTTGAAAACATGCTCAACGGAAATAATTGAAGACAGGGCGGGCGTTGCAGCAACGTCGCCCGAAACGGAAACCACAGGTTCAAACATGTCAGCCTTATCAGAAAACTTGAAACTCACCCACCCAGTATCTACCAAGCTTGGCCTTGCAAAGCGGATGCGCGGGCTAAGACCTTTCGGTGCGCTGCTGCTCGCGGCCGTGCTGGGCACGCCCTGGCTGGCGCACGGACAGGTCGCGAATGCCGCCGCCAAAACCGCGGCCCCATCCGCCCCGGTCATTTTGGTGCTGGGGGATTCGCTGAGCGCCGAATACGGCCTCAAGCGCGGCACGGGCTGGGTCGCGCTACTGGAACAGCAGCTGGCCGCCCAACAGAAAAGTGCCGTGCGGGTGGTCAACGCCAGCATTAGCGGAGACACCACATCGGGCGGACGCTCGCGCCTGCCAGCCCTGCTGGCGCAGCACCGGCCCAGCACGGTGGTGATTGAACTGGGCGGCAACGATGCCTTGCGCGGTTTGCCGCTGAGCATGACCCAAAGCAATCTGGCCGCCATGACGCAGGCCTCCAAAAAAGCAGGTGCCAAGGTGCTGCTGCTGGGCATGCAGGTGCCGCCCAACTACGGCGCAGCTTACAGCGCCGAATTTGCAGGTCTTTTTGTTAAGGTCGCCAAGGCCGAGCAGGTGGCGCTGGTGCCATTTTTCCTCAAAGGCATTGCCGACATGGAAGACGCAACCGCCAACTTCCAGGCCGACCGCATTCACCCCAACGAGCTGTCACAAGCCGGCATGCTGGCCAACGTCTTGCCCGAACTGAAGAAACTGATCAAGTGAGCCTCGAACGCATTTCCGCTGAGGCCGCACTCAGCCAGCTGAACAATTTTTCTGAAGTCATTGATGCCCGAAGCGAGGGCGAGTACGCCGAGGACCACCTCCCCGGCGCCGTGAACTGGCCCAGCCTGCATGACGACGAGCGAAAAATAGTCGGCACCCAGTACAAGCAGATCAACGCATTCGAGGCTAAAAAGCTGGGTGCTGCGCTGGTGGCCCAGAACATTGCCACGCACATCCAGCGCGACGTTCTGGACAAGCCCCGGGAGTGGCAGCCGCTGGTGTATTGCTGGCGCGGCGGCAAGCGCAGCGGCTCGCTGGCCTTGATCCTTGACCAGATCGGTTTCAGGGTCACGCTGGTTGATGGCGGCTACAAGGCCTTCAGGGCGGCCCTGGTGGCCGATTTGCCACAACTGGCGGCGCGGCACCGCTACCAGGTCATTTGCGGCACCACCGGCTCAGGCAAGACCCGACTGCTGCAGGCGCTGGGCGCCCAGGGGGCCCAGGTGCTCGATCTGGAAGGGCTGGCGCATCACCGCAGTTCGGTGCTGGGCATGATTCCGGGCCTGCCGCAGCCCAGCCAGAAGGCCTTTGACAGCCGCATCTGGGCCGCCTTGCGCAGCTTTGACCCGGCGCGCCCGGTTTACATTGAAAGCGAAAGTAAAAAGGTTGGCAATGTGGCGGTGCCCGAAGGCCTGATAGCCGCCATGCGAACCAGCCCCTGCCTGCAGCTGGAGTTGCCCGAAGACGAACGGGTGGCGCTGCTACTGGAGGACTATGATTTTTTCGTCCAGGACATCGAATTTTTCTGCGACCGTCTGGGCGCCCTGACCGAAGCGCGCGGCAAGGCCACGGTGCAAGACTGGCAGGCGCGCGCCCGCAGCGGTGACGTTGCGTCGGTCGTGCGCGAACTGCTGGTGAAGCACTACGACCCGGTCTACCTGCAGTCGATGCGGCGCAACTTTGAGCAGTATGAAACGGCCCGGGTGATTGCGCCCAGCGACCATTCGGTGGCTGCCATGACGGCGCTGGCGCGCACCATGCTGGCCACAGCCTGACATAAAAAAAACCCGACATCACCTGAACGGTGTTGTCGGGTTTGACGGCGGGTTGACTGCTACTGAATCAATAGCCTTCAGCGCCCGCCGTTCAAAGGCTGAGCCCTTATTTCTTGCAAAATAACGGGAACTGCTTCAGGAGGCGGCCGGCGGCACGTCCGTCTGCGGCTCTGCCGGGGTGTCCGGCGTGTCGGTGCCGTCATCGGGCGCGTCATCTGGCCTGCCTTCGCCTTTGCGCTTGAGCTTGTCTTCTTTTTTGCGTTTTTTCGCAAGCTCTTTCTGGCGCTTTTCGTAGGAATAATTGGGAGTTGCCACTGCGTGCTTTCTTGAATAATTAACCCTTACTGTACTGCATTGCCACCAGCGCCTGGGCCAGGTCCGCCTGGAGGTCGGCAACCGCCTCAAGGCCCACTGAAAAGCGCACCAGCCCCCCCCGATGGGGCCACGGTTTGGTGCGCAAGGCGGGCACGTCATAGGGGGCGCAAAGGCTCATCGGCCCGGCCCAACTGTAGCCCAGCCTGAAGAGCTTCAGGCTGTCGCAAAAACGGTCAATCTGCGCTGGCGCCAGCTCGGGTTTAAAAACAGCGGAGAACAGACAGGCCGCCCCCGTGCAATCGCGCTGCCATTCGGCATGCCCGGGCGAGCCGGGCAAAGCGGGATGCAGCACGGCCGCGATCTGCGGCTGGGTCGCCAGCCAGGCCGCCAGATGCCGGGTTGCAGCGTCCTGGGCAGCGTAGCGCAACGCCATGGTGTTCAGGCCGCGCAGCACCAGTTCGACATCATTGCCGCTCACGCCATAACCCACGCGCATGTGGCAAAAGTGGATGAGGTGATGCAGGGCCTCATTGTTGGTCACCACCGAACCCATCAGCACGTCCGCGCCGCCGCTGGGGTACTTGGTGAGCGCTTGCATGGAGACATCAACGCCAAGGGCGAACGCATTGAACGCCAGACCGGCACCCCAGGTGTTGTCCAGTGCCGTGACGGTGCCCAGCGGGTGCGCCTGTCCCGGGGCCTGGTTGTGCGCCTGTACGGCCGCGACCAGCGCGGGAAGGTCGGGAAACTCCAGCGTGATCGAGCCCGGCGCCTCCAGCCAGACCAGGCGTGTTTCAGGGTTCAATTTAGCCGCCAGATCGGCCGGATTCATGGCGTCATAAAACTGGAATCTGATGCCCCACGCCGCGAGTTCACCCTGCGCAAACGCCTTGTTGGGGCCGTAGGCGTTGTCGGGGATCAGCACTTCGTCGCCCGACTTCAGCAAGGCCATGTCCACCAGCGCCACGGCGGCCAAGCCACTGGGCACCAGGGTGCAGTACTTGCCGCCTTCCAGCGTGGCGATGCGCTCTTCCAGCGTAAAGGTGGTGGGCGTGCCATGCAGGCCGTAGGTGTAGCC
>NZ_JAUXNA010000093.1 GCF_030682935.1 Polaromonas sp.
GATTGAAGAAGTTGTGCGCATGGTGGGCTACATCCAGCTTCCCGACACGCCCCCGCTGGCACCCATCACGGCAAAAATCCGCACCGAGTCTGAGCGCAGTCCATTTGCCGTGCGCCGGGCGCTGGCGTCGCTGGGCTACCAGGAAACCATCAATTTCAGCTTTGTCGAAGAGCGCTGGGAGCACGAGCTGGCAGGTAACCCGAACCCCATCAAGCTGCTGAACCCGATTGCCAGCCAGATGAGCGTGATGCGTTCGTCGCTGCTGGGCTCCTTGCTGCAGGTACTCAAGTTCAACCTCGACCGCAAGGCACCGCGCGTGAATGTGTTTGAGCTGGGGCGGGTGTTCCTGCGCGATGCGCAAAGCCAGAACACCGACACCACGGTAGCCGGTTTCAACCAGCCCATGCGCGTGGCCGGTCTGGCCTACGGTCCGCGTGCGGCGCTGCACTGGAGTTTGTCAGACAAAGCGGTGGACTTCTTTGACATCAAGGGCGACGTCGAAGCCTTGCTGGCCCCGCTGCAAGCGGTGTTTGCACCCGCAGCGCATCCCGCCATGCATCCTGGCCGATGCGCCAGTGTCACGGTGGCGGGCAAGCCGATTGGCTTTGTGGGCGAGTTGCATCCGCAATGGCGTCAAGGCTACGACCTGGCTCAGGCGCCGCTGTTGTTCGAACTGGAGCTTGACGCCGTGTTGCAGCGCCAGGTCCCGGTTTTCAAGGCCGTCAGCAAGCTGCAGCCCGTGGAACGCGATGTGGCCGTGATCGTGTCCGAAAGCGTCACACATGCCGCGCTCATGGCTGCGATTCTGGGCGCCAACACCCAGGGACTGCTCAAGGGCGCCACCTTGTTTGACGTCTACCGACCCCAGCAAGCCAATGCCAGCATGCAGCTGGGCGAGAAAAGCCTTGCCGTGCGTCTGGTACTTTCAAGCGACGCCGCTACACTGACCGACGAAAGCATCGAGGCCGTCACCCAGGCAGTGCTTGCCAATCTGCAGAGCCTGCTACAGGCACGGCTGCGTGCATGATGGCACTGCGAAAATATTTATAAAAAACTGCTGCCAGGAGGCTTGAGTCATGGAATTTTCTGTTGAAAGCCTGGAAACCCCGGCGCTGACCAAAGCGCATCTGGCCGAGTTATTGTTTGAGCATATCGGGCTCAACAAACGCGAATCCAAAGACATGATCGACGCGTTTTTTGACCTGATTTCCGACCGTCTGGTGGACGGCCATGATGTGAAAATTTCCAGTTTTGGAAACTTCCAGATCCGCACCAAGGCCCCCCGGCCCGGTCGTAACCCGCGAACGGGTGAAGCCATTCCCATTGAAGCCCGCCGGGTGGTGACATTTCATGCCAGCCACAAGCTCAAAGACCAGATACAGGGCAACAGCCCTGCCGTGTAGCCGCCCCTCAACTTGCCCTTCAGCAGGCGACCATTTGTCTTCTTCGGGCCAGGCTTTTACAGGCACTGAATGCCAGACCCGCGTCAGTGCCCCATGGTCTGCAAAAATATATATAACCCTTTGCGCAAACTTTCGACTTAGGGTAGATTCAAAATCTTCTTTTTCAGCGTACTAATTTAATTGGAGACACCTTTGCCTTCCATTCCCGCAAAACGCTACTTCACCATTGGTGAGGTCAGTGATTTGTGCGGCGTCAAACCTCACGTGCTCCGTTATTGGGAGCAAGAGTTCACGCAGTTGCGTCCGATGAAAAGGCGAGGCAACCGCCGTTATTACCAGCACCATGAAGTGTTGATGATTCGCAGGATTCGCGATCTGCTGTATGACCAGGGCTTCACGATCACTGGTGCGCGCAACAAGTTGCAGGAAATTTTTCAATCCGAGCGAGACGGGCGACGCAACATCGATATCCCGCTTGACGGCGCGGACACGACAGCTTCCGATGATTCGGTTCCCGGGGAGTTCGAGAACTCTGTGGACTTTGAAGACAGTGACGCCGAGGGTGCAGATTTATCCGTTGAAGGCGAGGTTCTGCAACGGCTGCAACTGGTGCGTCGCGAGCTGTGCGAAATCCGGGATCTTCTCAGCGAGAGCTACTGAGAAACGCTGATCATCGCGCTATAATATGAGGCTTGTCGGTGTGTGGCGCAGCCTGGTAGCGCACTTGCATGGGGTGCAAGGGGTCGAAGGTTCGAATCCTTTCACACCGACCATAATTGACGGGGGTTAGCCGGTAAGTGCCTGCTAACCCCTTTGTCGTTTCTGGGGTTCTTTTGTCTTCTGGTTGCCGTTCGGTTGCCGTTTCTCTGAAGCTGTTCAGCTGTATCGGCATTTCCAGCGACATCGTCACCCTGACTTCCTCTCGTGCTTTGCCCCGGTAGCAATTCAAATCCAGCCCCTGCAGCGCTGGAATTTTCTTGTACTCTACATTTCCAGCCTTCCAATACCGTGTCACCGAGATGCCAGAGCCTTGCTCCCTCGGATGCCCGCAGTGACGATGACCGCTTCCAGCCTCGCAGGGCCAGTCCATGCCCGCTCGCGAGCGGGCATGGACTTCGCATCTACCAACCATCTCTCAAGCGTTGAGACAGAAATCCCCACTTCCTTTGCAATTGTTTCCGCTGCCGCACTCTCGGGCGGCAGCAGCCGCGCCACAGCACGGTCTTTGAATGTTTGTCCGTATCGAGCCAATTTCGTCTTTCATCGCCGCCCCAGGGTTTCAAGTTCTATTGAAGCGACAACTATTCTGACGCAGGAGAGAAGTGGCCCCGCTCTCTGTCCTGCAGGACATGGCGAAACATCAGCAAAACGCACTTTGAACCGACTCGGTTGAATACCCAAATCGTTGCTGATTTGGTCTGCAGGGCGCTTAAGGGGATTTAGATAGCACCGGCCTTAGCTCGCCAGTCCCACAAAGATATTTTGTACATCGTCATTCGCATCAATGGCGGCTAGGAACACTTCGACTTCTTCCAGATGCTCGGCGCTCAAGCTCGCTGGGTTGACGGGGTTCTTGGCCTTGTAGCCCAGCTTGGCGGACAAGACGCTGAAACCATGGGCTGGCAGCGCGCGGCTCACCAGGTCAAGATCGGCGGGATCGGTCAGGAACATCGTTACGCCGTCTTCCTCACCCGGTTCAAAGTCCTGAGCGCCCGCTTCGATGGCGGCCAGTTCAGGATCGGCGCCCGCTGCTGCGGGCTCGGCTTCGATCATGCCCACATGGTCGAAATCCCAAGCCACAGAGCCAGAGGTGCCCAGTTGCCCCTTGCGGAATAGCACGCGCATTTCAGGTGCTGTGCGGTTCACGTTGTCGGTCAGACATTCGACCATGACGGGCACGCGGTGCGGCGCAAAGCCTTCGTAAATCACGTGTTCAAAATGAACTGCCTCGCCGGTAAGGCCAGCTCCTTTCTTGATGGCGCGGTCCAAGGTTTCCTTGGGCATCGAGATTTTGCGGGCCTGCTCCACGACCAGCCGCAGGCGCGCGTTCGAAGCGGGGTCGGCCCCGTTGCGCGCGGCGATCATGATGTCTTTGGCCAATTTGCCAAATGCCCGGCCCTTGGCATTTGCGGCCAGTTCCTTACCTTTTGCTTTCCACTGCGCGCCCATGTTTGATATTCCTTGGTGTTGTGGCGCTCAAATGCGCCTGGCTTTATTCGGGGTGATTGGGGCATGCGCGCTATTTAAAAAGACGTGCTGCATGACCGAAGGGAAATAGGTTATACACCCATGCGCCTACTCCCGCGCTGCGGCGGGAGGTGGGGCATTTTCAGACTATCGGGGAGTGATGAGGTTTTTTCTATTTACTCGTGGCGTATTGGCAGTCCGCTACACCTGCGGCATCGGCATCGGACCCACCAAAATGCTTGCCAGGCTGGCCAATTACATGGCCAAGAACGCTGAGCGTGATGGAGTTCTCCAGCCGTGCATCAGAAAAGCTGCGAAAGCAGGGCAGGGCAGGGCGTGCTGCTACCCATGGGTTTGCTGTAGTTGTGTTACATCCTCCAGCTTCAGGGCAATGCCACGCCGGCCTTGCTGATCACCTTCTGATGCGAGTAGTCACATGTGGTTTGAGCGCAAAGCGCAGCAGCTTGGCCACCATGCACAGGACAGAAAAAATCCACAGGATCAAGACTGACAGCCGTTCAACTCATCATCAGAAGTCAATCCGTGTGCCGGGCGCCGGCGCCTCGACGCTCCAGCCCAACTCATCGGACACCCTGTCGGCAAACCCGCACGCTGTCTGGGCTTCGCCATGCACTACAAAAGTCCGCATGGGTGCGCTGGCGAAACCCTTGAGCCAGCCCAGCAGGGCAGCTTGGTCGGCGTGGGCCGACAGCCCTCCGATGGTGTGGACCTTGGCCCGAACCGCGTGCTCCTCGCCAAAAATACGAACCTTTTTTTCGCCATCGACCAGTCTTCGGCCAAGGGTGCCTGCGGCCTGGAAACCGATGATCACGATGGCGCACTCGGCGCGCTCGATATTGTGGCTCAAGTGGTGCTTGATGCGCCCGGCATCGCACATGCCGCTGGCCGAAATGATGATCGCACCTGCTTTAATGCGGTTCAACGCGATGGACTCCTCCACGGTTTGCGTAAAGCGCAGGTCCAGCCATTTTGGAAGCTCCTCCCGCAGTGACAGTAGCGCTCGAGTTTCGTCGTCAAGAAACTCGGTGTGCTTCCAGGTTATCTCGGTAGCCTTGGTGGCCATCGGTGAGTCGACAAACACCTGTAATTTCGGTAGCTTGCCTTGTCGGCACAAGTCCGCCAGTAGCCAAAGCACCTCCTGGGTTCGACCGAGCGCGAAGGCGGGAATGATGATATTGCCCTGCCGGCGGCGCAGCGTGTCCTCAATCACAAACACCAGTTCGTCAATGGTTTCCTTGAGTGGCCGATGCAGGCGGTTGCCGTAGGTGGACTCCACTATCAGTACATCGGCCGTGTCGATGGGGGTGGGGTCACGAACGATGGGCCGCCCGGGCTGTCCCAAGTCGCCGGAAAAGACCAGCTTGGTGGTCTTTGTGCCTTCTTTAACCCAGACTTCAATGATGGCCGAGCCGAGGATATGGCCCGCATCGCGGAAGCGGCAGCGCACGGCCGCATGCGGCTGAATTTCCTCGTCATAGGCCACACCGCTAAGCTGCTCCAGGCAGTCTTGTGCCTGCGCCACCGTGTACAGAAGTTCAGGTACGACCGCCGCACGTTTGTGCTGCTGGTAGCTCTTGCGCTGCGCGCGGGCCCAGTCCGTCTCCTGGATGAACGCGCTATCGAGCAGCATCACCGATAGCAGGTCCGCCGTGGCGGTGGTTGTGATGATCGGTCCATCGAAGCCCAGTGCTGATAGCCTCGGAAGCAGCCCGCTGTGGTCAATGTGCGCATGAGTGAGCAGCACAAAATCAATTTTCTTTGGATCAAAGGTCCAGTCGCGGAGATTGCGTGCGCGGGCCTCGCGCCCACCCTGAAACATTCCACAGTCAACGAGGAAGCGAACGCCGTCAGCCTCGACCAGAAAACACGAGCCGGTGACCTCTTGCGCAGCACCGATAAATGTTAGTTTCATAGAAAAATCCTCAGAATGAGCATCTAGTATGACCTGTGCGAAGGCGCCGCCAGCGAGGCCAAGACCAGGCTCGTCCCCATCAATGATGCGCCGGATCGGGCGTAGCGCGCAGATCCGCTATAACTCCACCCATGAAAAGAAATCCTTCAAGCAGCGGCCTCGTCTATTCCACCGACGCCGGACGAATGTGCCCCGACTGCCGGCGGCCTGCCGCGGACTGCGTTTGCAAGCAGTCCAGGGCGCTTCCAAAATCCGATGGCGTGGTACGTGTTTCCAGAAGCACGAAGGGCCGTGGCGGGAAAACGGTGACTCTTGTAAATGGGCTCGCGCTGGACGCGCTGGCCCTGGCCCAGCTGGGCAAGCAGCTCAAAGCGGCATGCGGCTCAGGCGGCACGGCCAAAGACGGCGTGATCGAAGTGCAGGGCGATCACTGTGAGCTGGTGATGCAGGCACTGCAAAAGCAAGGTTACGTCGTCAAACGGGCCGGAGGTTAACGTGAAGCCCGAAGACCTGCAGCGGCTGGTGACGCTGGAAATGCCTTTTGGCAAATACAAAGGGCGGCTGATTGCCGACCTGCCGGGCAACTACCTGAACTGGTTTGCCCGGGAAGGCTTTCCCGGGGGTGACATTGGGCGGCTGCTGGCGCTGATGCAGGAGATTGACCACAACGGCCTTTCGCCCTTGCTGGAGCCGCTGCGCAAGCGTTAGGGTTGCGCTTGGGTGCTACTGAAATAATAGCGGGTGGAGTCCGTATCTATTTGCCCAGGATCCTGTTTTGTTTAAAAAAATGACCTCGGTTCCAGCTTGCCGTGGCCACATTGGCTACAGCACCTTGCTCAGAAACTTGCGCGTGCGCTCTTCCTTGGGGCGGTCAAAAATGTCGGCGGGCGTTCCTTCTTCAACAACCAGTCCCTCGTCAATGAACAGCACGCGGTCCGCCACCTGGCGTGCAAAGCCCATCTCGTGCGTCACCACCACCATGGTCATGCCGTCTTCGGCGAGGTCCTGCATGACGGCCAGCACTTCGCCGACCATTTCCGGGTCCAGTTCCGAGGTGGGTTCGTCAAACAGCATGATGCGCGGCTGCATGGCCAGCGCCCTCGCAATGGCCACGCGCTGCTGCTGCCCGCCAGGCAACTGGTTGGGGTAGGCATCAATTTTGTCGAGCAGCCCGACCTTGTCCAGCAGTTCAGTGGCGCGGAGACGGGCTTGCGCGGCCGTCAGCCCGCGCACCTTGGTGGGGGCCAGGGTAATGTTTTCCAGCACGGTTTTGTGCGGAAAAAGATTGAAGCGCTGGAACACCATGCCAATTTCCGAGCGCAGCGCATCGACATCGGTTTGGGGCTCGTGCACCGACACGCCGTGCACCAGAACTTGCCCGCCTGACGCGTCTTCCAGGCCATTGAGACACCTCAGAAAAGTGCTTTTGCCTGACCCCGTGGGTCCAATGACGCAAACAACCTCGGAGGCCTTGATGGCGCAGTCAATACCGCGCAACACCGGGATGCGACCAAACTGCTTGGTCAGTTTTTCAACGCGAATCACCTCGTCCATAGCGATCCTCCAATTTTTTGATTCCATAGGCAAGACCCAGCGTCAGCACCCAGTACATGAGCGAGATCGTGAGGTAGGGTTCCCAGTAGCGCGAATACGCGCCGGCCACCGTTCGCGCGGCGTAAGCCAGTTCGGACAGACCAATCGCCGACACCAGCGAGGAGTCTTTGAGCAGCGCGATGGCGTTGTTGCCCAGCGGCGGCAGCATGCGGCGAAAAGCCAACCGCCAGGCCCAGCGCTGTGCCCTGCACAATACAGATCACCGTAATCGCGATGGTCATCCACAGGCCTTGCCAGAACAGCCCCGCGTACTGGGAAATGATGTCGGCGCGGAACCATCCGAACCAGAGAACTTGTTCCATAAAGATTACGCTCAGTGATTATTGGACGGCCAGCGCTCGCGCTCGAGCCAAAATTTGGTGCGGGAAGTTCATGCGTGGGTCCAGAAGGAGGTGATCAGAAAAAATGCCTGCCTCCCCCGCAATGGCGCACAAGCTGAAGTGCGCCAATGGTAATGCCGGTGCCCAGTGCCCATTGCCAGGGCGCCGCAGGCTGGTTTCCCGCGGAATTGTCATGCAATTGCTGCGGGCTGCAGCCGCCAATCCAACCGACCCGTTGCCGGTTCCGGCAGCGCCCATGCGCTGCATCACAATACCGCCATGAGCAAATTGGGGCACACCCGGGACAAGATTTACAAAACCGTGGCGCGGCAGCTGCATGGCGTGGTGCCGTGCTGGGTGTGCGGCGAACACGTCACGCCGCAGGCCGCCACGCTGGAGCATATCCAGGCGCTGAGCGAGGGCGGCAACAGCCACGCCGAGAACCTGGCCATCAGCCATGAGGTTTGCAACGGTCAGCGGCATGCGGCAGGCCGGGTTCCGGTATCGGCGGTCTCGCCGGGCCAGGTCGACAGGCGACAGGCGACAGGCGACAGGCGCCGGTTTAATTCATGAGTTCGAGCAAACGGTCAAGCCCGCCGCTGTTAATGGCGACCATGGCCTGCTCGCGCACCCTGGGCTTGGCGTGGTAGGCCACTGACAAGCCCGCGATGCCCATCATGGGCAAATCATTGGCGCCGTCGCCCACGGCAATCGCTTGCCGGGGATGAATGCCCAGCTTTTCGCAGGTCTGCAGCAGCATCTTGCGTTTTTCTTCACCATCACAAATGTCGCCCCAGTCCTGGTCCACCATTTTTCCGGTCAGCAGGCCGTCCCGGATTTCCAGGATGTTGGAGCGGGTGCAGTCAATGCCCAGCTCGTCACGAACCCGGTCGGTGAAAAAGGTGAAACCGCCGCTGACCAGCAGCGTCTTCAGGCCGGCGGCCTTGCAGGCGTGCACCAATTCTGCGGCGCCCGGGTTGAGCTTCAGGCGCTGTCGGTAGACCTCGTCCATGCTGGCGGCACTCACGCCCTTGAGCAGCGCCACGCGCTGGCGCAGGCTGTCCTTGAAGTCGGTGATTTCGCCGCGCATCGCAGCTTCGGTGATGGCGGCCACCTCGGCCTTGCGGCCCACCGCATCGGCTATTTCATCGACGCACTCGATGTTGATGAGGGTGGAATCCATGTCAAAGGCAATCAGCTTGAAGTCGCTGAGCTTGAGGGTGGGCGTTGCGATATTGACGACGAGGCCGGGGGCGGTTTCTACAGGATTCATGCGGTGATAGCTTCCGTTTTGGGTTGTCCGAGTGAGCGCAGCACATCGCGGACCATTTGCGCCCGGTCTTTGGGCTCTTTGAGTTCGCGCTCTATGCGCAGTTTGTCGTTTCCGGCCAGTTTGATGTGGCGGTTTTTCTGGATCAGGTGGATGATGGCCATGGAGTCAATCGGCGGGTCTTTGCTGAAGGTGATGGTGATGGCACCGGGCGCGGCATCGACCTTGACGACGCCGTAGGGCTTTGCGATCACGCGAAGGCGGTGCACGTCAATCAGCGTCTGGGCCTGCGGTGGCAGTTTGCCAAAGCGGTCCACGATTTCTTCAAGCAGCGCGTCGATCTGGCCGGTGTTTTTGGCGGTGGCCAGTTTCTTGTAAAAGCTCAGGCGCAGGTGCACGTCGCCGCAGTAGTCGGAGGGCAAGAGCGCGGGCGCGTGCAGATTGATCTCGGTGGTGGCGCTGAGCGGCGACAGCAAGTCGGGCTCGCGGCCGGCTTTGAGCGAAGCCACGGCTTCGCTGAGCATCTCGTTGTAGAGCTGAAACCCGATCTCCAGCATGTTGCCGCTCTGGCTTTCACCGAGCACTTCGCCGGTGCCGCGAATCTCCAGGTCGTGCATGGCCAAATAAAAGCCCGAGCCGAGTTCTTCCATTTGCTGAATCGCGTCGAGCCGCTGGCTGGCCTGCTTGGTCAGGCCTTCAATGTCAGGCACCATCAAATAGGCATAAGCCTGGTGATGGCTTCGGCCGACGCGGCCGCGCAGCTGGTGCAGTTGCGCCAGGCCAAATTTGTCGGCGCGGCTCATCACGATGGTGTTGGCGGTCGGCACGTCAATGCCGGTTTCAATGATGGTGGAGCACAGCAGCA
>NZ_JAUXNA010000102.1 GCF_030682935.1 Polaromonas sp.
CGACGAGGCGTTGATCGCGCCCATGGTGCCGACCACTTGCGCCACGACGCTACCACCGCGCACGGCAACGCTGGAGGCTGACACGGCCAGCTGGTTGGCCTGCCTGGCGTTGTCGGCGTTTTGCTTGACGGTGCTGGTCAGCTCTTCCATCGACGCTGCGGTCTCTTCCAGCGAGCTGGCCTGCTCTTCGGTGCGGGAAGAAAGGTCGTGGTTGCCGGCGGCGATCTGGCTGGAGGCGGTGGCTATGGTGTCAGTGCCCTGGCGGACCTGGCCGACGACTTTTGACAGGCTGCCGCGCATGGCTTCTACGGCGCGGGTAATGACCCCCAGTTCATCACGGCGGTTGGACACCAGTTGCTGGGACAAGTCGCCCTGGCCTATGACTTGCACATGCTGGCTCAACAGGCTCAGGGGCCGAACGGTGCGGCGAATAAACACCAGCAGAACAAATCCCAGCACCACGGCAAAGGCGGCAATAAAGCCGCCCAGCCAGGTCATCTGGTGGTGCAGGCCGGCAAGCACCTCAGATTCAGAAACTTCTGCCACGACCAGCCAGCCGGTCGCCTCGCTCTTGGCCACTGAAGCATAGCGTTGCCCTGCGGGACCTGCCACCAGCACGGCGGGCGCATGGCCCAGCCAGGCGGCCTCCTCGCCCATCAGGCGGTCTACCCATTGGGCCGACTGGCTCGGAAGGACTTCAGCCAGTTTTTTTCCGGCAGACACGGGATGGAACACCAGCACCGCCTCGGCCGTATTTGCCGTGGGGTTGACGATGTAGAGTCCACCGGTGCTGAAAAGCCGGGTCTGGTCCACCTGTTTTTTCAAGGACGCTTGCTGCTGTGAAATATCCAGGCCGATATAGAACACCGCCACCACCTTGCCGGCTGAGTCGCGTATGGGCTCATAAACCGTCATGAAAGGACGTCCAAACAGGGTGATGCGCCCGACAAATTTTTTATTGGCGCGCAACACGGCGTAGGCGGGACTTTTGCGATCGAGCAGTGTCCCTACGGCGCGCTCGCCATTTTCCTTTTTGACTGAGGTGGCGATGCGGCGGAAATCTTCGCCCTGTACCACAAACACCGTGGCGTTCCCGCCTGGAAAACCAGCCACAAAGGCATCCACTTCGGTGGTGTTGTCGTTGACCGGCACACCATAGTTGCTCAAGGTGCCTGCCGCGCCATCCAGGCTCAAGGTTGCCCCAAACTGGCGCCGGAAGACGCTGAAGGCGTTTTCGGCCATCAACTGCATGGTCTGATCGAATACGTCCAGGGAGCTGGCAACGCCTTCCGCCCTGGCATGGGCATACTGGGCCGCACCCTGCTGCTGTTGCGAGGACGCCTGGAGGTAAAAGAGCCCCAAAACGAGACCCATCAGCACAAAAATAGCCATGACAGCCCTGATCGTCAGGGTGCGCGCCAGGGAAACAAAAGCCTGCGGCTGTGTGTGCTCATTCATGCGTGACACCCCCTGAAAACCCGACCGCATCGCTTTGGGTGCAACTGGGCGCGGGAACGTCGACGCAGGCATGAGGGCTGGCTGTTTGCGGCATGTATTGAGGTACTTCAAAAAAGATTGAAAAAATAGCCGTGCGACTGCAACGGCGTCGTGGTTGATTGCTTCACAGGGCGACTACGTCATCTGCTTCATGATGCGAATCAGTTTTCCGCCGTATTCGGGATCGGTGGCATAGCCGGCGCGCTGCAGGCCATGCGCGGCTTCGGCCGGGTCCCGGGTCGCCAGCACGTTGGCGTAACGCGGGTTGGTGGCCAGAAATTTGGCGTAGTCAGAAAACGCTTCTTCATAGGAGCCATAGGCGCGAAAGGCAGCCCAGGTCTTTTGCGCAACGCCGTCGACAAATTCAGTGGTGGCGGTTTCCGCCACCGGGCCCTTCCAACTCTTGTCGGCCTTGATGCCGAACAGGTTGTAGCTGGGGCTGCCGTCCTCTGCACGAATCTCGCGACGCCCCCAGCCCGACTCCAGCGCCGCCTGCGCCATGATCAGCTGTGCAGGAACCCCGGTTTCCTGGCTGGCGCGCTGTGCAGCGGGCAGCATGCGCGACACAAATTGCTCGACATGTGCCTGGGGCAAAACGCTCCTGCTCAGCGTGGCCTGCGCCGTGGCCGCCTCGTAAAGCGAAAGATCCGGTGCCCGCGCCGGCGGCCGGGGCGCAGCGCTCGCCAGCGGAACATCCGGGAACGCCTTTAAGGCGGGCGCACTACTTCCCTCGCCGCCCATTGTGCGGCTGAGCTGCGCAAACATGGCTTCGGCCAATCCAAGGCCCCGGCCAGACAGGTTCTGGGCCTGTTGCTGGTCGAGCATCGAGGTGTACATCTTTTCCTGCTGGCTGCTGAACAGCCCGTCGGACGGCGTGGCTTCGCGCATGCTTTTCAAGACCATCTGCATGAACATGACCTCGAATTGCTTGGAGGCCTGCTTCATGCCCTCTTGCGGGGATGCGCGGACGGTGCGCCGCAAGGCGTCAACGCCTTGCACGTCAATCGATAAACGCTGGTCAAGCACCCCGCCCGTCGAAGGGGTCATGCTGTTGACACTGGGAAAGCCAGAACTGCTCATGGGAGGCCTTAAATAATTTCGAGTTCGGCACGCAAGCAGCCGACGGCTTTCATAGCCTGCAAAATCGACACCAGATCCTGCGGATTGGCGCCCAGGGTGTTGAGTCCCTTGATCACATCGCTCAGCGAGGCGCCACCACGCACAACTTGCAGGGCGCCGCCTCCCTGGCTGATTTCGATCTGGGAACGCTGGGCTACCACCGTTTCTCCGCCTGCAAGCGGGTTGGGCTGGCTGATGACGGGCTCGGTATTGATCACCACCGACAAATTGCCATGCGCCACTGCGCAATCATTGATTTTGACGGCCTGATTCATCACCACCGAACCAGTACGCGCGTTGATGACGACTTTGGCGATGGCCTGCGCCGGGGCGACGTCAATACTCTCGATGCGCGCCAGGAAACCGACGCGCTCTGCTGGCCGAGCGGGCGCGTTGACCTGGATCACCCGGGCGTCCAGCGCCGTGGCGGTGCCAGGACCAAAGCTGCGGTTGATCGCATCCACCGCTTTTTGCGCGGTACCGAAATCGCTGGTGTTTAATTCGAGCATCAAGGTGCCGTCGCCGCCGAGCGGGGACTCCACCGCACGCTCCACGATAGCGCCGGCGGGTATCCGCCCGGAACTGAGCTGGTTGATCTGCACCTTGCTGCCATTGGCCGATGCCCCCGCCCCGCCGACCACCATGTTGCCCTGGGCCAGTGCATAGACCTGGCCATCAGCTCCCTTCAGTGGCGTCATGAGCAAAGTGCCGCCACGCAGGCTCTTGGCATTGCCCAAAGACGATACCGTGACATCGATGGTCTGGCCCGGCCGCACAAATGGCGGCAAGGTGGCGGTCACCATCACGGCGGCCACATTTTTCAACTGCATGTTGGTGCCGGGCGGCACGGTAACCCCGAGTTGGCCCAGCATGTTGTTCAGGCTTTGCGTGGTGAAGGGGGTCTGCATGGTCTGGTCGCCGCTGCCATCCAGGCCGACCATCAGCCCATAGCCGATCAGCGGGTTGTCGCGTACGCCCTGAATGCTGGCGAGATCCTTTAGCCGTTCCGCTTGCGATGGCAGGGCGATAAAGGCCGCAAGAAGCAGGCACAGCCTCAAGCCGGACGTGACGCCAACCTGCATTTTTCTGCTGTGGCGCTTGAGCGAGGTGGCTAGGGTTTGCATGATCAAAATGGCAGCACGTTGAGGAAAATGCGCTGAAGCCAGCCCATGGTCTGCGCTTCGTCGATATAGCCCTTGGCGCTGTATTCAATCCGGGCGTCTGCCACCTGGGTGGAAGGCACAGTGTTGTTCGCGCTGACCATGCGTGGATTCACCACACCTGAGAAGCGGATGAACTCGGTGCCCTGATTGATCAACATCTGCTTTTCTCCGCTGACCAGCAGATTGCCATTGGGGAGCACGTCCACGACCGTGACGGTGATCACGCCGTTGAAGGTATTCATGGCATTGGCGCCGCCCTTGGCGCTCATGGTGTTTTTGCCACTTGCACTGGCATCCTGCGTATTGGAGATCAAGCCGCCCAAAATTTGAGGAATCACGTCCAGCGCGGCACTGGAACTGCCGCTGCGGCTGGCATTGGCAGCCGAGCTCTTGCTGGCATTGACGTTTTCGCTGACCAGGATGGTCAGGATGTCACCCACATAACGCGGCCGCCGGTCTTCAAACAAGGCCTGTGCGCCGAAGCCGGTCCGGTAAATCGCCCCGTTCACGGGCGCCGCCGGTCGCACCTGCGTATCGGCTCGCGCCGTCATGGGCTGCTGTACCAGCGGCTCGCGCGGAATTTGCGCGCAGCCGCCCAGTAACAAGCCTGCGGCCAATGTCGACCCTGCTAGACGGCCAATCACCCAACGGTTGCGCATCACAACTGCGCCAGGCGCGCCAGCATCTCGTCGGAAGTCTTGATCACCTTGCTGTTGATTTCATACGCGCGTTGCGTTTGAATCATGTTGACCAGTTCCTCGACGACGTTGACATTTGACGACTCGACGTAACCCTGAGTGAGCACGCCGGCGCCGTTCTGACCAGGCGCGGTCTGGTTGGCCCCGCCGGAAGCATCGGTTTCCACATACAGGTTTTCGCCATTGCTTTGCAGGCCGGTGGAATTCAGGAAAGTCGCCAGCTGTATCTGGCCGACCTGCACGCTGGCGGTACTACCCGCCTGAACGACCGACACCGTGCCATCACGGCCGATAGTCATGCTGGTCGCGTTTTGCGGCAGGGTGATGGCGGGCTGTACGGGATAGCCACTGGCCGTTACCAACTGACCATTCTGGTCGGCCTGGAACGATCCATCGCGGGTGTAAGCCGCCGTACCATCGGGCATCAGCACCTGAAAGAAACCACCGCCGTTGATGGCAACATCTTTCGGGTTGTCGGTTTTGGTCGGATTGCCTTGCATATGGATTCGCTCGGTCGCCACAACACGCACGCCCGTGCCAAGTTGCAGGCCGGAGGGCATGCGGGTCTGGTCAGAGGTCTGGCCACCGCTTTGGCGAAGGTTCTGGTACATCAGATCCTCGAACACGGCGCGGCTGCGCTTGAAGCCCGTGGTACCCACGTTGGCCAGATTGTTGGCGACCACATCGAGCTGTGTTTGCTGCGCATCGAGGCCTGTTTTGGCGATTGAGAGAGAACGAATCATGGGAAAAACTCCTGCAAACTGGCGGCGGCCGTGGCCGTACTGGTGTCAAATCAAGAAGGAACCGTGGCGACCGAATCAGCTACTAGAAAGCAATTTATTGGCCTGCTGATCGTTGCTTTCGGCGGTCTGCAGGGTCTTCATCTGCATTTCAAAGCGCCGCGCGTTGGCAATCATGCTGACCATCACCTCCACGGGATTGACGTTGCTGCCCTCGATCGCGCCGGCAAGCAGTCGCACCTGAGGGTCGGCCTGCGGGGCGGCGGCGCCGGGCTGCATCCGGAACAGGCCATCGTCGCCGCGCACCAGCTCGGTCGCCAAAGGGTTGACCAGCTTGAGCCGGCCCACTTCCGCCGCACCGACTGCCGGATCACCGGCACCCAGCGCGGTCACGATGCCATCGTCGGCCACCACCAATGAGGAGCCGGGCGGTACCACCAGTGGACCCGCATCGCCCACCAGGGGCCGGGCATCCATGGTCATCAACTGGCCATCGGCGCCGACCTGCAGATTACCGACGCGGGTATAGGCTTCGCTGCCGTCCGGCATCTGGACCGTGAGCCAGCCCTCGCCGCGTATCGCGACATCCAGCGCGCGGCCGGTTTGCATGAGCGGCCCGGCACGCATGTCGGCACCCGGGGTGGTGGCGACCACCATGGCGCGGGTGGCGGCTTCATCGCCCACCACGGGCACGGCACGAAAATTATTGATCTGGGCGCGAAAGCCGGGCGTTGACACATTGGCCATGTTGTTGGCCACCGACGCTTGCTGCTCCATTGCCTGCTTGGCACCACTCATGCCGACATAGATCATCCGGTCCATACTTCTCCCTTGATATTCTTGCTTGTCTTGACGAGACGGCTCGCTGCATCAACGAGCCATACCGGCATCAGCGCATGTTCACCAGGGTCTGCATCACCTGGTCTTGCGTCTTGACGGTCTGGGCATTGGCCTGGTAGGTGCGCTGGGCGATGATCAGATTGACCAGCTCAGAGGTCAGGTCGACGTTGGAGGCTTCCAGCGCACCAGAAGCCAGGGCGCCCAGCTTGGTGCCAGCACCTGGGGTGCCGGTCAGTGGCTGGCCCGACGCTGCGGTCTCGGCCCAGACGTTGTCACCCTTGGACTGCAGGCCGTTTGGGTTCATAAATGACGACAGAACAATCTGACCCAGGGCATTGCTCTGCTCGTTGGAGTACTTTCCGGTGACCGTGCCGTCCTGGTTGATGGCAAATGCCACCAGCGCTCCAGACGTGTAGCCATCCTGTGTCAATTTCTTGACATCGTTGACGTTGCCAAATTGGGTGGTTCCGGTCACGTCAACGGTAAAACCCATGACACTGGAACCGTTGGCGAAATCAAGCCCTGCAACCGTCATCTTGCCGTCCGCCGGGCTCGTCAGTACACCTTTGTCATCAAAGGTCAAACTGGATACTTCCGTTCCTCCATTGACCGCGGCTCCGTCTGCGGTCGCATAAACTTTCCAGGTATTGACTGCTGGAGCAGGCTCTTTTACAAAGAACGTCGACAGCTCATGGGAGTTGCCCAACGAGTCATAAACCGTGACCGCATTGGCATAGTTGTAGGTCGTTGAATTGTTGGCATCAAACGGCGTAGCCGTAGGCGCAATGCTGCGCGAATCCAGATTGAACTGGGCCGCAATGTTCTGGGTTGAATTTGGCGGCATGGCCGTCGTTGGCAATTGCAGGGCTGCAGGGCTTCCTCCCGCAACGGTGCCATTGGCACCCACCTGGTAGCCCGTCAGCCGCAAGCCGGCCGAGTTGACAATATAGCCGTCCTTGTCCATGTTGAACTGGCCATTGCGCGAATAGGCGACCTCCCCGCCGGGGCTGGCGAGCCGGAAAAATCCGTCGCCATTGACAATGGCCACATCGAGGGCCCGGCTGCTGGTCTGCACCGCTCCAGAGGTGAAATTCTGCGCCACACCGGCCACCTGGGTCCCCAAACCCACCCGTGAACCTGCGTAGACATCGGAGAACAGTACGCTGCCCGACTTGAAGCCAACAGTCCCCGAATTGGCAATGTTGTTGCCGATGACATCGAGGTTGCTGGCGGAGGCGTTCAGACCGCTTACACCTTGTGCGAAACCCATGGTATTTCCTTCTTTTGAATTGACTTTTAAATAGAGGCTGCCGCTTGCGGGTCAGGCTCAAAGAATCAGGCGGACTTCACCAAGGCTGGCCTTGCGGCTGGCCCCCAGGTCGAGCGAAACGCCGGCGCTGCCCTGCGACACGCTGGCGACGTTTGCATAGGTCAGCGCTGTGGCCGTCACCCTGGAATCTCCGCTCATAGCCACCACGTTGACGGTGTACGAGCCATCCGCAACCAGCGCCCCGCCATCTGCCTTGCCATCCCATGACAGGGTCTTGACCCCTTGCGGCAATGCACCGAGGTCGTAACTGCGAACGGTGTCTCCGGCTGCGTTCGTGACTGTGACTTTCACCGAACCGGCGCCCTGAGGCATCTCAACGGCAAACGGCACATTTGTACCTTGCGCGAGTGCCAGTTCCTTGCCCGGCACGAGCACCGTACGACCAATCAGGGAGGCCGACTGCAGTACCTGGCTGGAACCGCTTTGAGCCAGCAGCGACTGGAAGGCAGTATTGAGTTTTTCAATTCCGCTGACCGTACTCATCTGTGCCAGCTGGGAAGTCAGCTGGGCGTTGTCCAGAGGGTTGAGCGGGTCCTGGTTGTTCAGCTGTGTCACGAGCAGCTTGAGAAAGCGCTGCTCGCTGTCGGCGCTTGAACCCGCAGTTGATGACAGCGCGCCAAGCGCGCTGGCGCTGCCAGATGAGGTGGTTGCAGACACAGCCATAAGAAATTCTCCGGAAATAAAAATGTTGGCCGCTGACGGCCTTACTGACCTACCGTCAGGGTTTTCAGCATCAAGGTTTTGGCCGTGTTAAGCACCTCGACGTTGGCCTGGTATGAGCGTGAAGCCGAGATCATGTTGACCATTTCCTCGACCACGTTGACGTTGGGCATGGTGACGTAACCCTCGGCATTGGCCAGCGGATTCTTGGGGTCGTGCACCATGCGCATGGGCGAAGGATCTTCAACGACGCGAGCCACCCTGACGCCGCCGATACCCTGGCCATCTGCAGGCGCCATCTCGAACACGACCTGACGCGCGCGGTAGGGCTTACCATCGGGACCCGCGACGCTGTCGGCATTGGCCAGGTTGCTGGCTGTGGTGTTCATGCGCTGGGATTGCGCCGTCATGGCGGAGCCCGCAATTTCAAAAATACCGAGTGATCTGTTGGAATATGGCATGCACTGACCCCGCTTCGTTACTGCTGGACCGCTGACAGCAGCGATTTGATTTTGGAACCCAGAATGGTCAGATTGGCCTCATAGCGCATGGCGTTGTCGGCAAAGTTGACCCGCTCAACATCCATCTCCACGGTGTTGCCATCAAGGCTTGACTGATTGGGCGTGCGGTAGAGCAACGCTGCATCGCCACCAGCCTGCGCATCTCCGGCAATATGACGGGAAGAGGTAGTCGCCATGGACACCGACATGGATTGCCGGCCCCGCTCCACCGCCTGCGACAGGCTGGCGCTGAAGTCGAAGTCGCGCGCCTTGAAATTGGGCGTGTCGGCATGGGCAATATTGGCCGACAGAACTTCCTGCCGCCGGGCTCGCAGGTTGAGCGCCTCCTGATGGAAGCGGAAGGCTGAATCCAGCTTGTCGATCATTTCTGTCCCATCATGTGAGGTTGCCGGACTGGCTGCCCAGACGTCTTTAGCGTGAAAATAATTGTAAGAAGGCACAACCCGGGCAATCACCTGAACAGATGGGGTTTCAAGGTTTAGTTCGACTCTTTTCACGCGCGTTCCAGTGGCGGAGATTAGAGTGGGAGTGAGCCCCTCAATCGAATGAACAGCGCCAGCTTTACAAGCCAAATCCACGCTTGAGGGGAATTCCATTTTTCTAAAATATTGCTAGCGCACAAGTGCCACCGTTCTCCGTCCTGAACTGCGCAATGCCAGTGACGTTGGTGATTTTTAAAAGGAATCCATGAAGATCCCCACGCGCCGACCACTGCCTTGGCCAACTGCGATGGCCTTGGCC
>NZ_JAUXNA010000107.1 GCF_030682935.1 Polaromonas sp.
GACATCGGGAAAGCGGTCCGGGCTGATCGGGCAGATCACCAGCGTGAACGGGGCAATCGCGTCGGGCCAGATGATGCCGCGCTCGTCATGGTTTTGCTCAATGGCGGCTGCCGGCAGGCGCGTGATGCCTATGCCATAGCAGCCCATCTCCAGGAACTGCGGCTTGCCGTTTTCACCGAGGAAAGTCGCGTTCATGGCCTGGCTGTATTTGGTGCCGAGGTAGAACACATGGCCTACCTCAATGCCGCGCTCGATGGCCAGCACGCCCTTGCCGTCGGGGGATGGGTCACCGGCGACCACATTACGGATGTCGGCTATCAGGTCGGGCTCAGGCAGGTCGCGGCCCCAGTTGACGCCGGTGATGTGAAAGTCGGCTTCGTTGGCGCCGCAGATCCAGTCAGCCATGACGGCCACTTCGCGGTCCACCACCAGCTTGACTGGTTTTTTCAAGTTCAGCGGTCCCAGGTAACCGGGTTCGCAGCCAAAATGCTCGTCGATCTCGGCCAGGCTGGCGAAGCGAAAGCTGGCATCCAGGCCGGGCACCTTGCCGACCTTGACTTCGTTCATGCTGTGGTCGCCACGCAGCAGCAGCAGCCAGACCTGCGTCTTGATCACTTCACCGGCATCGTTGGTCTGGTCGGTGGCCAAGACCAGTGACTTGACGGTAGTTTCGAGCGCAATGCCGAGCAACTCAGCGACATCGGCACAGGTCGCCTTGCCGGGCGTTGGCGTTTTTGTCATGGCCTGCGATGCGGCCTGACGCGCGCCAGCGGGCGCCAGCGCTTCGGCCTTTTCCATATTGGCCGCGTAGTCGCTGGTGGGGCAGTAGACGATGGCGTCTTCGCCGGTGGCAGCGATCACCTGGAACTCTTCGCTCAAATCGCCGCCAATGGCGCCGCTGTCAGCGGCTACGGCGCGGTAAGTCAGGCCAAAGCGGTCAAAAATCCGCCGGTAAGCCTGTGCCATGACCTGGTAGCTGGCTTTGGCCGCAGCCTGGTCACGGTCGAAGCTGTAGGCGTCTTTCATGATGAATTCGCGCCCGCGCATCAGGCCAAAACGCGGCCGGCGCTCGTCGCGGAACTTGGTCTGGATCTGGTACAGGTTTTTGGGCAGTTGCTTGTAGCTCCGGATGTCCTGGCGCATCACGTCGGTGATGACCTCCTCGCTGGTGGGCTGGATCACGAAATCGCGGCCATGGCGGTCCTTGATGCGCAGCATTTCGGGGCCCATGGCTTCAAACCGGCCTGTTTCCTGCAAGAGCTCGGCCGGCTGGATCACCGGCATGCTCATCTCGATAGCGCCGGCGCGGTTCATTTCCTCGCGAACAATGGCCTCGACTTTGCGGATCACGCGCAGGCCCATGGGCATGTAGTTGTAAATGCCGGCGCCCAGTTTTTTAATCAGGCCTGCACGGGTCATGAGTTGATGGCTCACGACTTCTGCGTCCGCAGGGGCTTCTTTCAAGGTGGAAATGAAGAACTGGGAGGCTTTCATGGGCTATTTTTCTGGACTTTGGGGTGGTTTTTGGGGCTGTGGCCGTGCGCTGTGCTTGGCG
>NZ_JAUXNA010000166.1 GCF_030682935.1 Polaromonas sp.
CAGCACGCGCAAACGGTGTTTGGGGTTGGTGTCGACCCGTGAAAGTTGCGGACTGTACCTGGCCAGATAGGCGTTGATGGATTGAAGTGCAATCCGGCGGTGTCCGCCCAGCGTTTTCCACGCTTCGATTTCCCCTTTTTCAACCAGCGACTGCACGGTGGCCACCGACAGGCCCAGCAGCTTGGCCGCATAGCTCGTGCCGCAGTAGTCCGAACTTGAAAAGTCTTCTGCCGTGATGGCAGCTTCGAAAGATTTGGGCTCACGCGACATGGAAGTACATCAAAGGGGTTGTATTTATTGTTTTTTTCATTTTAGTTGACTCCATCCCCGTTAGAGAAAATTCAAAGATCGAGGGCGCATCTCGTGGCGCGGCATGCCGGTCGCACTCAAAGCGCATGCACTTTAGGCAGCGTGAAGAAAAATGTGGCCCCGCGCCCGGGCGCCGCGTCAGCCCACAGCCGGCCACCGTGCCGTCCAATTACCCGGCTCACCGTGGCCAGACCAATGCCCGTTCCCGGAAACTCCGACACCGCATGCAGGCGCTGAAACGGGCTGAACAGCTTTTCGGCATAGGCCATGTCGAACCCGGCGCCGTTGTCGCGTACAAAATAAACCGGCCATCCTGCGGCGTCAGGTTGTTGCCCGATGCGGATTTCAGCCCTGGCCTGCTGCGCGCTGAACTTCCAGGCGTTACCCAGCAGGTTTTCCATGGCCACCCTGAGCAGCCGCCCATCCCCGAAGGCCTGCAGGCCGGTTTCAATGTGCACGCTCACCTTGCGCCCTGGCTGACGCGCCTGCCACTCGTCCAGAATACCGCGGGCCATCGCCGACAAATCAACATACTCGCCGCGCAGCTGCGTCCGCGCCACCTGCGCCAGGGACAGCAGGTCTTCAATCAACTGCCCCATCTGCGCCACGCCCGTTTGGATGCGTGCCAGGTAGTGCTGCACCTTCGCGTCGGCCTCGCCGGCCAGCTGTTTGGCGAGCAAACGGCTAAAGCCGTCAATGGTGTTGAGCGGCGAGCGCAGGTCGTGCGACACCGAATACGAGAAGGCTTCGAGCTCCTCGTTGGACAGGCGCAAGGCAGTCTCGATGGCCTTGATCTCGGAGATATCCGCATCGATCCCGACCCAGAAGGCGATCGCACCGAACTCATCGAGCACGGGGGAGGCCCGGTAGGCCATGGTGTGACAGCTGCCGTCCCTGGCCAGCAGGCGCCGGATGCCGGAAAATTGCGACTGGCTCGCATTGGCGGCCAGCCACGCCGCCTTGACGCCCGGCACGTCTTCCGGATGAACAACGGCAAACCACCGGTGGGTGCCGGTCCAGTCCTCCAGCGTGCC
>NZ_JAUXNA010000135.1 GCF_030682935.1 Polaromonas sp.
GCCAAGGCGCTGTCCATTGTCAGGCTGCAGGCCGGCGGCGGCGATGTCAAACTCTTTTCGGCGCTGAAGCGGCAGGGCGTTGAGGAAGTGGCCCAGCACCTGTGGGACTGGGCGCACCCACCGGAAAAGCCGGTGAAACCAGCCAAAGCCGTGCCAGACGCCGAAGAAGCCGACCCGCCCGCGCCCGCCGAATCCTGAAAGCGGCTGGTGCTGCATTGTGGGCGGCTGCATTTTTAAGTAAAAAGTGGCTGTAGCCCATATAGGAATGGCGCAAGCCGCTATAAATAGCGCAGCGCCATGATTGAAACCAGTTTGCAGACCCTGCCGCACGGCATCATCCTGTCGTGCCGCAGCACTGGCGCCAAAGGCCGGCCGGTGCTGATGTTTCTGCACGGTTTTCCGGAAGCGGCCTTTGTCTGGGACGGGCTGCTGGCGCATTTTTCGCAACCCGAGCACGGTGGTTATCGCTGTATTGCGCCCAATCTGCGCGGCTTCGAACGCTCGAGCGCGCCCGCTGGCGTGGCCGCCTACCGGCCCAGACACCTGGTGCAGGACATTGCGGCGCTGATTGAGCTGGAGGGTGGCCAGCTCGAATGCCTGATCGCGCACGACTGGGGCGGCGCGGTGGCCTGGAACC
This sequence comes from Polaromonas sp., assembly GCF_030682935.1. Taxonomy (GTDB): domain Bacteria; phylum Pseudomonadota; class Gammaproteobacteria; order Burkholderiales; family Burkholderiaceae_C; genus Polaromonas. Next base: position 638 of record NZ_JAUXNA010000135.1, read on the forward strand.
TGGCGGCGGCGCAGCCGGCCTGCATGAAAAAGCTGGCCATCATCAACTCGCCGCACCCGGGCACTTTTTTGCGTGAGCTGCAGCACTCACCGGCCCAGCAGGCCGCCAGTGCCTACATGAATTTCCTGATCCGCCCCGACGCCGAAGCGCTGCTGGCCGAAGATGATTTCCGCCGGATGTGGGCGTTTTTTACCGCCATGGGCGCAGCAGACGGCCCGCACGCGTGGCTGACCGAGGCCGTCAAGGCGCAATACCGGGCGGTCTGGACCCAGGGGCTGACCGGCCCCTGCAACTATTACCGGGCCTCGCCCTTGCGCCCGCCCCGGCCCGGGCCACCGCACCACGACCCTGCGGCGGCGGCCGTGACGATTCCCCGGGCGATGCTGGAAGTCCACCTTCCCACGCTGGTGATCTGGGCCATGGACGACACCGCCCTGCCCCCTGCGCTGTTGGACGGACTGGACGACTTTGTGCCGCAAATGACCTTGCGCCGCGTGGACGGTGCCACGCACTGGATCGTGCACGAACAGCCTGCGCTGGTGGCAGCTTACCTGCAGGAATTCCTGCGCCAAGCCCCTTTTTCACCGCGCCAGCTTGCTACTTAAATAATAGCACTAAAAGTCCTTACTGCAAGGGCTAGCGGCCTGAAAGGCTTAAGAAATCAGGGGTAACCGCATGCTGCTGCCGATCAATACAACGAGGGCTCGCCGTCAGGTCGGGTCTTGAAGCGCTTGTGGACCCAGAAGTACTGCGCCGGCATGGTGGCGATGTAGTCCTGCAGGCGGGCATTCATGCGGGCGGTGTCGCGCACCGGATCATCGGTCGGAAAATCGTCCCAGGCAGGCAGCACCTGCACCTCGTACCCGGCCTGGGTCAGGCGCGGCAACAGCGGCACCACCCTGGCCCGGCCCAGTCGGGCAAAGCGCGACAGCGACGGCACGGTCGCGGTCTGCAGGCCATAAAACGGCACAAACACGGAGTCTTCAGCGCCAAAATCCATGTCCGGCAGCAAGTACAGCGGCTGCCCCTGCCGCAGTGCGGCCACGATGGGTTTGACGCCCTCGACCCGTCCAAACAGGCGCAAATGGCCAAAGCGCTGGCGGCCGCGCAGTATCCACTGGTCCACCAGCTTGTTCGACTGGTCGGTGTAAATGGTGGTCGACAGCCGGGGCACCGCCAGGGCCACGCCGGCCCAGGCCGCATCCAGGCCCACAAAATGCGGCAGAAAAATCACCGTCGGGTCCGTACCCGCCAGTTCCTGCACGGCGCCGGTCAGCTGCACGCGCCGCTGCACCCAGCGCTTGGGCGCATGCCACAGCCAGGCCCGGTCCAGCCAGGCTTGCGCGAAGTAAATAAACGTGTCCTGCGTCAGCGTGCGCCGCTCGGCCTCGGAGCGTTCGGGAAAACACAGGGAAAAATTGGCCTGCACCACCCGGCGGCGCGACCCGACCACGGCATACAAGGCCCAACCGAGCCCGGCGCCCAAGGCCCGTATCCACGGCAGCGGCAAAAAGGCCAGCAGCTGCATGAAGCCAATGCCGGCCCGGGTGGTCAACTGACTGAAAAAACGGAACAACAAACGGAGCATCAAAGGGTTTCCTTGCGGGGCGTCTTGTAGCGTGCGTAGCCCCACAAATACTGGCCGGGCTGGCGCAGCACAATGGTTTCGACCGCCTGGTTGATCAGCGTGACAGCCTGCAGCAGGCCCGATTTTCCGGCCTGCTGCAGGCCAGCCACTGGCGGCCAGATTTTCAGCACATAACCACGCCCGCGCGGCAGGCGTTCGCAGCTCACGGGCAGCAGCGCCGCCCCGTTTTGCAAGGCCAGCCGGGCCGCCAGCGTCATGGTGTAGGCCGGCTGGCCCAGAAACGGCGCCCACACGCCCAGCCCCTCGGGCGGCACCTGGTCGGTCAGCAGGCCCACGGCCCGATTGAGCTTCAGGGCTTTGTGCATCAGGCGAATGCCGCTCAGGCTGGCTGGCACCAGGCTGAGGTTGAGCCGGTTGCGGGCCAGTTGCTCCAGCCGGGCCAGCCAGGCCTTGCGGGCCGGCCGGTACATGGCCGTGAGCGGGCCATGGTCCGGCCCGTAAAGCTCGGCCAGCGCCTGCGGTCCGAGCTCAAAGCAGCCGCTGTGGGCCCCAAAAAAAATCACGCCCCGGCCCTGCGCAAACGCCTGATCGGCATGGTGCCGGCCTTCAACCTGGATACCGGTCAAACACGACTGCGCAGGCGGCCGCAGCCACAGCCGGGGCAGCTCGGCCACAAAGCGCCCGGCCTCGGCAATCGCGGGCCGTGCCACCTCGAACGGCAGGCCGGCCTGCGCCACATTGGCCCGAAACTGCGCACGGTAGCGCGGGCTTAACGCCCAGACCAGCCAGCCCAGCGCGCCGCCCAGCGCCTGCAGGGCAGCCAGCGGCCAGACCGAGAAAAAACGAAATAACCAGAGCATGTAAAGGGGTGTTGAAAAGCGGAGCCGGCCAAAAACGCGGCGTCTTATAATTTGGCCTGTCGCCGAGTTACTGAACAACTTGCAGGGCGACATTAAACCAAACTGCTAAAGCGTTCGCCGAGGCACTCCCTGCCGGCAACGCGCCGACAAACCTCATGGAGTGTACGCAATGGCGAACGATTTTCTCTTTACATCCGAATCCGTCTCCGAAGGCCATCCCGACAAGGTCGCCGACCAGATTTCCGACGCCATCCTGGACGCCGTCTTCAAGCAGGACCCGCTCAGCCGGGTTGCCGCCGAAACGCTGACCAACACCGGCCTGGTCATGCTGGCCGGTGAAATCACCACCAACGCGGTGGTCGACTACATCCAGGTGGCGCGCGACACCCTCAAGCACATCGGCTACGACAACACCGAGTACGGCATTGACTACAAGGGCTGCGCCGTGCTGGTGGCCTACGACAAGCAAAGCAACGACATCGCCCAGGGCGTGGACCATGCCAGCGACGACCAAATGAACATGGGGGCCGGCGACCAGGGCCTGATGTTTGGCTACGCCTGCGACGAAACGCCCGAACTGATGCCCGCGCCGATTTACTATGCGCACCGGCTGGTCGAGCGCCAGGCCCAATTGCGCAAGAATGGCCGCCTGCCCTTCTTGCGCCCGGA
>NZ_JAUXNA010000136.1 GCF_030682935.1 Polaromonas sp.
CCTCAGTTGGACGTGCTGCTGATCGAGCGCGCCGACCATCCCGGGTTCTGGCAAAGCGTCACGGGCTCCAAAGATGCTGTGGACGAGCCTGCGCTGCAAACTGCGCAGCGTGAAGTGATGGAAGAAACCGGTATGACCGCCTCCGCGGCTCAATGGCGCGATTGGGGTCTGTCGAATGTGTATGAAATCTACCCGGTGTGGCGCCATCGCTACGCACCAGGGGTGATCCAGAACACGGAGCATGTATTTGGCCTGTGCCTGCCGGAGAGGTGTGCCGTAACGCTCAACCCGCGCGAGCATACGGCTTGGCAGTGGTTCCCGCATCGCGCTGCCGCCGAGCGCTGTTTTTCGTCCTCCAACGCCGAAGCCATCCTGCTGCTGCCGCAGTTCATCGCTTGAGTTGGGCGGGATACCTTGTCCACCCATGGCTGGCCGCACGCCGGCGTCGACGCGCGGCAGGTCCCCGGGCCAGACCGGATTGGCAAACATCGCGTACTCGGCTCAAATACCTTGGGTCTCTGGAGCGCTCTGAATTCCTGACCACCCGTCATTCATGACGCAAAACCGATCGCCCATGCCCCCACGCCAGAAATCTGAGGAACTGCAATTACTGCACAGCGGACAGGCGTTTTTCCCGGCACTGATCAAGGCCTTTGATGCAGCTGCACAGTGGATTCAGCTGGAAACCTATATTTTTGACTTTCACGGCGCTGGCGCGCAGGTGGCCGATGCCTTGACGCGGGCGGCCAGGCGCGGCGTCAAGGTTCAGGTGCTGGTGGACGGCATTGGCACCAGTCCCTTGCCTGCGGAGTGGCGGAAAAAATTTGCTGAAGCGGGCGTTGAGTGGTGCGTGTACTCGCCGCTGGCGGCAGGTCTTCTCGGCTTGGGTGGGCTGGGGCTGCTGGTGCCAGAACGCTGGCGCAGGCTGCACCGCAAGCTGTGCGTGGTCGACCAGCGCCTGGTTTTTTGTGGTGGCATCAACGTGCTGGACGATTACTTTGACCTTGTCCACGGGGAACTGCAGGCCCCGCGCTTTGATTTTGCGGTCGCCGTGCGTGGGCCGCTGGCGCTGGAGGCGGCCGACGCCATGGCGCTGCTTTGGTGGCGCGTGCAGGTGGGGTACAGCGCGCGGCAGCGGCATCTGAGCGAGGCGTGGGAAAAGTTCAGGGCTGCGGGTTACGGCGGACTCGCCGACGTCCCACAACACGCGCAGCCGACAAACGCCGGGGCGCCGTCATCCGCCGCGTCACGTCCCCGGGCGGCGCTGGTGCTGCGCGACAACCTGCGCAATCGCGGCAGCATCGAGCGCGCCTACCGCAAGGCGATTGGCCAGGCCCGTCACGAAATCATCATTTCCAATGCGTATTTCCTGCCCGGCGGCAAGCTCCGCCGCGCCCTGGTTCGAGCGGCCAGGCGCGGTGTACGGGTGACGCTGCTGCTGCAAGGCAAGTACGAGCACTTCATGCAGTACCATGCGGCGCGGCCGGTGTACGGCGCCCTGTTGTCGGCAGGGGTGGAAATCCATGAATACGAAGTGAGTTTTCTTCATGCCAAAGTTGCTGTGGTGGATGGCCATTGGGCCACCGTGGGTTCGTCCAACCTCGATCCCCTGAGCCTGCTGCTGGCCCGGGAGGCGAATGTGGTGGTCGACGACAAGGCGTTCGCAGAAGACTTGAGGCGCCATCTGTGCGAAGCCATGGCCACGCAGGGGCGGCGCATGGACCCGGCCGCTTACAGCCAACGGCCGCTCGGCCAGCGTCTGCAGGGTTGGCTGGCTTATGCCCTGATGCGGCTGGCACTGCTGGTGACCGGGCAGCGTTACTGAGCCGGCGCCTGGTCACGGGAGTCGCTCAGCCAGCGATTGCAATAGCTATAAAAACAATAGCTGTATATTCCCGTGTTTATTGGGCTGTAGGCATAAAACAGTGAAATATATCGGGCAAGTCTGTTTTTCGGGCAAGCTGGTAATATCTGCCATGCTTATGAAAAATACTACGCCCCTCCAGGACGTGACGGACGAAGGCACGCCTGTCTCCGTCAAGATCCGCGAACGTCTGGCCCAGGCACGCAAGCGTTTCCATGCCAATGACAACATCGCCGAGTTTATTGAACCGGGTGAGCTGGAAAGCCTGCTTGACGAGGTAGAGGTCAAGATGCAGGGCGTTCTTGACAGTCTGGTGATCGACACCGCCGGGGACCACAACACGGGCAACACGGCTCGCCGGGTCGCCAAGATGTACCTGAACGAAGTGTTCAATGGCCGGTATGTGAAGGCGCCCAGCATCACCGAGTTTCCCAATGCCGAACACCTCAACGAGCTGATGATCGTCGGGCCGATTACGGTGCGCAGCGCCTGCTCGCATCATTTCTGCCCGGTCATCGGCAAGATATGGATTGGGGTGTTGCCCAATGAACATACCAATGTGATCGGCCTGTCCAAATACGCGCGGCTGGCCGAGTGGGTGATGGGCCGTCCGCAAATCCAGGAAGAGGCCGTGGTGCAACTGGCCGACCTGATCATGGAAAAAACCCAGCCCGACGGTTTGGCCATCGTGATGGAAGCGAGTCACTACTGCATGGCCTGGCGGGGCGTCAAGGACATGGACAGCAAGATGATCAACTCGGTCATGCGCGGTGTGTTTTTGAAGGATTCGACGCTGCGCCGCGAGTTCCTCGCCCTCATTCCACGCTAAGGATCAAACCATGTTGGTACGTTTGCTGTATGCCAGTCGCGCCGTAGATACCAGCGCTGGCGCCATTGAAGCGATTTTGACGCAGTCCCGCCAGTACAACCCGACTTGCGGTATCACCGGTATTCTTTGTTACGGCGGAGGTATTTTCCTGCAGGCCATTGAAGGCGGGCGCATGGCCATCAATGAGTTGTATGGCCATATTCAACGGGATGCGCGTCATAAGGATGTCGTGCTGCTTCAATATGAAGAAATTTCCGAACGCCGCTTCAGTGGCTGGACCATGGGGCAGGTCAATCTACTCAAGCTGAACCAGTCCATCTTGCTGAAATACTCCGAAAAGCCTGAGCTCGACCCTTACTCGGCATCCGGTAAGGTGTCCTTTGCGCTGCTCGAGGAACTGATGGCCACAGCCTCCATCATCGGCCGGTCCTGATACGGGTTCATCACTGCTGTCGGCTCGCTTGCAGGCTTGCCGTGCCTGCGCAGCCATGTCACGGGGTATGGCCTGATGGCGCGCACCCGGGTTGCGGGCGGGAGGGCGCATGACCCAAGTCCTGCTGATCGGTTGCGATTTTTCCAGCAGCCCCAGCCGCCGCAAACCGATTGTGATGGCCGCAGGCTCGGCCGCTAATGGACGTGTGTTGCTGGCGGGCCTTGAGCGCATTGAGTCGCTGGAGGATTTCGAGCACTGGGCGCGCCAGGACCGCGCATGGATAGCCGCCTTTGACTTTCCCTTTGGCCTGCCGCGCGAACTCGTGGCACATCTTGCCTGGCCTGTACTTTGGCCCGAACTGATCCGTCATTACGCAGGCATGAGCCGGCGCGAGATCCGTAACACCTTTGCGGCATTTTGCGACGCGCGTCCCGCAGGAAAAAAATTTGCCCACCGCGCCGCGGACGGGCCGGCAGGCTCCAGTCCCTCGATGAAATGGGTCAATCCGCCCGTGGCCTATATGCTGCACGCCGGTGTGCCGCGGCTGCTGGCCGCTGGCGTGCATTTTCCCGGCCTGCACGAGGGGGACAGCCGCCGTGTTGCGCTCGAAGGCTACCCCGGACTGCTTGCGCGCGAAGTGCTGGGCAAGCGCTCTTACAAGAGCGACGACAAGGCCAAGCAGTCGCCCGAGCGCCTGATTGCCCGGAAAGACCTGATCACCGCGCTTGAGCACGGACAAACCCGGCTGGGACTGCGCCTCAAAGTCAGTCATGCCCAGCGCGACGCGCTGATTGACGACGCCAGTGGCGACAGCCTGGATGCCGTGTTGTGCCTGCTGCAGGCGGCGTGGGCGTCACGGCAGGGTGCGCCCCGTTACGGCTTGCCGCCAGAGATGGACCCGCTGGAAGGCTGGATTGTCACGGCCCAGGCAGCGAGCGCCGGACTTGGCGGGTACTGATGATTTTCACAGTATATTAGGGGCCATGAAAGCCAATCGGGCCGTCCTTCCTGCCTTTTGAGCTTTTTAAAACATGTTGGGTCCACAGCGCTGTCTCGTCCGGTCGAGCAGCCATCCGTTTAGCATGATTCAAGCCTCCAGCCCAATAAATACGGGCTTGGCAAGCTATTTATTTGGTAGCAAATGAAACATACGACTTCGCCTTGCCGCGCTACTGCGCTGGCGCTGCTGGCTTTCACCGCCTTATGGGCCTGGTGTTCTCCGGCTTTCTCATCGGAACGCAGCCAGCCCAGTTGGTCGGGTGTCGTGACCTATGTAGTGGACGGCGATAGCGTTCATGTGCGTCCGGCAGGTGGCGGCAAACCGGTCCGCATTCGTATGGACGGCATTGATGCACCTGAGATTTGCCAGCCGGGAGGCAGCGCATCCCGCGACGCGCTCAAGCGCCGGGCGCTGGGGCAGCGCGTCGCGGTCCACGGCAGGCGTCATGATGACTACGGTCGTCTGCTGGCGCGGATTGATTTAAAAGACCAAGACTTGGGGAAATGGATGGTCACGAAAGGGCAGGCCTGGTCATACCGCTACCGCAACAAGCCCGGTCTTTACGCCTTGCAGCAGCGCCGTGCGCAAGCTGCGGGAATAGGGATTTTTTCGCGGACTCACGCGGCGCCCGCAGTGTATCCAGGGGTATTCCGAAAACAGCACGGAACTTGCTACCCTTCATGACGGGCTTCGCGGCTCTCGGGCAGCCGTGACGCGTCAACAGGCCCAAGGACGGGAAAAGGGGGCTTTATGGCCATTTGTCCTACGGTCATTTCGGTGGCGGCTGATTTTCTCCGGCCAGCGCCTTGGCTAAGGTCGTGATGCGCGATTTCACCATCGCCGTGTTTACCGCCTATTTTTACCAACAGGAGTCATCATGAAAAAACAAGCCTCAAGGCTTTCGCCGGCCCGTCGTGGTGTGTCTGCCCCTTTGTTCCTGACCGCTGCGCTCGCACTTGTTCTTGCCGTGAGCGCTTGTGGCAAGCAGGACGATGCGAAAACGGCGGGGCAGCAACTCGACTCGGCCATTTCAAAAACCGAGCAGGCCGCTGAACAAGCCAGGAAAAAAACCGAAAACACCCTTGCCAACACCGGCGCTGCGTTGAAAGACGCCACGCAAAATGCCGAATCCTCAGCGCAGGCCCTTGCAAGCAAGGCAGGTGAAAAGCTCGATGACCTGGCTATCACCGCGGCGGTGTTGTCAGGCTTCGCCAAAGACCCCGACCTGAGCATCCTCAAGATCAAGGTCGACACCCGCAATGGTGCCGTGACCCTGAGTGGCTCGGCGCCCAGCGAAGCGGCCCGCGAGAAAGCCAGCGATATGGCCAAAGCGGTCAAGGGCGTGAACTCTGTGGAAAACAAACTGCTCGTGAGTGCCGGTTGAGCGCCTCGCGGCCGCACGCCGGTGCGCCGTCGAGGGTTGCCGTGTCATGCGTGAATCACCCAGCGCTGGACTTCTGCGCGCGGCGTGCTTTGGACCTGATGGCGGAATGAAGAGGACGTAAAAAAGCATGCGATGAAATTTTCATCGCATGCCTGGTGTTTCGCTACCGCGGTAGCGAAAGGAACTGATCAGCGCTTAAGGACGAACGACGATGTCGTTGCGAACGCTCTTGACGTTCTTCACGCCCATGGCGATATTCCCAGCCTGGGTTTTTTCAGTCGTTGACTTGGCGAAACCGGACAGTTGAACCGTGCCATTGAGCGTTTCGACGCTGATGGACAGGCCTGAGACGGCCTTGTCCTCAAGGAACTTGGCCTTGACGGCGGTCGTGATGGCCGCATCATCGACATAGGCACCGGCGGTTTCCTGGCCGCGCACAACGGCGCAGCCGCTGCCGATGATGGTGATACCTGCCAGAGCGGCGAATGCAATTGCGCGAACATATTTCATGGTGTTTTCCTCTTGATTTGACTTAACTGAACTGGTGCAAGGTTTAAAAAGCCTGTCGATCAGCGGCACCACGCCCATCGACCTGCGCTAATGGTTATTTTTCCAGCCAGTCTTTGAGCTCGTCGGCGTGTTCTTCCTCATCGGCCAGAACGTCTTCCAGCAGGCGACGCGTGGTGGGGTCCTTGTCGCCGATCAGCGCAATCATCTGGCGGTAGGCTTCAACCGCAATCCGCTCGGCGATCAGGTTGACCCGCACCATGGTCTGCAGGTCGTTCGACGCGTCATAGTCGGCGTGGCTGCGTTGCAGCAAGGTGTCCGGCGAGAAATCGGGTTCTCCGCCCAGTTGCACAATTCGCCGGGCAATGCGGTCGGCGTGTGCAGATTCCTCATTGGCATGCACCAGAAATTCCTCGGCAATCCTGGGCGACGAGACGCCGCTGGCCATGAAGTAGTGGCGTTTGTAACGCAGTACGCAGACCAGTTCAGTGGCCAACGCATCGTTGAGGAGTTTTACGATCGCATCGCGGTGCGGTCCATAGGCCGGGGTGATGGCGCCATCGCTCAGGCTTTTCCGGGCTGCACTGAGGCCGGCCTCATCAAGCGTCAACGCGGCGGAAGAATTATTTTTGGTATTCATGGTGTTTCCTGTGGTGGTTCGGAATCGCGCGGGGCGCTGTAAAGCACCGACAGCACAACGTTTGAAAGCTCGGATGACTTGAGGGTTGCCAGCAGCAGCCCGCCCAGCGAAACCAGGCGCCACGGCCGGAGCACGACCGTCGCAGCGCCGACACCGGCCGCAATGGCCAGGAGTTTGAAGGGCTGCTCTTCGGCATAGCGGCCGATGACGGGCTTGGCCATATCCAGCGCCACATTCACAGGGTGGTGCTGCCACCAGGCCCGCATGGCGTGTTTGAATACACGCCACTTTCCACCAGAAGCTGCGCGGGACTGCGTCAGTTCGTTGGCGTCATGGCCGACTTGGTCTTCCAGGCTTTGGCGGTCCCGCGTCATGTGCCTGAGAATGGCCTTGCGGCTGTTCGCCAGCCGTTCTTGCGGCGTCGGTGCAATGAGGGCGTTCATGCCGGCATTCCTTCAGGCAACCGAGCGCAGTGCCCGCTTGTCGCTGTCCATCTGCGCCTTCAACTCGGTAAAACGCTCGCGCTCCAGCGGTTTTCTCGCCATAAAGAGAGTAATTGCCAACAATCCCAAGGCAAAGCCCGGCACTGCAACCAAACCCCAATGGAACTGGTTTTGAAGCAGGCCCAGCATCAGGGCCGTGCCTGCCAGGCCCAAAAATACGACGGCCGATAGCGCCACCAGCACCCAGGCCACAGCGCGCGTCAATAACGCTGAAGCTGCGGCGGAGGCTTCGTCATGAAATAACGCGGCATAAGCCGAGAGATGGTCTACGACCAAATCGGGTCTCTGTACAAGCGTTGAAAAAAGCGGATGCAGCATGAGTAGGGCGTGTGTTGAGGGTCAGCGATCAGTCTGGAAAATCAAGAGCAGTTCAATCGACGTTTGCTTTTAGTGACGGTTTTGATCGCGATGGCGGGCCGAGGAAATAATCAGGGCCACTGCAGCGCCAACGGCTGCTGCAATCAGAACGGAACGCAGGGGTTGCTCCGCCACATAGCGTGTGGTCACGCCTGCTGCCCGCTTGAGGGAATGCTCGGCGCGGTCTTTGGCCTCTGCGGCCAGGTCAAGACTGTGGCGCGCCAGCTTTTGCGCCTTGGACGCCAGCATGTCGACAACCGGGTCAATGTTGCCGCGCAGCTCGCGCATGGTGTGTTCGGCTTTGTCGAGGGCTTCGTTGGCGTAGCTGCGGGTCGAATAACCGGCTTTTTCTGCGGTCTGCAGCAAGTCATCGGATGCACGGCGCATGGCTGGCAGCGTTTCTTGGGCAATTTTGGAGGCGTTGTTGGTGTTCATTTCGGGTCCTTGATGCGTTTGAGTTTCAGAATGAGGCGCGCTGGGTAGCGAAACGGTGCTGCGCGGGTTTGAGTATTTGCAATGGCGGACGTCATTTCTTTTTGAGCACGCTGACTACAAAGCCCACGATGGCCATGATCGCGAAGATGAAAAAAAGGATCTTCGCGATCTCCACCGCACCTGCTGCAATGCCACCAAAACCGAATACGGCGGCGATCAGTGCGATCACCAGAAAAACGACGGAATAGTGCAGCATCTCAATCTCCTTGCTTTGGCTTGGCGGGGCTTCTTTTGAAACGCCTGCAACTAGCTTAAGAAAGAAGCTGATTTTTTCTCATCGGCTGCGAGCGTGTGCCGCTGTCAGTTCCAGGGTGGATGCACTGTAGGAGACGGCTGACAGTTTGTTACGCATATGCAGTTTCAGGCGGAATGGCGAAGCCGCTGCAACGCTGCGCAAGCTCAGCTGGCCCGGGGCAGAACGGCAGAAATCCGCGTGCCGCGGCCGTCACTGCTCGTCACGGTCAGCCGGCCCCCGGCGGCTTCAACGCGGTGGCGCATGCCTGCAAGACCGTGACTGGTCGGCCCCACGCTGTCCAGCTTGAAGCCCTTGCCGTTGTCCCTGACCTCAACGGTGATGTAGCCGTCAAAGCTGTGAAGGCTGATCTCTGCCTGCTTGGCCTCGGCATACTTGCCGATGTTGGTCAGTGACTCCTGGACCAGCCTGTAAACGGTCAGTTGCGCGGCCCCGCCTAATTCGACGTGCTCCAGGTCGGTGGTGATGGTGAGCTCGGAGCGTTCCTGAAATTCCCGGGCCAAAATTTCAAGCGAAGCCACCAGCCCGAGGTGGGAAAGCGAGGAGGGGCGTAAATCCTCGACAATGCGGCGCGCCAGGGCAATGCCGCTGTTCAGCGTGCTGGTCAGATGCGCCAGGCGTTCTGTCGCTTCTGGCACGTTGCCGGCCAGTCGCGACTTCAGCCGGGCGACATCCAGTTTGGCGGACGTCAGCAGCGAGCCCAACTCGTCGTGCAGTTCACGTGCCAGATGACCGCGCTCATCCTCCCGCACATTTTGCAGATGAGTGGCCAGCTTGGCGAGGCTGGCAGTGCGCTCGCGCACCTGGGATTCCAGCATATCGCGCTCACGCTGCAGCGATACCTGCTCGCGTTTGCCAGCGGTCAGCAGGGCCTTGGTTTGCTGCAGGTACATGTAAAAAGCCAGCAGCCCGGCCAGCGCCATGGTGGCAATGCCGATGCGGGACAGCAGCAAAGTCTTCTTGATCTGGGCCTGGCCCGACTCCATTTTTCTGATGCTGCTGGCCGTCAGCCTGGCAGACTGCGCACGAATGGCGTCCATGTGCACCTTGCCGACATCGGTGGTCAGTATGAATTTCCAGGCGTCCTCATTGCCTTCCTTTCGCATGCGCACGCTCAGGTCCATCTCGGCCAGCTTGCGCGAAACATGCTCCGACATGACGCCAAACTCTGAGAGTTGATCTTCATAGGGGGCGAACAGCTGACGCAGGATGCCCAGGTTCTGGTGAAGATCCGCCATGGCTGTGTCGTAGGGCTCCAGATAGCGCGGATCGCCGGTCAGTAAATACCCCCGTTGTCCGGTTTCGGCGTCCAGCACGTGCTGCAGCAATTTATTGATGGCCCCGCGGGTTTGTTGCGCCTCCTCAATGTTGGCTGCAGCCGCCGTAGAGCGCTGAAAACTCGCCTCGTTGATAAATATGAGCAGGGCTGCAGCCAGCACCGCCAGGGGCAGGCTGATGGCCATTTTGGTGATTGCAAATCGTTTCACGACAAACTCCATTCAGTATTTCAGTGAATAATTCGACAATAATGGGCGCTGAAAATCAATGAGGATGTCCGGACCCGGCCCTCTTGCTTCATTGGATGGCCGCTTTGCGCAGGCATTAAAGAAAGACAGCGACATGATAAAAATCGGAATTGTGGATGACCATGCCATTGTGCGTACGGGACTCAGGCAGTTTTTTTCGGACCAGGTGGACTTGCGAGTCGTCGGCGAAGCCGGCAGTGGCCGCGAGGCCATTGACCTGGTTCGCAATGTCGAGCTGGACATCCTGGTCATGGATCTGTCCATGCCCGGCCAGAGCGGGATCGACGCCTTGGCCATGATCCGCGCCAAAGCGCCCGATGTGGGCATCCTGATTTTGAGCGGCTACCCCGAGGAGCACTATGCGGTCAACCTGATTCGTCAGGGCGCCAGCGGCTACCTTAACAAGGAATGCGACCCGTCGGAAATTGTTGATGCGATCCGTGTGATTTCGCTTGGCAAACGCTACATCACGCCGGCAGTGGCAGAGTTGCTGGCGCAACAACTGAACCGGCCCAAGGACATGGCGGCCCACGAGCAACTGTCGGAGCGGGAGTTCCAGGTGTTTCTCAAGCTGGCCAAAGGGGAGACGGCGGGCGACATTGCAAAAGCGCTTTCCCTGAGCGTGAAGACCGTGAGCACCTACCGCACCCGGGTGATGGAAAAAATGAGTCTTTCGTCCAACAGTGACCTCACCTATTACGCGCTCAAGAACAAGTTGATTGACTGATTTCAAGCGGAAGGGCCGCTTTGCTGGATGCAGTAGTCCACCAGGGCGTCAATTTCGTTTGATTTGTCGAAAACTGCGTCGACGCCCAGTTGTGCGCAACGCTGGCGAATGTCCGCCGTGGCGTAATTGCTGAGCACCACCACCTTTTGCCGGGATGGACGGTCCCGGCAAGAGGCGAGTACGCCCAGTCCGCTTCCCTGTTTGAGAAACAAATCGACGATCGCCAAATCCCATTCATCCCGGTTTTCGGCAAGCCAAGCTTTGCCCTCGTTCTCGGTTTCCGCACTTCCCACCGCGTTGATACATGCCAATTCTTCAAGCGTTCCGATCAGGTTCTCACGAATGGTAGGGTTGTCTTCGACGATATAAGTTTTAAGTCTCACTGCTCTTGCCTAAGTAACGACGCCAGGGATTTCGGACCATTTCGAAAGACACGCCAGGTGCTGCTGGCAAGAGTCTGAGAATCCCATCCTGCCCCATTTCTTAATGTATCTTTTGCCGCAAGTTGATTGTGCCAGTGACACGAGCTTATTTTCGTAGGCGGTTTCCTACGCGCACGCTACAAAAGGCTGTAGGTACATGCCCACAGCGTTTCATGGCGCTTGCTGACTGTTTTTGATCGCCTATTTGTTCGATAGTCGAATATCTGCAAGTCAGTGCCCGTACCTGTTTATTGACTCTCGTTGTTGGCGCACTGTCGGTCGCCGCGACAAAAAGCATTTCGCATTTCCTGAGGCTGGCCGCAACCCACTCTAACGCATGAATAATACCTTGTTTCAATCTGTTACTACCAGGAAATGGCTTGCCGGCATTGTCGCTTCGTTCATCGCTTTGACGCTCGGCCTATATTTTTTCCCGTGGGACTCATTGCGCGAGCCGATCAATCGTTACGTGTCGGAGCAGCTGGGGCGTCGCTTTGAAATTACGCAACACCTGACGGTGCACCCGGGCCTGACGAGCACGGTCCGGGCGGAGGGCGTGGAATTTGCCAACCCCGAGTGGGCCAGCGAGCCTTACCTGCTCAAGGCGAGCGTTGCCGAATTCGATATCGAGCTGCTCCCCCTGTTGTTGGGCAAGCTGGTGTTACCCCGGATTGTGCTGACCGAAGCGAAAATTGGCCTGCAGATTGAGCCGGATGGGCGCCGCACTTGGGCGCTGTCGCGCGACACGTCCGACACAAGCGCTGTCCCGAAGATCGGAGCCTTGCGGGTTGACAAGGGCACCGTCCAGTACCGGGCAGCGGCGCTAGGCGCAAATATCACCGCTCAATTTACCCTTGCCGAGGAGGCCACTGCTCAGCTCCCTTTGCGATTCGAGGCTGCGGGGCAATGGAAAAATGAGGCGTTTAGCGCCGAGGGACGAAGCGGTGGCGTGCTGCAACTGAATCAGAATATCCAGGCCCCTTTTCCTGTCGAAGTGAATGCCGTGGCGGGAAGAACGCGCCTCAAGGCCAAGGGTTTGATTACCAATCTTGCAGAGTTCGCCAGCGTTGACGCCACGTTTGATCTCCAGGGGCGAAACCTTGAAGAGCTGTACAGACTGCTGGGCGTCGTGCTGCCTTCCACGCCGCCCTACAAGCTTCGCGGCAAGTTGGTCAAGAACGGCAAGGTATGGGCCGCCAGCCAGATTCAGGGGGTGCTGGGCAAGTCGGATCTCAGTGGCGCCCTGAGTTTTGATCAGACGGCTGCGGTGCCGATGTTGACTGGCAAGGTGGCGTCGAAGTTGCTTGATTTTGCCGATCTGGGAGCGGTGATCGGTCTGGCGCCCTCCGGCAGTTCTAGCCCTGGCGCTGCGGCGGCTTCGCGCAAGGTGCTGCCCGTGGCGACCCTGGACGTGGCCAGACTCAAGGCCATGAATGCCGACGTGACTTATGCCGCTGCTGATATCCGGCATGTGCAGG
Organism: Polaromonas sp.; assembly: GCF_030682935.1. Lineage (GTDB taxonomy): Bacteria > Pseudomonadota > Gammaproteobacteria > Burkholderiales > Burkholderiaceae_C > Polaromonas. The sequence goes on from NZ_JAUXNA010000136.1 coordinate 12,419, forward strand.
TATTGCCGCTGGACAAGGGCAGTGTTCACGTCAAGCTGATGGCAGGGGTCTTGCAGCTGGATCCCGTTTCCCTGGGGGTTGCCGGGGGGACTGTGGCTGGACGCATTCACATCGACGCCAACGTGGTGCCCGCCGCCTTTAGCACTCGTCTGGATGTGCGCGGATTGCAGTTGAATCAGTTGCTTCCTGCAGTGGAGACGACCAAAAGCAGTCTTGGAAAAATCACCGGACAGTTCGACCTGACAGGGCGGGGTAATTCTGCCGCGCAAATGCTGGGGTCGGCCTCCGGGAATGTGGCCGTCCTGATGGGCAAGGGTGAAATCAGCAACATCCTGCTCGAATACATGGGCCTTGACGGAGGGGAAATCATCAAGTTTTTGGTGCGCGGTGACCGCACGGTGCAGCTGCGCTGCGCCGCCGCGGCCTTTGACGTGAAGCAGGGTTTGATGGTTAGCCGGGCCATCGTGCTGGACACCAGCGATACGGTGATCAATGGCCGGGGCCAGGTGAGTCTGGCCCATGAAACCCTGGATATTATTTTGGAACCCGCGCCCAAGGACCGGAGTATTTTGAGTCTGCGGTCGCCGCTGCGTATTGGCGGTACCTTTGCCGCGCCCTCAGCCAGTCCGGACAAGGCGGCACTGGCGGGTCGGGCCGGCATCGCCCTGCTTCTGGCGGCGATCAACCCCTTGCTGGCGCTGGCTGCCACTATAGAAACCGGTCCGGGTCAGGACGCGGATTGTCAGGCGGTGCTGGCGCAAGCCGCCAAGCCCGCAGCGGGCACCCGATAAGCCAAGGGGCTCTGCGGGTACTGGCGGAGCTTCACCAGAGCGTTCAATGGCCACCGCAGACGGTGCATGCGGGGTTGCGCGCCAGCTTCATCTCGTTCCACGCCATGCTGCGGCCATCGAGCATCAGCAGTCGCCCGGTCAGCGGCTGCCCCACCTCGCACAGCAGTTTCAGGGCCTCAGCGGCCTGTACCGTGCCCACGATGCCGACCAGGGGCGCAAACACACCCATGGTGGCGCAGCGGGTTTCTTCGAGCCAGTCCGATTCCGGAAACACGCAGGCATAGCACGGCGACAGATCGTCCCGCGGGTCATAAACGGCGACTTGCCCGTCAAAGCGTATGGCGGCCCCCGACACCAGCGGCTTGCGGTGATGGACGCAGGCGCGGTTGATGGCGTGGCGGGTCGCGAAGTTGTCGGTGCAGTCCAGCACCAGGTCGGCCTCGCGGACCAGCTTGTCGAGCAGCGCATCATCGGCCCGTTCGGTGACCGGAATCACCTTGACATCCGGGTTGATGGCGGCAATGGACTGCACCACGGAGGTGGCCTTGAACTGACCGATGCGTGCCAGCGTGTGGGCGATTTGCCGCTGCAGGTTGGTGGCATCCACCCGGTCATGGTCGACGACCGTGATGCGGCCAACGCCGGCACTGCCCAGGTACAAGGCCACCGGCGAGCCCAGTCCCCCCGCACCCACCATCAGCACATGGGAAGACAGGAGCTTTTCCTGGCCTTCAATGCTTATTTCGTCAAGCAGGATGTGCCGGGAATAGCGGAGAAGCTGGTCGTCGTTCATGAATAAGAAAAGGGAATTGGGAAGGACACATACAAAGGCCGGCTTGGTGCGATGACGCAAGCCGGCCTGAGCCTGTTGGGGGCCTGATTCGCCGTTTGGGCCTAGTTTTCTTTTTTCTCGTTTTTAGGTTCGACCACGGCGGTCTTGCTGACCAACACAGGGCGACCCTTGAGCTGGTTGATGGCTTGCGCCAGCTGGAAGTCCTTGTCGCTGCCCAGTTCGGGCGGCCGGCGCTGTTCGGGCGTCTTCTTGGCTTCTTCTTCCAGCCGTTTCAGGGCTTGCTCGCGGGCTTTTTCCCGGCCCTCGTCCTTGACTTCAGCGCCCTGGCCGCTGCCCAGGTGTTTTTCAAGGTCGGCTTCGCGGGTGCGCAATGCGGCAAACGGGCTGCCCTCGGCAGTCTCGTCCACCATCACATCGGGAACGATGCCGCGTGCCTGAATCGACTTGCCGCTCGGCGTGTAGTAGCGCGCAGTGGTCAGCTTGATGCCGGTGTCCGGACCCAGCGGACGCACGGTCTGGACCGAGCCTTTGCCGAAGGTCTGGGTGCCCATGATGGTGGCGCGCTTGTAGTCTTGCAGGGCGCCCGCCACAATCTCGCTGGCCGAGGCGGAACCTTCATTCACCAGCACCACCAGCGGCACGCTCTTGAGCGCTGCAGGCAGGCGCTTGAGGGGGTCGGCGCCGTTGCGGCGCTGGTAAAACTCGGGCGACGCCTTGTAGGTGAATTTGCTTTCGGCCAGCTGGCCGTTGGTCGACACCACGGTGACGTTTTCGGGCAGGAAGGCGGCCGATACGGCAACGGCGGCATCCAGCAAACCACCGGGGTCGTTGCGCAAGTCCAGTACCAGGCCCTTGAGATTGGGCTCCTGCTTGTAAATCTGCTCCATCTTGGTGACGAAATCGTCCACCGTGCGTTCCTGAAACTGGCTCAGGCGAATCCAGGCGTAGCCGGGCTCAACCACCTTGCTGCGCACCGACTGGGTGCGAATTTCTTCCCGGGTGATGGTGACGGGGAACGTGCGGTTTTCGTCCTTGCGGAAAATGGTGAGCCGCACCTTGGTTTGGGGCTCGCCGCGCATTTTCTTGACGGCGTCGTTCAGGCTCATGCCCTTGACGGCCGCGTCATCAATCCGGGTGATCAGGTCGTTGGGTTTCAGGCCCGCCCGGTCGGCCGGTGAGCCTTCAATCGGAGACACCACCTTGACCAGCCCGTCTTCCTGGCTGATCTCTATGCCGACGCCGACGAAGCGACCACTGGTGCCTTCCCGGAATTCCTTGTACGACTTTTTGTCGAAATAGACCGAATGCGGGTCCAAGCTGGCCACCATGCCGGAGATGGCGTCGGTGATGAGTTTTTTCTCGTCAACCGGCTCGACATAGTCTGATTTGACCATCCCGAAAACCGCAGCGAGTTGTTGCAGCTCTTCCAGCGGCAAAGGCGTGAGCCCGCCGCGCGCGATGGCTTGCAGTTGTACCGTGGTGAGTGCGCCTGCCACAACGCCAATTGAAATCCAGCCTGCCGCTTTGAGCTTTTGACCCATAAAAATACCTTCATAAGTCTGTTGAGGAACCTTTGCTCCTTCAGAACTGAAGCAATATACACCTTGGACAAAGGCCCCGCTCTACAGTTCCGTCAGCAGCGCCATGCAGTGCCGTAAAAGGCTCGAAACTGCCGGTTTATTTGGCAGTTTTACAAGACTTTTACAAAAAATAATGGCGCCAGGGTTGGCGGGGGCTCAGGCCTTGCCCTGTGCGCCCACGGCTGCGGCGGCTTTGGCAGCGGCTTCGCTGTCGCCCAGGTAGTAGTGGCGCAGCGGCTTGAGGTCTGCGTCCAGTTCATACACCAGCGGGATGCCGTTGGGGATATTGAGCCCCACGATGTCGTCATCCGATATCTTGTCCAGGTGTTTCACCAGCGCGCGTATCGAGTTGCCATGGGCCACCACCACGATGCGCTTGCCGGCCTTGATGGCAGGCGCCATGGACTCATTCCAGAATGGCAGGACGCGCTCCACCGTGTCCTTGAGGCATTCGGTCAGGGGCACCTGTTCGGGCGGCAGCTTGGCGTAGCGCGGGTCACCGCGCTCGCAGCGTTCATCTTCGGCGCTCAGGGGCGGCGGCGGCGTGTCGTAGCTGCGGCGCCAGACCAGCACCTGCTCGTCACCATATTTTCTGGCGGTCTCGGCCTTGTTCAGGCCCTGCAAGGCGCCGTAATGCCGCTCGTTGAGCCGCCAGCTGTGCACGACAGGCAGCCAGGTCTTGTCCATTTCGTCCAGCACATGCCAGAGCGTGCGGGTGGCGCGTTTAAGCACGCTGGTGTAGGCCAGGTCAAAGTCATAGCCTTCTTCCTTCAGGAGCTTTCCGGCGGTTTTGGCCTGCGCGACACCGGTTTCCGTCAGGTCGACATCGGTCCAGCCCGTGAATTGGTTGTCAAGATTCCAGGTCGATTCGCCGTGGCGGATGAGCACAAGTTTGTACATGGTGTGGGAGAGTTGATAAATGGGAGTGAGCGATAAAAGGCCGCCAGCAGGCCGGCTTCTGCCTCTATTCTAAAATCACGGATTAGGCATAAAACACACAAAAGGTTCAAAGTGAAATTTCTGATCGATAACTGGATGCTGATTTCCGTCGCACTGGCTTCTGGCGGCATGCTGGTTTGGCCCATGATTGCAGGCGGCATGAGCGCTGGCACACTGACGGCCAGCGGCGCGGTGCAGCTGATCAACCGTGAAAAAGCCGTGGTGGTGGATGTGTGCAGCGCAGAGGAATTTGCCGCTGGCCATGTGGTGGGCGCAAAACACATACCGCTGGGCGAGCTGGAATCCCGGCTCCCGGGCGTTGTGAAAAACAAGGCCTTGCCGGTGATTCTGGTGTGCGCCAGCGGCATGCGTTCCAGCCGCGCCGTCGCCATCGCCAAAAAACTCGGTTACGAGCAAGCCCAATCGCTGGGCGGCGGG
>NZ_JAUXNA010000141.1 GCF_030682935.1 Polaromonas sp.
GGGGCGCTTGCCGCCGATGTCGCCGGGCGTGTAGGCGTCGTCGCTGCGGATCTTGCGGTCCGCCGTGTAGCGGTTGATCATCGAGTCCATGTTGCCGGCGGCCACACCATAGAACAGGTTGGGCTTGCCCAGCACCTTGAAGGGCTCGGCGCTTTGCCAGTCGGGCTGCGCAATGATGCCGACGCGAAAGCCCTGCGCCTCCAGCATGCGGCCAATCACCGCCATGCCGAAACTCGGGTGGTCAACGTAGGCGTCGCCGGTCACGATGATGACGTCGCAGCTGTCCCAGCCAAGTGCGTCCATTTCAGCCCGGCTGGTGGGCAGAAACTTGGCCGTTCCAAAGCGGGCCGCCCAGTACTTGCGGTAACTGGTCAGGGGCTTGGCGGAGCGCGCGAAAAAGGAGACGTCGACGGGGGCGTTCATGGGGCGATCGGTAGAAACTGCGCAAAATCACCTTGCGGTAGTGCCAGCAGTTGAAAGTTAACCCGCGATTTTAAGGTTTTAAGCTGGCCCACGTACCGGGAAGGGGCTCTTGGCGCGCTGAATGCCCGACATGACGCCCGAATCTGGCTCAATAGCGCGGCGTCATCTGGCCGCGCACTTCGCCCGCCGGATGGGCTGCCGTGTGGATGTTGGCATACCAGCGACCCGCCAGCAGGTCTGCAGCTTGCGCCTGCGTCAGCGTGGCACGGCCTTCCAGGGGACTGCGAATGGGGCTCGGCCATGCCAAGGCCACGCCGGCGTTTGCCCCCACGGCAGCCGGGCCATGAAAGTGGGCGGCTGTGGCGGGTCCCGTCAAGCCGGTGTAGTTGACCTTCCAGCGAAACAGGTTGGTGTCCTTGTTGAGTACCGCGTCCACCGAGCCGCTACCCTGGCTGGCGTTGGGCGGCACCTCGTTGCCGGCGCGCAGCTGGGTCGTGAAGGCCACCAGACTGGATTGGCGGTCTATCATGGCGCAGCCTGACAGCGCAGCAGCGGCCACCCAAATAACAGCAAGAGAAACGCGGGTTGCTTGGCGACG
>NZ_JAUXNA010000159.1 GCF_030682935.1 Polaromonas sp.
CGCGGACCCCGCCTGAAGCGAGCACCGCAAGGTGCCCGTAGCGCAGCGAAGGGTCGCAGACAGTAGGGTCGCCTTTCTTTGCTTACTTTCTTTGGCGAAGCAAAGAAAGTGAGTCGCATGCCGGGCGACTCCCGGCCAGCCCAACCCCGCAAAGCCAACCCGCTACCAATAATTCAGACTGACCGCGACGCACCTGGAGCCGAAAAAAACCCAATCAAGACAACTGAACCGATACAGGCGGAGGCGGTGCAACGGGCTTGGCACCCAGCCGGGCCGCACGAATGGCTGCCTCGTCCGACCAGGCACGCGCCACACTGGCCGACAGCAGGAGCACGGCGGAGGAAAAGTAAATCCACATCAGCATGACGACCAGCGAGCCGGCCGCGCCGTAAGCCGACACGACGGCTGCGGTGGACAGGTAAATGACCATGAGGTATTTGCCGACTTCAAACAAAATGGCACCGGCTGCGGAGCCCATGACGAGATAGCGCAAGGCGGGTTTGGGGCCGGTGCTCATGTTCATGAGAGCCACGAACAGGGCGACGCTGAAACCTAACAGCACCAGTTCGTTGATGACCCAGGCGATTTTTTCGAAGGGCAAGTAGGTGCCGGCCCAGCCCGACAGCAGGCTTAGAAACGTGGAGATCACCAGCGACACCAGGAGCAAAAAGCCCAGCGCCAAAATGTAGGCGACACCACGCAGGCGCAGCGATGCGCTGTACCACCATTTTTGCCGGGGCGCCTCACCGCTACCCTGGCGCCACACGCGCTCGAACGCGTCTTGCAACTCGGCAAACACGCCGGTGGCGCCAAACAGCAGCAGCGCAAAGGCAAACAGGGAGGCGGTGATGCCTTCCGAGGGCTTTCTGGCACTCGACAGCGCCTGCTGGACCGCCTGCGCCCCTTGCGCGCCAATCACGCTGCGGATCTGCTCGACCAGGCTGGCTTCAATGTAGCTGCGGTCCAGCCACCAGCCCAAAATGGCCACCAGCAAGACCAGCAAGGGGGCCAGACTGAGAATGCCGTAAAAAGACATGGCCGCGCTCATGCGCAGGCCGTCGGCGTCTACCCAGCAGTCGATGGCGCGCCGCCACGGGCGGTAGAGAAACTGGAAAGCTGAAAGCCCGAGGGCCAGCAAGGCCTGAAGACCCCGGACGAGTTTTTCCATCATGTCTGCAGCTTAATAAAGCTGCGGTCGCGCGGGCACCAGACGGCGCTGCGACAAGTCGTAGGTTCGCGCCGACGATCCACACAGAACAAACCAGTCCCGAAAAACCGGGCGCTGAAAGAAAACGGGCTTAGGTGCTGGCCTTGAACAGCGCCGCCACTTTTTTGCGGGCCTTGATGTTGGCAGAGACACCGCTGCGCGCCGGGCCGGCCTTGGCGTCGGCTTCCCAGGCGGGTTGCACTGGGCTGTCTGCCTTGGGCTCGTAGGGTTTGTCAAAAAACGGATCGCGTGACGCGGCCGGCGGGCGATGCGGTGTGTATTCGCGGCGCTCACGCGCTGGGCGTGCGTCACGCGGCTCGCGCACAGCGCTGCCTTCGGTGCCGCCCTCGGCCTCGCGGTACATGCGGCGACCGTCGTTGATGCGGCCCTGTTCGGCGATACGGGGGCGGTCTTCGTCAAACTCGAGGGGCTCAAGTTCGATTTTGGTGTTCAGCAGCTTTTCAATGTCGGCGACCAGGCGGGCGTCGCTGCTGGCGGCAAAGCTCACAGCCAGACCCGAGGCGCCGGCGCGGCCAGTGCGGCCAATGCGGTGCACGTAGTCTTCGGCATTGAAGGGCACGTCGAAGTTGAACACCGCGGGCACGTCCTTGATGTCCAGGCCGCGGGCGGCCACGTCGGTGCAGACGAGCAGGTCGACCTCGCCGCTTTTGAAGGCTTCCAGCGCTTTCAGGCGTTCGTCCTGGCTTTTGTCGCCGTGCAGTGCGGTGGTTTTGAGGCCTTCGCGTTCGAGCGAGCGGGCCAGGCGGGCGCAGCCGAGCTTGCTGTTCACGAATACAAACGCCTGCTTCATGCCGCGTGCCTTGAGGATCTGGTGCAGCGCCCGGCGCTTGTCGTCGGCGCTGACGCTGTAGAAATGCTGCTCGACCGTGGAAGCGGCGGCGTTGGACCGCGCCACTTCAATGGTGACCGGGTCTTGCAGGTAGCTGGACGCGAGGCGTTTGATTTCGGGCGAAAAAGTCGCTGAAAACAAGAGCGTGATGCGCTGCTTGGGCAGGTAGCTCAGGATGCGCTGCAGGTCGGGCAAAAAGCCGATGTCGAGCATGCGGTCGGCTTCATCGAGCACCACGTACTCGACCTGGTTGAGCACGGTGTTTTTGGCTTCAATGTGGTCCAGCAGGCGGCCTGGCGTGGCGACCAGCACTTCAACGCCTTTTTTGAGTTCCAGCGTTTGCGGCTTCATGTCCATGCCGCCAAACACCACTGCACTGTTGAGGTTGGTGTACTTGGCGTAGAGCTTGACCTGTTCGGCCACCTGGACCGCCAACTCGCGGGTAGGCAGCAGCACCAGCGCACGCACCGGGTGGCGCGCCGGCGAGGTGGAGGCGTTTTCGTG
>NZ_JAUXNA010000164.1 GCF_030682935.1 Polaromonas sp.
AGCATGGAAAGACGCTAACCTCCCGGTTGAAAAAGCCTGACAAGGCTGAAAGTTGCTGTCGGCAAGACCGCTTCAGGGTGGCAACCCGGTTAATTTCCGGGCTGACCCTGATTTTTTTTACTTCCTGCGCCTGGCTCCTGCCAGCACCTTCCGGAGAAAGCATGCAAAACGTCAAAATCTACACCACCGGCACCTGTCCTTATTGCATTCAGGCCAAACAGCTGCTCAAGGAGCGCGGTGTCACCGAACTTGACGAAATCCGGGTCGACATGGTGCCCGGTGAGCGCCAGAAAATGATGGAGATCACGGGCCGGCGCTCCGTGCCGCAGATTTTCATCGGATCAACGCACGTTGGCGGCTGTGATGACCTGGTCGCGCTCGATGGCCGCAGCGGCCTGATGCCGCTGCTCAATGCCTGAGTCCAGGCGACAGACCGACTTGCGGCCCTGAGATAATGTATTTTCAGCCCCCGCGTGCTTTTGCGCGCGGCCGGCTTTGCGATTCATTTCAATTTTTCAAGAACCCCCGAAAGAGCACCATGGCCGAAGCCAATCTTGACCCCGTATTCCAGATCCAGCGCGTCTACCTCAAGGATTTGTCGCTGGAGCAACCCAATTCGCCGGAAATCTTGCTGAACCAGGAGCAACCCGGCGTGGACATCCAGCTCGGTGTTGACGCCTCGCCCGTGGCGGAAGGCCTGTTCGAGGTCACCGTGACGGCCACCGTGCACACCCAGATCGGCGACAAGACGGTGTTCATGGTCGAGGCCAAGCAGGCCGGAATTTTTGAAATCCGCAACATGCAGACCGAGCAGCTTGGTGCCATCCTGGGCATTGCCTGCCCGCAGATCGTGTATCCCTACCTGCGCAGCAATGTGGCCGACATCATCCAGCGCGGCGGTTTCCCGCCGGTGCACATGGCCGAGATCAACTTCCAGGCCATGTACGAGCAGCAGCAGACTGAAGCCGCTGCCGCAGCGCTGGTGCCACCCCAGATCATTGTTTGAGGGCCGTCAAGGTGCCGTCTGTCCCTGACGGATTGCAGTTATGAAAATACTCGTGATTGGCGCGGGCGCCTGGGGCACGGCACTGGCCGTCAGTGCCTCGCGCGCCCAAGGCATTGGGGGTGCTGATGGCGTTGCCGCCATCAGCGCGCCCAGCAAGCATCAGGTCACCCTGTGGGCGCGCGATGCGGCACGGGTCCACGCCATGCAAGCCGAGCGCACCAACGCCCGCTACCTGCCGGGCATTGCCTTCCCTGAAGCCTTGCGGGTGCAAGGCGGCAGCGATGCTTCGCTGGCCCAGGCGCTCAACGGACAAGACCTCATCATCATGGCCACGCCGGTTTCAGCCGCGCGCGACATGCTGCAGCGCCTGCAGCACGCCACCGTGCCGGTCGCCTGGCTCAGCAAAGGCTTTGAAGCGCCGCTCGCGTCCACCTCGTCATCCGCCCCATTCGGGTTGATGGTCCACGAGATACGGGCCCAGGTAGCGCCTGATTTGAGGGTCGGCGTGCTCAGCGGCCCGAGTTTTGCGCTCGAAGTGGCGCGCGGCCAGCCAACGGCCCTGGTGGCCGCCAGCGAACACGCCGAGGTGCGCGATGCGCTGGTGGCCGCGTTTCATGGCCCGACCCTGCGCGTGTATGCCAACGACGACATCATCGGCGTCGAAGTCGGCGGCGCCGTCAAGAACGTGCTGGCCATTGCCACCGGGCTGTGTGATGGCCTGGCGCTCGGACTCAATGCCCGCGCTGCACTGATCACGCGCGGACTGGCGGAAATGACACGTCTGGGCGTCGCGCTGGGCGCCCGCGCCGAAACCTTCACGGGCTTGTCCGGGCTGGGCGACCTGGTGCTGACCGCCACCGGTGACCTCAGCCGCAACCGCAAGGTGGGTTTGCTGCTCGCGCAGGGCAACACCCTGGCCGAGGCGGTCCAGTCGCTCGGTCATGTGGCCGAAGGCGTTTACTGTGCCCGCACCGTGGTGCAGCGCGCAGCCAGCCTGGGGGTGGACATGCCGATCGCGCAGAGCGTGGTGGCACTGCTGGACGGAAAACTCCAGCCCGCCGAGGCGGTGGCGCTGCTGATGGAGCGTGAGCCGGCGACCGAGCAAGCCTGATTCGGCGCTTATCTGCTATTGAATAAATAGCTGGTAGCTCCCGTGTTAATTGGGCTAGAGGCTTAAATAATCATGAATTCAGGTCGACAGGGCGGGGAAAACCGATAGCCCCGCTGCGCTCTGCTGGGCGCTACTTTTGCAGCACCAGCGTCACCAGCAGCGACGAGTCCTGCACCGCCGTCAAGGCATGGTCCACGCCGCCCGCCAGCCAGGTCAGCTGGCCTGCTTTCATGCGCTGGGTCTTGCCGTGCGCCATCAGATCAATCTCGCCTTCCAGGCAGTGAATCGTGATGTCACCCTTGACCTGGTGCGAGGGCATGGTTTTATGCGCAGGCATGACCAGCCGCATGACTTCGAGTGTGTCGGTTTTGAACAGGGCCGTGGTACGGGCCTCGGCGAGCTGGTCTGCCAGCGGCTGAACGTCCACGAGTTGCCCCGATGCGGCGTGCGAAATGGCCATGGTGGAGTTCCTTGAAAGCGGCTGCAATGTATTGAGACGGTTTATACCCCAGGGGCAAGGCCAGGCGCAGACCCCCTATAAAGCCCAGCTTGCCCCGGAGCTTGGCCCAGGCTTTTTAGGGGTCAAATTTCCAGGTTGTCAATCAGCCGGGTGTTGCCCAGTTTGGCAGCGCCCAGCACCACCAGGGGAAGCTCTGCCAGCGGGCCTTGCGGCGGCTGCAGGTCGCTGCGGCGGCGCACCGTCAGGTAGTCGGGTTTCCAGCCGCGCCGGGCCAGGGCCTGCATGGCCTGCGCTTCCAGTGCGGGCAGATCGGGCAGGGCGGCGGCGCGGGCGGCGTCGCCCAGGGCGCGCAGGGCTTGGACCAGTTGCGCGGCTTCCAGGCGCTCGGCGGGGCTGAGGTAGCCGTTGCGCGATGACAGCGCCAGCCCGTCTTCGGCGCGCTGGGTTTCGCCGGCCAGAATCTCGATCGGCAGGGCAAACTGCTGCACCATGCGGCGCACCACCAGCACCTGCTGGTAATCTTTTTTGCCGAAGGCGGCCACGCCCGAGGGCATGCCGGCAAACACGCAAGAAAACAGCTTGAGCACCACGGTGCTGACGCCAATGAAAAAGCCGGGCCTGAAGTGCCCTTCCAGCATGTCGCTCAGGTCGGTGGCCGGATGCACCTTGAAGGTTTGCGGTTCCGGGTACAGGTCTTTTTCACGCGGGGCAAACACCACGTCGCAGCCGGCCGCTTCGAGTCGCTGGGCGTCGGCGTCCAGCGTGCGCGGGTAGCTGTCAAAGTCCTCGTGCGGCGCAAACTGCAGGCGGTTCACAAAAATGCTGGACACCGTGACATCGCCCAGCGGCTTGGCCTGCTTGACCAGCGCAATGTGGCCGTCGTGCAGGTTGCCCATGGTGGGCACAAAGGCCGGGCGCCTGAAGGGGCTGAGGTGCGCGCGCAGTTCGGCAATGGTATGAACGATGTGCATGGCTTTTCCTTGAATGTGGTGGGGGGGCGGGCTACCACGCGTGGGCGCTATTGACCGGAAAGCTGCCGTCCTTCACGGCGCGCACATAGGCCTCCATGGCGCCGCGTATGCTGGAACTTTGGGTGCCATCGCCGTCCATGAAGTTGCGGACAAATTTGGGCATTTTGCCCAGGTTCATGCCCAGCATGTCGTGCAGCACCAGCACCTGGCCGGCAGTGCCATTGCCCGCGCCAATGCCGATGGTGGGGCAGTGCGTCAGCAGCGCGGTCACTTCGGCCGATACGCTAGCGGGCACCATTTCCAGCACCAGCATGGACGCGCCTGCGTCCTGCAGTGCGCTGGCTTCACGCCGCAGCAGGGCGGCGGATTCGTCGGTTTTTCCCTGCACGCGGTAGCCGCCCAGCGCATGCACGGTTTGCGGCGTCAGGCCCAGGTGGGCGCAGACCGGAATGCCGCGCTCGACCAGAAAGCGCACGGTCTCGGTGGTCCAGCCGCCGCCTTCCAGCTTGACCATGTGGGCGCCCGCCTGCATCAAGGTAACGGCGCTGCGCAAAGCCTGCTCTCTGGACGCGTGGTAGCTGCCAAACGGCAGGTCGCCGATCAGCCAGGCCACGCCATGCGAGCGGCGCAGGCCGTTGGCCACGCATTCGGTGTGGTGGCGCATGGCCTCCAGCGTCACGCCGACGGTGCTGGTCAGCCCCTGGCAGACCATGCCCAGCGAGTCGCCCACCAGAATGCATTCCACCCCGGCGGCATCGGCCACGGCGGCAAAGGTCGCGTCGTAGGCGGTCAGCATGGTGATTTTTTCGCCCTGCGCATGCATTTCGCGCAGGCGGGGCAGGCTCATGGGCTTGCGTGCGGAAGGTGTGGAAGCCGGCGGCAGTGTGCCATAAGGCGTGGCTGCGGGCGGCGCGGAAACTGTCGGGGCAGCATGGGCTGAAGTCATGGGCACTCTCCTGAATGAGCGGGAGTTTAATCCGCTGGGCGGGTGTTCGGGGCAGGCCTCCAGGCAAGAGAGGCCCGCCCCGCTTATGACGCGGCTTGCGGTGTCGAGCGTGTCATGCCCAGCCGTTCCAGCAGCCTGACATCCGCTTCGGTGTCCGGGTTGCCGGTGACCAGCAGCTTGTCGCCGTAAAAGATCGAGTTGGCGCCGGCCAGAAAGCACAGCGCCTGCACCGCGTCGCCCATTTGCTGGCGGCCCGCCGACAGGCGCACGCGCGCCGTCGGCATGGTGATGCGCGCCACCGCAATGGTGCGGACAAACTCAAACGGGTCCAGGTCGGCCTGGTCGGCCAGCGGCGTGCCTTCGACCTTCACCAGGTTGTTGATCGGCACCGATTCGGGGTAGGGCGTGAGGTTGGCCAGTTCGGCCACCAGGCCGGCGCGCTGGCGGCGGGTTTCGCCCATGCCGACAATGCCGCCGCAGCAGACCTTGACGCCGGCGCTGCGCACGCGTGCCAGCGTGTCGAGTCGGTCCTGGTACTGGCGCGTGCTGATGATGTCGCCATAAAAATCGGGCGCGCTGTCCAGGTTGTGGTTGTAGTAGTCGAGGCCGGCGCTTTGCAGTGTTTGCGCCTGGCCGTCTTCGAGCATGCCCAGCGTGGCGCAGGTTTCCAGCCCGAGCGCCTTGACGGTGCGGATCAGTTCGGCGACCTTTTCGATGTCGCGCTCCTTGGGCGAGCGCCAGGCTGCGCCCATGCAAAAGCGCGTGGCGCCGGCGGCCTGCGCCAGCTTGGCGGCGGCCAGCACTTCGGCCGGCTCCATCAGCTTGCTGGCTTCCACGCCGGTGTCATGGCGCGCGGCCTGCGGGCAGTAGCCGCAGTCCTCGGCGCAACCGCCGGTCTTGACCGACAGCAGCGTGGCAAATTCAACCCGCGTGGGGTCAAAGTTCTCGCGGTGCACTGTTTGCGCCTGGTGCATCAGCTCGGGAAACGGCAGGTTGAACAGCGCTTCAATCGCGTCCACGCTCCAGCGTTCGGCGCCCGTTTTTGGGGCCAGCGGGGCGGCGGGGCGGTGCAGGGTGATGGTTTGTTCTACAACGGGAGACATGGTTTTTCCTTCGTGTCAGGGGGTTTTTGAGTCTAGCTGATGCCTCGATGCACTCGAGCTCAGCGCGCGGCCCTGGCCAAAGCGGTCAGGGCGTTGATCAACAGGTCAATGTCGGCTTCGGTATGGGCCGCCGACAGGGCGATGCGCAGGCGGGCCGTGCCTTCGGGCACGGTGGGCGGGCGAATCGCCGGCACCCAGATACCGCGCAGCCGCAGGCCTTCCATCACGGTCAGCGCCTCGTCGTTGCGGCCAATCAGCAGCGGCTGAATGGCGGTCTGCGACTCGGATAGCTGCCAGCGGCTGCCCTGCAGGCCAGCCGTCAAGCCGCTGCGCAGGCGGGTAATCAAGCCTTGCAAATGCGTGCGCCGCCACTCGTCCTGCTCGATCAGCTTGAGGCTGGCGCGCAAGGCGCTGGCCAGCAGCGCCGGGGCGGCCGTGGCAAAAATATAGCTGCGGGTTTTTTGCAGCAGCCATTCCACCAGCGCGTCATCGCCGGCTACAAAGGCCCCGGCCACACCGGCGGCCTTGCCCAGCGTGGCCATGTAGAGTACGCGGCGGGAAGCTTGGGGGCCATGGAGTCCCGCCGCTGCCAGGCTGCCGCGCCCTTGCCGGCCCAGCACGCCAAAGCCGTGGGCATCGTCCAGCAGCAGCAAGGCGTCGTGGCGTTCGCACAGCGCCAGCAAGCCGGCAATGTCGGCGCTGTCGCCGTCCATGCTGAACACCGCATCGCTGATGACCAGCTTGCGGGGCGCACTGCTTTGCGCCAGTTCATGCGCCAGCGCGGCCAGATCGGCATGCGCGTAGCGGTGAATCTGGGCGCGTGACAGGCGGGCGCCGTCGATCAGGCAGGCGTGGTTGAGCGCATCCGAAAAAATCGCGTCACCGGCGCCCACCAGCGCCGGAATGATGCCGATGTTGGTGGCATAACCGGCATAAAAGTAGAGCGCGCGCGGCAAGCCCACAAATGCCGCCAGTTCCTGCTCCAGCGCCT
>NZ_JAUXNA010000169.1 GCF_030682935.1 Polaromonas sp.
AGCTGCCCTCGGCCAGCAGCCAGTCGCCGCGCGACACGTCGACTTCGCGGTCCAGCACAATGCCCGCGCTGTGGCCCGCCAAAATGGATTTGGGCTGGCGGATGTGGTCAAGCACCTGCGCCACCACGGCGGTTTGCCCGCTCGGCAAAATAGTCACGGTCTGGCCGGGCTGCACGCCGCCGGTGGCCACGCGGCCCCAGAAAATACGGCGGCCCTGGGAGGTGTCGGATGAGGACGAGAATTTTTCGACCCACTGCACCGGAAAGGCAAAGGCTTCAAGCGTTTCTGCCGCTGCACTCGGCAGCAGTTCCAGCAGTTCCAGCAGCGACGGGCCCTGGTAGCCGCACCAGCCGGGTTTCGCGTCGACCACGTTGTAGCCGATCAGCGCAGAGATCGGCACGATGGCCTTGACCGGAATTTGCGCGGCCTCGGCAAACGCAGTCAGCGCTGCGCTGATGTTGTTGAACGCCAGCGTGGGGTCTTGCACGGCATCGAGCTTGTTCACCGTGAACACGATCGACGGCACGCGCAGCAGCTTGACCAGCAGCGAATGGCGGCGGGTTTGCGGCAGCAACTCCATCAAGGGTTTGTTCCAGTCGAGCTTGGTCGCGTCCACCAGTACCACGGCGGCGTCGGCGCTCGAGGCGGCCGTGACCATGTTGCGGGTGTACTGCTCATGGCCGGGCGCGTCGCCAATGATGAATTTGCGGCGCTCGGTGGCGAAGTAGCGGTAGGCTACGTCAATCGTGATGCCTTGCTCGCGCTCAGCCGACAGGCCATCGGTCAGCAGGGCCAGATCGGTCTCGCCTGCGCGTTGCACGCCCGCCAGGTGGTCTTGCAGCACGGCTTTGGAGTCCACCAGCAGGCGGCCAATCAGCGTGCTCTTGCCGTCGTCGACCGAACCGCAGGTGATGAATTTCAATGCGGATTTAAGGTCATTTTTACCTGTAGCCAGCGTGGAATTTGAGCTGTCAGCTATCAAATCTATAGTAGTCATCAGAAGTACCCATCTTTCTTGCGCTTTTCCATCGAAGCATCTGAGGTTTTGTCGTCCATGCGCGTGGCTCCGCGCTCGCTGACATCGGCGGCCAGCGTCTCGATCACGATTTCGGCGGCGGTGGTGGCCGGGCTGTCGACCGGGCAGGTGCAGGTGATGTCGCCGACGGTGCGAAAACGCACGGTTTTTTCAACGACTTGCTCGCCCT
>NZ_JAUXNA010000183.1 GCF_030682935.1 Polaromonas sp.
CGCATCATCCAGAGCCGCTCCGAAGACTCGGTGATTCGTGAGATCGAGGCGATCCGCGACACCGTCAAGGGCTTTACCGGCGCGATTTCCGATCTGGGCGGTCCCACGGCCAATATGTACCGCATCGGCTGCAAAAGCCCCGAGATCGAGGCCGCCTGCCGCAAGCCGTCCTGCGTCTATCCGGGCATTTGCTCCAACCTGAACACCGACCACAACCCGCTGATCAAGATGTACCGCCGCGCGCGGGCGCTCAAGGGCGTGAAAAAGATCCTGATCAGCTCCGGCGTGCGTTACGACCTGGCGGTGCAAAGCCCAGAATACGTGAAAGAGCTCGTCACCCACCATGTGGGCGGCTACCTCAAGATTGCGCCCGAGCACACCGAACAGGGGCCGCTCACCAAAATGATGAAGCCCGGCATCGGCAGCTACGACAAGTTCAAGCAGCTGTTTGAAAAGTTCACGCTGGAAGCGGGCAAAAAGCAGTTCCTGATCCCGTATTTCATCGCAGCCCACCCCGGCACCAGCGACGAAGACATGATGAACTTGGCGATCTGGCTCAAAAAGAGCGGTTTTCGGGCGGACCAGGTGCAGACCTTCTACCCGTCACCGATGGCCACGGCCACCACGATGTACCACACGAGCAAAAACCCGCTGCGCAAGATCACGCGCGACAGCGAGACCGTGGACATTGTGCGCGGCGACAAACGCCGCCGCCTGCACAAAGCCTTTTTGCGCTACCACGACGCCAACAACTGGCCACTGCTGCGCGAAGCGCTCAAGACCATGGGCCGCGCCGACCTGATCGGCAACGGCAAGCACCACCTGATCCCGACCTTTCAGCCCCTGACCGACGGCGGCTACACCAGCGCCCGCAAGAAAAACTCGACCACCGTGGCGTTGAAGCCTGTCACACCCGTCAAGGGCCGCCTGCTGACGCAGCACACCGGCCTGCCGCCGCGCGACAACGGCTCGGCCAAGCCGCCGGGCATGAAGCCTTCCCGCAAGCCGCGCTGATTCGCTGCTCGCGCAAGGCGCCGGCGCCCGGTAAGTCCGGGAGGCCGATTTTTTAAGGAAAATAGGCCTCCAGCCCTTATTCGTCGGGTGTTATAAGCTATATATTCAATAGCAACTGAAAACCCGTGAGCCATGGTGGCTGCGCCTTGAAAAGGCCTGCAGCAATACCCGCCAGCACGAAGATCCTTTCAATCAAAATGGCGCTCCCGCCACTGACCACCTGTCTGCCCCACCATGAACATCACCGTCAACGAAGAACTGCTTGCCTACATCGACCCGCTGACCCCCGACGAACACGAAGCGCTGGAGCGCAGCCTGCTGGCCGAGGGTTGCCGCGACGCGCTGGTGCTGTGGGGCGAGGTGCTGGTCGATGGCCATAACCGCTATGGCATTTGCAGCAGGCACGGCATTCCTTTCAATACCGTGCAAAACCCCCAGTTCAAATCCATTGAAGACGTTCACCTGTGGATGATTGACCAGCACCTGGGGCGGCGCAGCCTGTCGGATTTTCAGCGCGGCGTGTTGGCCCTGCGCAAAAAAGACATCCTGGCCGCGAGCGTGCCGCCAACGCCCGCCGAGCCGTCAGCCGCCGCGCCGGTCAAGCCCGAAGCCCTGATCACCCGCGACGCCATCGCCAAGGCGGCGCGTATCAGCAGCAACACCATCAGCCAGATTGAAAAGATCCAGAAGTCGGCCGCGCCCGAACTGGTGGCGGCGGTGAAGTCGGGCACGATTTCCATCAACGCCGCCGCCACTGTGGCCTCGCTGCCGGTTGACGCGCAGGTGGCTGCCGTGGCCGGTGGCAAAAAAGAGCTGCAGCAGGCCGCTCGCCAAGTACGCGAAACCCGGGCCGTGGCCCGCACCGAGCCGGAATCGCCTGAAGGCGTGATTGCCCGGCTGAAGCAAACCATCTCTGAGCTCAGCGCGGAGAATGCGGCGCTCAAAGCGAAGCTGGATGAGCTGAATTCCTGATGGGGCCGGGGCTCGAATTCTGGTGAGGGCTCAGAAGGATGTTGTTGGGTTCAAAGGGTGAGTGCTTGAAGGTTCCATCAAGCGGGTCGCCAGGCCGGTTCAGGTCGCCTTGATTGGACTACCTGCGGCCGTTGCCACTGTACGATGTGCTTTTGTTCAACGGCGTTTTATTGACAAGGACAACAAAACATACGAATCCAATTCGTTACCAAAAATTGCAATTGCCCGCAATAATCGGGAAATGCATCAAACTCAACGCGGTTTCCATGAACGCGGGAAAAATCTTCCGTTGGTTTAAAAAATTAGCGCCTGGTGAGCTCGGGCATGTTCTCGTGCGACGCAAAAGGCGACTCATGAAAGCCCCCTCCCTATGAAACCCCTCGGCCAGATAATTTCTTCGGCTGGCTTGCGCTCCCGGCTGGTTCTGCTGGTGCTCATCGGACTGTTGCCCGTGTCTGGGCTCGTGGTCTACACGTCACTCAAGAACCAGCAGGACGGCTTGGTGGGCGCCCGTGGGGCACTGCTGGTGACAGCCAGACTTGCGGCGCTAAGTCAGGCGGGAACCGACCTGAAAATAATGGCGGGTGATACCCTTGATGCTTCTTTACCCGTCGCCTTGGTCGTGATGGATAGTCGGGGAACGATCATTGGGACAGGCGGAGCCCGGGCGGAAC
>NZ_JAUXNA010000189.1 GCF_030682935.1 Polaromonas sp.
ACCGGCGTTTCAAGGAATACCCGAAAGTGGGCTCGGTCGTGGGCTATTCCACCATGCAGGCTATTTTTGCCGGCATCAAAAAGGCCAATTCCACGGACAACGAAAAGCTGGTGACGGCGCTGCGCGGCCTGAAATTTTCTACCCCGTTTGGCCCGGCCGAGTTCCGCGCCATCGACCACCAGTCCACCATGGGCGCTTACGTCGGCAAGCTGGATTTGCGCGGCAACAAGGGCACGATGGTGCAGTGGCGCTATGCCGACGGCAAGGCCTATTTGCCTTCTGACGCTTACGTCAAAGCACGCCGCCCGGCCGAAGCCATGAAGTGATTTTGCTATGAATATAGTAGCTGGTTGCGCCCGTTTCTATTGGGCTAAAGCTGCTTTTTTCTTGAATTTTGTTCAGCCTGACGATGCCGGCGCCAGCCCCGCGAAGGGGGGCATGAGCGCATCGGCCAGGCGCTGCTCCAGCGGCAAGGGCTCGGAATGCAGTTTGGCTGCCAGCAGTTCGGCGCACAGTGCGGCCAGCGTCAGGCCGCGCGATCCCATGCCGCTGCAAACCCACAAATTGGGCGGCGCCAGGGGGCCCAGCGCCGGCAGGCGGCTCGGTGTTGCGCAGCGAACGCCCGCCCAGGCGTGCACCTGGCCACTTTCGAATTGAGCCGCCAGCCGTTCGGCGGCAACCGGCAGCAGGGTTTGCAGTTTGCTGAAATTGTGCTGCTCGTCCTCTGGCCGGATTTCGGCGTGGGCGTTGTCCCGCTCGAACGTGGAGCCGGTGACCCAGGCCACGCGATCCAAACCGTCCAGGGGCAACGCAGGCACCAGGCTGCCGTGGCCATTGACCGGAAAAGGCGGCATTGCATCGATGGTGTCCGGTGTGTGCATGCCCCACGATGCCTGACCGCGAATGGCCTGCAGGGCCAACGGCGGAGAACCTGCAGGGCGCGCTGATTCAGCCAGGGCCCGGCTGCCATAGCCCGCTGCCAGCACCACCAGTTCAGCGCGGGCCAGTTCTTGGCCGGCCGCGTCAAGTACTTGCCACCCATCGCCTTGCCGGACCAGCTGGTGTGCTGCGGCATGGCCGCGCCATGTCACGCCCGGGGTGGCCAGCCAGGCCTGGACCAGCGCCGCCGGTTTGATCCAGCCGGCCGGCACATGCCACAGCGCCGGGGTGTCGGGCGGCAAGCCGGCCTGCGCCAGCTGCCTGGGGCTGGCTGGGCGTGTCCAGTCGTGCGCAGCATTAGTCAGTGCGTGTTGCCACGCAGCGGGCAGCTTGCGCGCGTGCGCCACGCAGTGCTCCAGCACGCCGGTGGGGCACCAGTCGCGGCCGGTTTGCAGCAGGGTGCCAGCCTGCTGCAGCGTTGCCCGGATGCCGCTGCGCGACAGGCGTGACAGCAGGCTGTCGTCGGGCGAGACATGGGGCGCCAGCACGCCGGCCGGCAGCCCAGACGCTCCAGCGGCTGGCGCTGCACCCGCATCCAGCACCAGCACCTGCCAGCCACGGCGCGCCAGACTGGCGGCGACGGCCGCACCGGCGATGCCGGCGCCAATCACCACGCAGGTGGCGGCCGCCCGGCGCTCAGCGGCGGGCTGGATTTTTTTGGGCGTCCAGGCGGGGTCGAAACGGCCCTGCAGGTTGTCGCGTTTGGGCGGTGTGCCCGGGGTTTTTTGCACCACAAAGCCGCATTGGGCTAGTGCATCGCGCACGCTGCGCGCCACCGTCCAGGTGGCCACCCGCGTGCCGCGGCGGCAGCAGCGCGCCACCGCCTTGAAGGTATGCGCGTCCCAGATGTCCGGGTTGCGCTCCGGGCTGAAACCGTCGAGGTAGACCGAGTCGGCTTCAAACGTTTGCTCGCGCAGCATCGCTTTGGCGTCGCCAATGCACAGGGTCAGCAGCACTTGGCCGCCTTCAAAGACCAGCCGGTGCAGGCCGGGCAGCAGGCCCCAGAACTGGCGCTGCAATTCCCGTGCAAAAGGCAAAAGTTCAGGGTGGTTTTGGGCACTGCGCAGCATATCCCCCGCGCTGGCCGGAAAGGCCTCGGTTGACACAAAGTGCAGCAGGCGAGGGCGCAGCGGGTCGGCCTTCCAGGCGGCCCAGGTCACCAGAAAGTTCAGGCCCAGGCCAAAGCCGGTTTCCAGCACGCACCATTGCGGCTGGCGGGCCCACGCATCGGGCAGGCCGCAGCCTTTCAGAAAAACCTCGCGGGCCTGGTTCAGCCCGCCCAGTTCACTGCGGTAACGGTCGCCAAAGCGCGGGCTGTAAGGGCTGCCGCCTGGGGTGCCGTCTTCCAGCCATTCAATCTGCTCGGGCATCCGGGGGGCGTTGTGGCGCGGGCGCTTATGCGCTGGGGGGGACGTAGCCTTGCACAACGTCTGCGCCGTCGCCAAAGAAATGCTTTTCCATCTGGCGTGCCAGGTACTGGCGCGACCGGGCATCGGCCAGATTGAGCCGGTTTTCGTTGACCAGCATGGTTTGCTGCTTCATCCATTCGGCCCAGGCTTCCTTGCTGACTTCTTCCCAGAGCCGCTTGCCCAGAGGGCCGGGATACGGGGGGAAGTCCAGTCCTTCCGCTTCTTTACCGAGCTTGATGCATTGAACGAGACGTGCCATGGGGGATTCTTTCGTGAGAAATGTAGTTGCAGATGTTTTGGGTATGAGGAAATGAATTCTTATTCGTTCCTGTTTTTCGTCGTCGCTTCCAGAATCCAGGTTCCTCATTAAATTGCATGTAAATGCACCTGAACCCAGAAAACAGACAACGATCGCACAACGCCATTTTATGAATGTTTCCACCCACCTGGCATTAGCCTTTGCGCTGGCAGGCCCTCGGAGTAGTCGCGTGCCGCCGGCTTGGCTCCCGCTTCGGTCGGCTGAAACGCTGAGTTGCCCGTTTCCTTGTGCACGCGGGCTTGCTTCGCAGGCTTTCTTGCCGGTGCGTTGGGGGTGACTAAAACGGACGCGACTTGCGCGCATGGCTACTCGATGGCAGCCGGTTTTTTAGAAAAACGTAAAAGCTGACTCCCGGCGAAAACCCTTTCAAAAACTCAGGAAAAACTTCCTGAGTTTATTTTTACGTTAAAATCCGTCTTTAACCCTCGTCAAACAAGCGCTAATAGCTATACAAAAGATAGCGTGCCCAGCTGACTCAGTCGACGCGACAACGGGACCGGCGCGTTGCCAGCAAGGGGGCTGCGTGCCGATTGACGGTTGGTAAGGCGCTTGTATTTGGGGAAACAAGCTCCATATTTTCAGATGAACGATACCAGATCAGCAGCGCACAAAATCGATCTGACGGCTGTCCATGTGCTGGCCGAGCTGAATCAAAACGTAAGCTCGCTGTGTGCGGACCTCTTCCCTTTCGCGCTGGACGCCTCGCTCGCTGCAGAGCGGCAGGCCACCAAGCATTCAATAACCTCATTCAAGGAAGATCTAAATTATGGCAAGAGCTGATGCTAAAACCGCTGTCCTCGCAGACGGCCTGCGTTATAAGTCCAAGGTGTCGGGCTCCCCGTTCGCGGCCACCACGTCTTTTGGTGCCGCCACCATGTCGTGCTTTATGTGTGGAAAGCACCGCGCCCGCTCCATGATGGGCACGCGAAAGGTACTGGGCAAGTCACAGGCTGTGTGCGCACCGTCCTGCAAGGCGCTGGATGAGGCGCTGGAAAACGCGGCAACCTGATGCTTCCAGGTCGGTTGGGTGTGCTGTGGGGTAAACCGCAGCTGGCCTGGCTGACTTCAAGGCAGCGATAAAAACCTCTTCGTGGCCCGGCATTTGTCCGGGCCATTCTTATTGGGCGGGTCGATATCGACAGGCCCAGTCACTTGTCCGAAATGAATCTCGGCATCGGCCTGTCGCCATTGCATTATTTCGCCCAAGCCTTGGCCCGATAATCGAGCGCATCCGAATCACCCCCGTTTGGGGGACCTCGCATTCACCACAGCGTGTGCCGACCCACTGGCGCCCAATAACACCCAAGGACAATCCCATGAGAAAAACCTACCAATTGAATATTGAAGGCAAGAACCGCGATCGCTTGCTGGAGGCCGCCAAACACGACATCCGCAAGTATGTCAAGCGCGAACGTAACCGGGCCTTGCCAGAGGGCGTTGATTTCTGGGACTTTGACTGCAAGTTCGGCAACAGCGAAGCCGACGCTGCCGTGGTTCACTTTGCCACCATTACCGACTTGATCGACACGGTGGCCAAAGACGGTGGCGCGCAGTTTTATGTCGAGGTGGTGACCAAGCATGGCCACCGCACCGCCCGGCCGCGTGACGAAAACGCTGCGGTCGAGAACGACTTCGACAGCGAATAGGCCCTTACTCTTTGTGTGGCGGCTGGCTGCGCGCCGCTGCTTCGCGCAGTTTGTCCTTTTTGCTCGGGCGTTTGCCCTTGATGCCGCCCGTCGACGACGGATCATGTGCGCTGGGGCCGCCGGTTTCAACCGGCTCAAAACCCGCCACCTGCTCGCGCGGCACGCTCAGGCGCTGGCGTTTTTCAATCAGCCGGAAGTGCGCATCGGTGTCGGCGGTTACAAAAGTGATGGCCACGCCGCTTTCGCCGGCACGGCCGGTGCGGCCAATGCGGTGCGTGTAGTCGACGGCTGAGCGCGGCAGGTCGTAGTTCACCACCACCGGCAGCTGGGCAATGTCGAGTCCCCGGGCGGCCACATCGGTGGCCACCACCACCTGCAAAATCTTCAGTTTGAAGTCCTGCAACACCTGCTGCCGCTTGCCCTGGCTCAGTTCGCCATGAAAGGGCTCGGCTTCAATGTCGGCCTTGCGCAGCTTGTCCGCCACGATTTCGGCTGCGTGCTTGGTCGCCACAAACACCAGCACCCGGTTCCAGCCCTCGGTTTGCACCAGGTGGCGCAGCAACTGGGTTCGCCGGGGGGCGTCCACTTCAATCGCCCGCTGGGTAATGTCGGGCTCGGTTTGCGCGGCCGCCTGCACTTCAACGCGCAGGGGGTTGTGCAGCATGCTTTCGGCGAGCGCTTCAATGGCTGGCGGAAAAGTGGCTGAAAAGAACAGGTTTTGTCGCTGCGCCGGCAGCAACGCCAGAATGCGGCCCAGTTCCTCCCCAAAACCCATGTCGAGCAGGCGGTCGGCCTCGTCCAGCACCAGCGTGGTCACCGATTCAAGACTCAGCGCGTTGTGCTCGATCAGGTCCAGCAGACGCCCCGGCGTGGCCACCATGATGTCGGCGCCGCCGCGCAGGTTCATCATTTGCGGGTTGATGGACACGCCGCCAAACACCACCGCCACCTTGACGCGCTGCGGCAGGTACTTGGCCAGGCTGACAATCGATTCGCCCACCTGGGCCGCCAGCTCGCGCGTCGGCACCAGCACCAACCCGCGCACGCGCCGCCCTGATGCGGGGGGCGTTTCGGCCAGTTGCTGCAACATGGGCAGCGCAAATGCTGCCGTTTTACCCGAGCCGGTTTGGGCCGAGCCGAGCACATCGCGTCCCTGCAAAATCGCCGGAATGGCTTCGGCCTGAATCGCCGTGGGCGCGCTGTAGCCTTTCTCGGCAAGGGCTTGCAACAGTGCGGGCAGCAGGGCGGACGAAAAGCCCAGTGATGAAAATGGCATGAGCAAGGGTTTCAAGAAAAAGTGGAGGGCGGCTAGCGGCTGTTGGCGCCGGCATGGGGCGGCGGGTGAATCGCGTGAAGGCAAGCGCAAAGGGCACTGGCGATGCGTTGCCGCCCGAAGCCATCATTTTAAGCGCTTGGTGGTTGCTATAAAATAAATAGCTAATTGTTCCCGTGAATATTGGGCTACTGGCATTTTTTATTAAAACTTATGGATGGAGGCGCCACAGCGCCTTGGCGGTCTGCATGGCGCTTGCATTTGGGCAGAAACCCCCCAGTTTCAAAGCATGAACAACGCCAAAGCTTTTCCCAACACCGCAAGCCTGACCGTGACCCACGTGCTGGCCGAGTTGCTTGAACGGCTGGAGCACAGCGCCCAGCCGGTCGGGGCTGAGCAATACCGCTCGGTGGTGCTGCACCTGGTCAATGAACTCCATGAGGTGGAGTCCAACACCGAGTTGCATGCCCTGCTCGACACGCACCCGGCCGCCGCCGAGGTTTACGAAAACGTCAACTACCAGTACGCGGGCCTGTGCCGCTCACCGCTGGACCCTGCGCTTGCGGCCGAGCAGCAAGCCCGCCAAGCCATAGCGCGCGCGATGCGCCAGCCCCGGGAAGGAAAATAATGCCCACGACCGACGCCCTGCACATCGTGTGTCCGCACTGCCGCACCACCAACCGCGTGAAGCGCGCTGACCTGGCCAAGGCCCCTGATTGCGGAAGTTGCCACCAGGTGCTGTTCACCGGGCACCCGGCTGAACTGGACGAAGCCGCGTTTGAGCGCCATATTGCGCGCAACCAGATCCCGGTGCTGGTCGACTTCTGGGCGCCGTGGTGCGGCCCGTGCAAGCAGATGGCGCCGGCCTACGCGCAGGCAGCGGCGCAGTTGGAGCCTGACGTTCGCGTGGTCAAGGTCAACACCGAAGAAGCCCAGGCTTTGGGTGCGCGCTTCAATATTCGCAGCATTCCGACGTTGGCTCTGTTCGTCAATGGCCGTGAAGTGGCGCGCCAGCCCGGCGCCATGGGCGCTGCAGACATCGTGCGCTGGACGCGCTCGCACCTGGCCTGAATCGGCTGGCTTGGGGCTGCGGGGGATGAAACCGCTGTTGCACTTTGTCCTTTTCGCCATCGGCCAGCGGGCCATTTGAACCGGATGGCTACAATCCTCCAATGCACCAGCCCTGCCGCACGCTGTCCCGCACCCCGGTTGTCTACCCGGGCAGCGAGCTTCCGCGCGGCTACTTTTGCGCCGTGACACCGCCCTAGGTCGTCACTTCGGGCGCCCGTCGCCCACTGCCCGCCGAACCCGGCAGCCCTTGCGGCTGCAGCGGCTCACTCCTCGTTTCCCCATCGACTCATGGCCGCCCAGGCTCACGCCTGGCGCCGTCCTTATCCATTGAAAACAATTTATTCTTCCATCCGCCAGGACTGGTTCGGCAACGTCCGGGGCGACCTGCTCGCGGGCCTGGTTGTGGCGCTTGCCCTGATTCCCGAGGCGATCGCCTTTTCCATCATCGCCGGTGTCGATCCCAAGGTCGGCCTTTACGCCTCGTTCAGCATCGCCGTGATCATCGCCTTTACCGGCGGACGTCCCGGCATGATCTCGGCGGCCACCGGCGCCATGGCGCTGGTCATGGTTACCCTGGTCAAGGACCACGGCTTGCAGTACCTGCTGGCCGCCACGGTGCTGACGGGCGTGCTGCAAATCGCTGCCGGGTTTCTCAAGCTCGGCGTGCTGATGCGCTTTGTCTCGCGCTCGGTCATCACCGGCTTTGTCAACGCGCTGGCCATCCTGATCTTTTTGGCGCAGCTGCCGGAGCTGACCCATGTCAGCTGGGTGGTCTACGCCATGACTGCCGCCGGTCTGGTCATCATTTACGGCTTTCCGTACATCACCAAGGCGGTGCCTTCGCCGCTGATCACCATCGTTGTGCTCACCGGCGTGGCGATGGCGCTCAAGCTGGACATTCGCACCGTGGGCGACATGGGCGAGTTGCCT
>NZ_JAUXNA010000197.1 GCF_030682935.1 Polaromonas sp.
TATTATTCCCTACAAGCGCTGGTGGGCTTTATTGCACCGCATCCGCGCTTTGGCGCTGCAGCATGGCCAGGTTGTTGGCGATGGTGGCGCGCAGCTCGCGGCGGTCGCAAATGAAGTCCACCGCGCCTTTGGTTTGCAAAAACTCGGCGCGCTGAAAGCCTTCGGGCAGTTTCACCCGCACAGTATTTTCAATGACGCGTGGTCCGGCAAAACCAATCAGCGCTTTGGGCTCGGCAATGACCACGTCGCCCACAAAGGCAAAGCCTGCACTCACGCCGCCCATGGTGGGGTCCGTCAGTACGCTGATGTAGGGCAGGCCTTTTTTGGCCAGGCGGGTGAGGGAAGCGTTGGTTTTGGCCATTTGCATCAGGCTCAGCAGGCCTTCTTGCATGCGGGCGCCACCAGTGGCGGTGAAGCAAACAAACGGTACTTTTTGTTCGATGGCGGTTTCCACGCCGCGTACAAAGCGCTCGCCCACCACGCTGCCCATGCTGCCGCCCATGAAGTCGAATTCGAAGCAGGCCACCACGAGGTCAATGCCCATGACGGAGCCGCCCATCACCACCAGCGCGTCGGTTTCGCCGGTGTTGTCCATGGCCTCTTTCAGGCGTTCGGGGTACTTGCGGCTGTCTTTGAACTTGAGGGCATCGACCGGGAGCACTTCCTGCCCCAGTTCATAGCGACCTTCGGCGTCAAGAAAGGCATCCAGCCGTGCGCGTGCGCCAATGCGGTGATGGTGGTTGCACTGCGGGCAGACATTCTGGTTTTTTTCCAGGTCAGTCTTGTACAGCACGGCCTCGCAACTCGGGCACTTGATCCACAGGCCTTCGGGCACGCTGCGGCGCTCGGTCGGGTCGGTGGGGCTGATTTTGGGCGGGAGGAGTTTTTCTAACCAAGACATGGTGTCAGTCCTTGTTCAATTGCATGGGCGCAAAGCCGCCGCTGCTTCGGTATCTGCTGTATTGGCGCGATCATGCGCCCGGATTGTTCGGCTCTTGCGGGTTAAAAGTCAGTCCAGCGCGGTGCGAATTTCCTTCATAAAGTCTTGGGCAACGGCGGCCACTTTATCCCGCGGCTGGTTTTCAATCAACTGGATGATCTTGCTGCCAATCACCACGGCGTCCGCCACTTTGCTGATGGCTTTGGCCGTGGCGGCATCGCGAATGCCAAAGCCCACACCCACCGGAACGCCTACGTGCTGGCGGATACGCGGCAGCATGGCTTCCACAGCGTCCACGTCCAGTGCGCCGGAGCCGGTCACGCCCTTGAGCGAGACGTAATACACATAGCCGCTAGCGACCTTGGCGACCTGCGCCATGCGTGCATCGGTACTGGTGGGCGCCAGCAAAAAGATCAGGTCCATACCGTGGGCGCGCAGCCTGGCGGCGAACTCGACACATTCTTCGGGCGGGTAGTCAACGATCAGCATGCCATCGACGCCGGCCTCAGCGGCATCGCGGATGAAAGCGCTTTCGGTTGAGCCTGCGCCGTGCCTGATGTCATAGCGCTCGACCGGGTTGGCGTAGCCCATCAGCACCACGGGGGTCGTGTTGTCCCGGCTGCGAAAGATCCGCACCATCTCCAGCACCTGGAGCAGGCCAATACCCTGGGCCAATGCCTTTTCTCCGGCTTTCTGGATCACCGGGCCGTCGGCACTGGGGTCGGAAAATGGCACGCCCAGTTCGATCACGTCGGCGCCGCCCGCCACCATGGCGTGCATCAACTCGGGCGTGATGTCGGCATACGGGAAGCCCGCGGTGACATAAGGAATCAGGGCTTTGCGGCCTTGGGACAGCAGCGCGTCCAGGGTGGGTTTGATGCGGCTCATGGCTTGAACTCCAGCACCTGTGAGGCGCCCTTGATGCTCTGGCCGTGGCAGGACGGGCGGCAGAAAAAGTCGGCGTTCGACAGATCGGCGACGGTGCCGATGTCCTTGTCGCCCCGGCCCGAGAGGTTGACCAGAATGCTCTGGTCGCTGCGCATGGTTGGGGCCAGTTTCATCGCGTAGGCAACGGCGTGGGCCGACTCCAGCGCCGGAATGATGCCTTCGGTGCGGCAGAGGTAATGAAAGGCTGCCAGCGCTTCGGTGTCGGTGATGCCGACATATTCGGCGCGTCCGATGTCTTTCAAAAACGCGTGTTCGGGGCCCACGCCCGGGTAGTCAAGGCCGGCGCTGATGCTGTGCGTCTCGGTGACCTGGCCATCTTCGTTCTGCAAGACATAGGTGCGGTTGCCGTGGAGCACGCCAGGCAGTCCGCGCTGCAGCGACGCCGAGTGTCTGCCGGTCTCCAGGCCCTCGCCGGCGGCCTCCACGCCTATCAGGCGGGTCTGCTCATGGGTAATGTAGGGGTAAAAAATGCCCATGGCATTGCTGCCTCCGCCTACGCAGGCGACCACCGCGTCGGGTTGCTTGCCATCGTTCATCTCGGGCATCTGGCTCAAGCATTCGGTTCCGATCACGCTCTGGAAGTCGCGCACCATCATGGGGTAAGGGTGCGGCCCGGCGACGGTGCCGATGATGTAGAAGGTGTTGTCGACGTTGGCAACCCAGTCGCGCATGGCTTCATTGAGCGCGTCTTTGAGCGTCTTGCTGCCACTCTCGACCGGTACCACAGTGGCGCCCAGCAGCTTCATGCGGTAGACGTTGGGGCTTTGGCGCTTGACGTCTTCGCTGCCCATGTAGACCACGCATTCAAGACCATAGCGTGCGCAGAGGGTGGCGGTGGCCACGCCATGCTGGCCGGCACCGGTTTCGGCAATGATGCGCTGCTTGCCCATGCGGCGCGCCAGCATGGCCTGGCCGATGGTGTTGTTGATCTTGTGCGCGCCGGTGTGGTTGAGGTCTTCGCGTTTCAGGTAGATCTGCGCACCACCCTGCTCGCGGCTCATGCGCGCCGCGTGGTAGACGGGTGAGGGGCGGCCCACGAAATGCTTCAACTCGTAATGAAATTCAGCCAGAAACGCCGGGTCGTCCTTGTACCTGGCATAAGCGTCTTTGAGCTCGTTGATAGCGTGGGTCAGCGTTTCGGAAACGAAACTGCCGCCGTAAATGCCGAAATGGCCTGTGAGGTCAGGCTGGTGGTAGCTGTACATAATTTTTTACAAGTTGATCGTCTGCAGCGCGAACGGCTGTGACAAATTGGTTGATTTTCTCAAGGCTCTTGATTCCCTTTGAAATCTCGACACCTGAGCTCACATCAACGGCCAGCGTGGTGCAACGCGGCCTGACTTGCAATATGCCATCGGTCACGTTTGCAGGCGTCAACCCACCAGACAAAACGAGGTGAGCGTTGACGCTTGGAGGAAGAAGTGACCAATTGAATGTTTTTCCGCCGCCGCCATAGCCCTCGACATGGGCGTCAAGGAGAATGGCCTGGGCAGCTTTGAAGTCTTGAACGTATTTTACGAGATCAAATCGGAGGCCGTTTTCGTTGGGGTTTTTGTCCAGCGGAATGCGTGCGGCGCGCATGAAAGGCCGGCCCGCCTGCAGGCAATCCTGGGGCGATTCATCACCATGAAATTGCACCAAAGCCATTGGGATACGTGTGCAGGCAGCTATTATTTCAGTAGCAT
The DNA here is from genome assembly GCF_030682935.1 of Polaromonas sp. Taxonomy (GTDB): domain Bacteria; phylum Pseudomonadota; class Gammaproteobacteria; order Burkholderiales; family Burkholderiaceae_C; genus Polaromonas. Next base: position 3,574 of record NZ_JAUXNA010000197.1, read on the forward strand.
TCGCGTTGACAAAAAGCAACACAGGGGTCACAAAGGGCGGCAGGCGGCGGGCCAGTTCGGCAGCGCGTTCCGCCGTGACGTGGCGCGGACTGGGCGGGTACAGGACAAAGCCGACAGCATCGGCGCCGGCCGCCACCGCCGCGTCCACGTCTTGCTCGCGGGTCAGGCCGCAAATCTTGATGCGGGTTCTGATAGGCGCAGGCTGCGGACTTTCCGGGGCTACGGGGCTGGGGGGGGCTGAAATCATGGCAGCCAATCATAAGCGGCCGTGCGTGCCGGTAAGCCGTGGTGGTCTTCGTAGACGGGGCCCAGAAAATACAGGCCGTCAGGCGAGAAGGTGGGGGCAGCTACCTTGCGGTTACGTGCGGCGACCACGTCGGCCAGCCAGTCGGGCGGATAGCGGCCCTGGCCAATCGCCAGCAGGCAGCCCATGATGTTGCGGATCATGTGGTGCAAAAAAGCGTTGGCTTCAAACTCGAAGCGCCAGTAGCCCGCGCGCTGCGAGATCTCGATCCGGCTGATGGTCTTGACCGGCGACTTGGCCTGGCACTGCGCAGCACGGAACGAGCTGAAGTCGTGTTCGCCCACTAAATGCGCGATGGCCTGTTGCATGGCCGCGCCATCGAGCGGGCGGTAGACCCAGCCCACGCGTTTGGCTTCCACGCTGGGCCGCACCGGGGACTCCAGCACCACATAGGCGTAGCGGCGCGCAATGGCGCTGCCGCGGGAGTGAAATGTATCCGGAACATGCCGCGCCCATTGCACCGCAATATCGGCGGGCAAAAAAGCGTTGGTGCCGCGCACCCAGGATGCGTCTTCACGCTGCACGGTGGTGTCAAAATGCGCCACCTGCATCAGCGCGTGTACGCCTGCGTCGGTCCGTCCGGCGCACATGACGCGCACCGGCTGGACCGCAAACCGGGTCAGCGCGAGCTCCAGCTTGTCCTGAACCGTGTTGCGCGAGAGCTGGCTTTGCCAGCCTTCGTACGTACTCCCGCTGTAGCTGATGCCGAGCGCAATCCTCATCGGCAACACCACAGTGGCAAACGCAAGGCTTTCAGACAACGCTCACGACAGGGCGTTGAGGAACGCCTGCGCTTTGACTTTCAAAGGCCCACGGGCTTCGGCCAGTACCTCTTCGGCCAGCGTCCTGGCGCCCTCGGCATCGCCCAGAGTACGAAATTCCTCGGCCAGCGAGAACTTGGTTTCAAGCGGATCGTGCGGTATGACCGCCACGGCCTCTGGTGGACTTTCGGCGGCGGGTCCGAGGTCCAGCGACAGTGAACCCAAGTCAAATTCCAGCATCCCGTTGTCGGCGGCCTTGGTAGGTAACACAGGTTCCGGCAAGGCAAAGGGCTCGGTCGTAAAGTCCAGCCCGTTGGATGGAAAGACGATGTCAAGCGGGGGGGGGGCAACAGGCCGTGAATCCGGTGCGCCGCCGGATGCTGCGGGCGGCGCCATTGTCTCGCTGCCAAAATCCATATTCATATCCAGATCGCCCAGGGTCAACTCAGGCACGGTTGCCGTGGTGGGCTCAAGGACGAACGGCGGCGCGTTGGGCAAAGGCGCCGCGATGGCAGCCACCCCGAGCGCATCATCCAGCGAAAAGTCCAGGTCCAGATCGACATTCGTCATAGGCGCTGACACAGCCGATCCCGCCTGCGCGAATGACGCGATGGTGCCGGTCGGGTGAGGTTTTTTGGCTTCGCCGATGTAATCCTCAGCAGCAGGCTGTCCGCCAGGTTGGTACATCGGGTTGTCGGGATCGACCTGCCGGCCCATCTCGGCGATGTAAGCCCACTCGGGGCCGAAGCCCTGCGTGAGGTTAAACGCTTCGAGGGCGACGCCGTCAAAAGCCTTGCTGTCATGCCGTTTGGCATAAATTTCCAGCAGCTTGCCATGAATGGCCACGCGCATCGGGGTGGTACGCAAGGCTTCCTTGAGGATTTCTTCCGCCTGCAGGTCGCGACCGTAGGCCAGGTACACATCGGCTTCGGCCACCGGGTCTACATCTCCACCCGCATCAAGTTGACTGGGTGAATACGCCACAGACGAGCCCGTGGTTTTACCTTCGTTGGTGTCAACGCGCTGGCCGCCACTGGCGCCGAAGAAAGAGTCGGGCTGCAGCCGGCTTTCCAGAAAAGAGCTGTCTACCTGGGCGGCTTTGTTGCGCCGGCGATAGCGGTAAAAGCCAAAACCGGCCAACAGCGCCAGCAATCCTCCCGCGAGCGGCAGCATCAGCGGGTTGGCGATCCATTCGTCGATCAGGCCGGACTCAGGAGGGGATGGTGCGGCCGTAGCGACCGGATTGATCGCCACCGCTGCAGCCACGGTGGCCGCAGCTGATGCGGCGCTGGCAGCAGCAGCCGGCTGGGAAACCGCGGCCAAAGGGGCTGCTGCGCGGGTGCTGGCTTGGTCGGCGCTGGCCTCCAGGGACGTCGGCGGTGCGGGAACGGCCGTACCGGGCGCTTTGGCGTCACTGTCGGCAGGCGCTGCGGCTGGAGCAAGCACAGGGGCGGCACCCAGTTTATTGAGATCGCTGATATTTTTAGACAGTTCTGCCAGGCGAGTGGACGCATCCGCGGCCTGCCTGTCCTTGGCAATCCTGTCGTCGGCTGCTGCAGCCGACGCCTTGCCCTGAACCGCGCCTTTAGAGAGTGTCAACTTGTCGGGCGTGACGTTGGCCGGTGCCCGGTCTTCGACCTTGGCCTGCAGCTTGCCCGCGTCCTGGCGGTCGGCGCTGGTGATTTGTGTGCTTGGCGCGCTCTGCGCGAGCTTGCGACGGAAGGCGTTGAAGTCCTTGCTTTGCGCGACGATGGTCTGAGTGGCCTCGCTGGGGGAAGTGGCGCGGGCGGCTTCCGTGCTCGGGACATCCAGCACCGCACCAGCCTTGATCCGGTTGATATTGCCGTCTATGAACGCGTCCGGATTGCTTCTGAGCAAGGCCACCAGCATCTGGTCCAGCGACACGCTCGCTGGCCTGGTCTGGGCGGCAATTCGTCCTGCGGTGTCCCCTGCTTTGACTGTCAGCTGTTGGTTGGCGGCAGACGTTTTTTCAGCAGGTCTGGCTTGCTGGGGTGCGGGTGCTTTGGCCACTGGTGCCTGCCGGGCGGCGGGCGCAGCGGGCGGGGATGCAATCTCCCGTGCCCGTGCCGGTGGCGCGGCGTTTGGCGTCAGTGGCTGGGACAAAACAGGGGCAGTAGGTGTTACCGCTGCGCCTGCACTGCGGTAGCGCATGTTGGGCGGGTCGAACAGCAGGGTGTAGTCGCGGGTAATGCGTCCGGAAGACCAGCTGGCCTCAAGAATCAGGTCCACGAAAGGCTCGGTCACGGGGCGATTGCTGCTCAAGCGCAGATACGCCCTGCCGTCGGCGCGGCGTTGCAGACTGACTTCGAGAGCCGCCATCGCAGCGCTGTATTCAAGTCCCGCCGCCTTGAAGCGGTCGGCAGGCGCGGCGCCGATCTTGAGGCTGGAGGCCTCATCGGACGTGATCTCAGCGATGTCGATTTCTGCGCGCAGGGGCTCACCCAGCGCCGATTGAACGGTGATGCGCCCCAGCGCCAGCGCATGCGCTTCGAGGCTGGCCAGGCTGCCCAGCAAGGCCATGGCACTGGCCAATGCACCCATGCGCCAACGAGCGCGTTGATTCGTGGGAATTTTTTGAGCTGTTGGTGCCCGGTCTGCCTGTAACTTTAGTCTGCTTGAGCGCACAAAAACCCCAATGGAAATTTCCGAAAAACAACCTTAACATCAAGGCCTTAGACTGACAAGCTCAGACACCACTTAAGTTTTGATACGGCGCGTTAGCGTCGGCTTACAAGTTTCGGTCGTTGCCTGGCAACAACGACGAGTCATAAATTATTACAGACGGCGACTGCCTGGCCGCAGTCGCCAATTTTAAGCGTTTCAGTCCTCAAGCAGGATGCGCAACATGCGGCGCAGCGGCTCGGCAGCACCCCAGAGCAACTGGTCGCCGACGGTAAAGGCGCCCAGGTACTCAGGCCCCATGGCCAGCTTGCGCAGGCGCCCGACCGGAATCTGCATCGTGCCCGTTACGGCGACAGGTGTCAGGTCTTTGATGGAGGCTTCGCGTGTGTTGGGAACCACTTTGACCCAGGCGTTGTCGGTGGCGATCATGGCCTCGATGTCGGCCAGCGGCACGTCTTTCTTGAGCTTGAAGGTCAGCGCCTGGCTGTGGCAGCGCATCGCGCCGACGCGCACGCAAAAGCCATCAACCGGTATGGCTGCCGTGCCAAAGCCTGCGCCCTGGCCCAGAATCTTGTTGGTCTCGGCGCCGCCTTTCCACTCTTCCTTGCTGCTGCCGTCGCCCAGGTCCTTGTCGATCCAGGGAATCAGGCTGCCGCCCAGCGGCACGCCGAAGTTGGCGGTCTCGGAAGCGGTCAGTGACTGCTGTTTGGCCAGGATGCGGCGGTCGATTTCCAGAATGGCGGATTTCGGATCGTCCAGCAGGGATTTGACTTCGCTGTTGAGCG
>NZ_JAUXNA010000198.1 GCF_030682935.1 Polaromonas sp.
AGCATGAACCCGTTTGACGAAATCGCGGTGGAAGAAGCGGTTCGTCTGAAAGAGAAGGGCGTGGTCACCGAGGTGATCGCCGTCTCTTGCGGCGTCACGCAGTGCCAGGAGACCCTGCGCACCGCCATGGCGATCGGCGCCAATCGCCATGGCGGTGCGCAGGGTCTCCTGGCACTGCAGCACGCCGCAGGACACGGCGATGACCTCAAGCGCCACGCCCTTTTCCTTCAGGCGCACGGCTTCCTCGATGGCGATCTCGTCGAACGGATTCATGCTCATCTTGACGTTGGCGATGTCGACACCGGTGCCGTCTGATTTGACGCGGACTTTCACGTTGTAGTCGACGACGCGCTTGACGGGGACAATGATTTTCATGGCTTCCTTTTCATGATCAGGTTGAAATGCTTAGATGCAGCGCGCGCAGTTCGCGCTTGAGCACTTTGCCAATCGCGCTGCGGGGCAACTCGTCGATGAAATGCAGCGCCGCCAGACGCTGCGTCTTTCCGGCGCTGGCGTTGTACCAGGCCAAGATCTGCGCGGCCTCGTCGATGGCGCCAGGCCGGGGCCGCACAAAGGCGACCGGGGTTTCGCCCCATCGTTCGGAGGGCACGCCCGCCACCGCCACGTCCTCGACGGCCGGGTGCTGGCGCAGCTCGGCCTCCAGGTCGGACGGGTAGATGTTGAAGCCGCCGCTGATGATCATGTCCTTGCGGCGGTCCAGCAGCGTCAGGAATCCTTCGGCATCAAAGCGCCCCACGTCGCCGGTGCGGATGAAGCGCTTGCCCCCGGCGTCAAACCATTCGGCCTCGCGCGTCAGGCCGGGCTGGCGGTGGTAGCCCGTCATCATGCTGGGCGAATGCCCGACCACCTCGCCGGTGGCGCCCAGGGGCAGTTCGCGGCCTTCCTCGTCGATCAGCCGCATGTCGCTGGTGGCGGCGGGCTGGCCCACGGTGTGGAGCTTGTCGGGGTGCTCGTGCGCGACCAGGATGCAGGTGCCGCCGCCTTCGGTCATGCCGTAGAACTCGACCAGGCCGCCCGGCCAGCGCGCGAGCACATCGGCCTTGAGCGCTGCGCTGAACGGTGCACTGGTGCAGAACTTGAACCGGAACGCCGACAGGTCGTGCGCGCCGAACTGCGGCAGCGCCATGATGCGCTGGTATTGGACCGGCACCAGCATGGTGTGCGTCGCACGGCGCTGCTCGGCCAGCTGAAGATAGCGCGCCGCATCGAACCTGGGCATCAGCTGCACGCAGCCGCCAAAGCCCAGCGTGGGAAAGAACACCACCAGCGTGGTGTTCGAATAGAGCGGCGTGGCCAGCAGCGTCCTGCCTTCAGGGCTGTAGCCGTAGGCGCTGCCCCGCTGAACATGCGCCCAGCGCATGCCGTGCGACTGCACGATGCCCTTGGGCGTACCCGTGGTGCCCGACGAATAGATGATGTTGAACGGGGCCTCTGGCGACAAATCGACCGGTTGCGGTTGCGCGCCTTCGGCGGCCAGCCAGTCTTCAAAGCGAATGCCGGCCGAAGCGCCGTCAAGCCAGACGCAGCGGGGCGCCGCCATGTCCTGTGGCACCAGGTCCTGCGCCGCGCTGTCCAGGAACAGCCACTGCGCCCCGGCGTCGTGCAGCATGGACGCCAGGCTTTCCCGGTTGGACGAGGGGGCCAGCGGCGCCACCACCACCCCGGCCCGCAGCGCCCCGAGGAACAGCGCGGCGTACTGCACCGATGAATGAGCGCAAATCGCAATGCTGTCGCCGGGCTGCACACCGTCGCGCTGCAGGGCTGCCGCGATGCGGTCCATGAGGGCATCCAGCTGGGCATAGCTCAGTTCACGCTGGTCGTCGCGCAGGGCAGGTCGTTGCGGCTGTCGCTGCGCATGCTCGCGAATCAGCGCCGCGACGGTGCGAAAACCCGCTTCGGGTGATGACGTGATGGGGTTCATGGGCGCGTCCGGGCAGTTTCAGTTGCGATTGAGTGAATGCGGTTGATTGTCAGGTTATCAAAAATGATAGCTGTATACGTAGGCAGAATGAGCGCTAGAAGCATTTTTCATTACTTTTTTGTAACGACTCAGGGTGCCACCTGTTCCCGAGTCCGCACGGCTCCTTCCCCCGCTGGGGGAAGGCTGGGATGGGGGCTGGCGGAAGTGGCCGGGCAGCCGAAATTCGATTCGTGGCTGGCTCTGGCAAGACCGTCTGAACACCATGTATGAATGCTCCTTGCGAAAGCCCCCATCCCGACCTTCCCCCAAAGACGGGAAGGAGAAAATCGGGGAGGCTGAGTAGTTGCATTTTTTACTGAAGGATGAGCATCCCGTTTGCCGGCCTGCACCTGCACCTGCACTTGCACTTGCACTTGCACTTGCACTTGCGGTCGCCTGGCGGCGTGGATCCGTTATTGGTTCGTGATGCCCTTGTCGCGGATCACCTTGCCCCACTTGGTGTAGTCCTGCTGCACGCGGGTGGCCATCTGGTCGGCGGTCTGGTAGTTGGCGATGGCGCCGGCGTTGAGCAGCTTGTCCTGCGTGTCTTTTTCGGCCAGGATGGCCTTGACCTCGGCGCTGATGCGGTCGACCACGTCCTTGGGCGTGCCCGCAGGGGCCATCAGGCCGCCCCAAGACACGGCATCAAAGCCCTTGAAGCCTTGCTCGGCAATGGTTTTGACATCGGGGATCACGCCCACGCGCTGGGGCGAACCCACTGCAATGGCGCGCAGACCGCCTGACTGGATGTGCGGCAAGGCGGCCACCAGGTCGGCGTACATCATGGGCACCTGGCCGCCCAGGGTGTCGGTAATGGCCGGCACACCGCCCCGGTAAGGCACATGCTGCATGTCGAACTGGCCCATCTGCTTGAGCAGCTCCATGCTCAGGTGGCCGAAGCTGCCGACGCCTGAGCTGGTGTAGTTGAGGCGGCCGGGCTGCGCCTTGGCATGGGTCACGAGCTTTTGCAGGTCGGTCACGGTGGGCATCAGCGACGGGTTGACCACCACCACGATGGGCAGGTCGTACACCGTGGCAATCGAGGTGAAGTCCTTCACGCTGTCGTAGCCCGTGGTCTTGTACAGGTGCGGTGCCAGCAGGGTCGGCGTGGCCAGCATCATGAGGGTGTAGCCGTCAGCCGGTGACTTGGCCACCTGCGCTGCCGCAATCGCCCCCGATGCGCCGGCCTTGTTCTCCACGATGACAGGCTGCTTGAGGCGCAAGGCCAGTTTCTGGCCAATGATGCGCGAGGCGGTGTCGGTCGGGCCGCCGGCCGGGAACGGCACGATCAGCTTGATGGTCTTGCTGGGCCAGGCTTGCGCGAAGGCGCTGCCTGCCAGCACGGGCAGGGCCAGGGCCAGCAGGACGCGGCGGGTCAGGCCGGACAGCTTGAAAGAAATAGGGTTGGACATGGGTTCTCCTGGGTAGCTTGAACGAAAAAAATGGAAATGCGGCGGCGCTTTCAGAGCACGCCAAGCGCCTTGAGCTCGGCCAGGCGCTCGTCGCCCAGGCCCAGCAGGCTCGATAGAACTTCGCGGGTGCCTTCGCCCAGTTCGGGCGGTGCGCGGCGCACCGGCAGGCGCTCGCCATCGAGCCGGTAGGGGGGCGCCATCACATGCGTGCTGCCGGCCACCGGATGGGGCTGCTCGGTCACCAGCCCGCCGCGCACGGCGCGCTCGGAGGTCAGGGCTTCGTACAGGCCCAGCACTTCGCCGCACGGAATGCCGGCCGCCTTGAGGCGTTGCAGCAGCAGCTGGCGCGAGCGGCTGCCCAGCTCGCGCAGGATCTCCGACATCAGGGCCTGGCGGTTGGCGCCGCGCCCCAGGTTGGTCTTGAAGCGCTCGTCATCGGCCAGGTCGGGGCGGTCGATCACCTCGCGGCAAAAGCGCTCAAACTGGGCGTTGTTGCCCACGGTGATGACCAGCGGGCCGTCTTCGGCATTGAACACGCCATAGGGCACGATGGACGGATGCGCATTGCCGTAGCGCGGCGGGTCTTTCTGCATCAGCATGGCTTCCAGCCCGTAGTAGGCTGTGATCATGAGGCCGCAGTCGAACAGCGCCATCTCGACATGGCGCCCGCGCCCGGTCTTTTGGCGCTGGAACAAGGCCGCCAGGATGGCCTGGGCCGAATACATGCCGGTGAACATGTCCACCGCTGCCACGCCGAACTTCAGCGGCGGCTGATCGGCCTCGCCGTTGATCGCCATCAGGCCGGCTTCGCCTTGCACCACCAGGTCGTAGCCGGGACGCGCGGCCTCGGGTCCGCTGCGGTCATAGCCCGTGATCGAGCAGTAAACGATGTCGGGCCGCACGGCCTTGATCTGCTCGTAACCCAGGCCCATTTTCTCGGCGCCGCCGAACTTGAAGTTCTGGATCACCACGTCGCACTGCCGCGCCAGGTCCAGCACGATCTGCACCGCCTCGGGCTTTTGCAGGTCCAGCGTGATGGAGCGCTTGTTGCGGTTCATGCTGTTGAAGTAGGCGGTTTCGGTTTTGCCCACGCGCAAGCCCCAGTCGCGCGTGTCGTCGCCGCGTCCCGGGTGCTCGACCTTGATGACCTCGGCGCCAAAGTCGCCCAGCACCATGCCGCACATGGGGCCGGCCAGCACGCGGGAAAGATCGAGGACGCGGATGCCTGCCAGCGGCAGCGAGGGGTTTATGTCTGACATGACGGGTTCATTTTCAAAATAGTCGGGAGCGCCAGGCGTCCTGGCACGGCGCCTTCGCGGCGCGACAGCAGCGGCCCGTTCATGGCCTCAGGCCTGGCCCAGCGCGATGAAGCGCGCCAAGTGGTGGTCCTCGTCGCCGAGCTGGTGGTCGATCATGACCAGGCGCTTGGCGTAGTGGGGCATGGGCAGCTCCCAAGTCATGCCGATGCCGCCGTGCAGCTGGATGCATTCTTCGGCCACCAGCGTGCCTATGCGGCCGATGCTGTATTTGGCGGCCGACAAGGCGCGCTCGCGCGTGCTTCGGTCGGCCTGCAGTGCGGCGGCGGCATTGATCACGGCCGAGCGGGCCTGCTCGATCTCCAGCAGCACATCGGCCATGCGGTGCTGCAGGGCCTGGAAGCTGCCGATGGCCTTGCCGAACTGCTTGCGCGTTTGCAGGTACTCGATGGTCTGCTTCTTGGCCACTTCCATCGCGCCCAGGGACTCGGCGCACAGCGCCAGGATGCCACGGCCCACGGCATGCTCCAGCGTGGTCAGGCCCTGGCCTTCGGTGCCTAGCAGGGCCGAGGCGGGCACGCGCACTTGCGTGAAGGTGATTTCAGCGGCACGGGTGCCGTCGATGTTGGGGTAGGCGCGCAGGCTCACCCCGGCCGTGTCGGCGGGCAGCACAAACAGCGAGATGCCGTCCTCGCTGGCCACGTCGCCGCTGCTGCGGGCGGACACGATCACGGTCTGCGCCTGGTCGCCCAGGGCCACCACCGCCTTGGCACCGTCGATCACATAGTGGTCGCCGCTGCGGGTGGCGCGGGTGCTGACGCGGTGGAGCGCGTAATGCGCGTCGGCTTCTTCATGGGCCAGCGTGGCAATGTGGTTGCCATCGATGAGGCTGGCCAGCAGCGCTTGCTGGGCGTCGTTGCCGGCGTGGGCCAGGGCGCTGCCCGCCAGCACGGCGCTGGCCAGGAAGGGTTCCACCACCAAGCCACGGCCCAGGGATTCGAACACCACGGCGATGTCAAAGCCATCGCCGCCAAAGCCGCCTTGCGCTTCGGTAAACAGGGCGCCGATCACGCCCAGCTCGGCAAACTTGGCCCATTGCACGGGGCTGTACCCGAGCTTGGATTTGCTGATCTTGTGACGGGTCTCGATGTTGTACTGCTCGGCCACGTAGCGGTCGAGCGAGTCCGCCAGCATCCGGCGGTCTTCGGTGTGGGTGAAGTTCATGGTGGGGTCCTCGTCAGGCCGGTGCTTTACAGGCCCAGGATCATCTTGGAGATGATGTTCTTCTGGATTTCATTGGAGCCGCCGAAAATCGACAGCTTGCGGTTGTTGAAGTACTGGGCCGCGGCAAAGGCCGCCTCTTGCGGGCCCACGCTGGCCTGGTCGTAGCCTTCCTGCAGTGCTTCCTCGATAAAGGGCAGGGCGTAGGGGCCCATGGCGCGGCGGGTCAGGGCGGTCAGTTCCTGGCGGATCTCGGTGCCGCGGATCTTGAGCATGGAGCTTTCAGCGCCCGGTGCGCCGCCCCCTGCCACGGCCGTGATCACGCGCATGTTGGTGGTCTTCATGTTTTCCAGGTCGATCTCGACCCGGGCCAGGCGCGCCGCGAACAGCGGGTCCCGCGCCAGGGGCTGGCCGTTCTTCAGGGTCCTGGCCGCGATCACCTTGAGGCGTGCCAGCGCGGCATCGGAAAATCCCACGCCGGCGATGTTGGTGCGCTCGTAGGTCAGCAGGTACTTGGCACAGGTCCAACCCTTGTTCTCCTGGCCCACCAGGTTGCCGGCCGGCACCTTCACGTCGGTAAAGAAGACCTCGTTGACCTCGTGCTCGCCATCCAGCGTGATGATGGGGCGCACGTCCACGCCTGGGGTGGTCATGTCGATGAGCAGGAAGCTGATGCCTTCTTGCGGCTTGACGTCGCGGTCTGTGCGCACCAGGCAAAAGATCATGTTGGCGTGCTGACCCAGCGTCGTCCAGGTCTTTTGGCCGTTGACGATGTAGTGGTCGCCGCTGCGCACCGCGCTGGTCTTGACCGACGCCAGGTCGGAGCCGGCGCCCGGCTCCGAGTAGCCCTGGCACCACCAGTCGGCACCGCTGAGGATGCGCGGCAGCCAGTGCTGCTTCTGGGCGTCGTTGCCGTACTTGATCAGCACCGGGCCCAGCATGTTGACCCCGAAGGGAATGGTGCGGGGGGCATAGGCCAGGGCGCACTCGTGTTCGAAGATGAACTTCTGCACGGTGTTCCAGCCCGGTCCGCCGTACTGCTCGGGCCAGTGGCTGGCCAGCCAGCCCTGGGCGTTGAGCAGCGCATGCCAGGCTTGCAGATCGACCTTGCCCAGGTGCTTGCCTTCGCGCACCTTGGCGGTCAGTGGGGCCGGCACCTGGTCGGTCAGGAAACGCTGCACTTCGGCGCGGAACGCCTGTTCTTCGGGGGTAAAACTCAGGTCCATGGCGATGTCTCAGTCTCTTTCAGAAAATTTCAAACAGGCCGGCGGCACCCATGCCGCCAGCAATGCACATGGTCACGACCGCGTACCTGGCCTTGCGGCGACGGCCTTCCAGCAGCACATGGCCGACCAGGCGCGCGCCGGTCATGCCAAACGGGTGGCCTATCGACACGGCGCCGCCGTTGACGTTCAGGCGCTCGTCGGGGATGCCCAGCGTTTGCTGGCAGTAGATCGCCTGCGAGGCAAAGGCTTCGTTGAGCTCCCACAGGTCGATGTCGTCCACCGTCAAGCCATGGCGGGCCAACAGCTTGGGCACGGCGAACACCGGGCCAATGCCCATTTCATCGGGCTCGCAGCCGGCCACGGCCATGCCGCGAAAGGCGCCCAGGGCTTGCAGGCCCAGGCGCGCTGCTTCCCTGGCTTCCATCAGCACGCAGGCCGAGGCGCCGTCGGACAGTTGCGAGGCGTTGCCGGCGGTGATGAACTGGCCGGCGCCGCGCACGGGCGCCAGCTTGGCCAGGGACTCGTAGGTGGTGCCGGCGCGGTTGCAGGTGTCGTGGTCAATCGTCACGTCCTGGTGCGTGACTTCCTGGGTTTCCTTGTTCGTGACCGCCATGGTGGTGGTCACGGAGATGATCTCGTCCTTGTAGCGGCCGGCAGCCTGCGCTTCGGCGGTTTTGCGCTGGCTCTCGACCGAGAAGCGGTCTTGCGCCTCGCGGCTGATGCCATAGCGACTGGCCACGATGTCGGCGGTCTCGATCATCGCCATGTACAGAGCGGGTTTGTGTTCGTTGATCCAGGGGTCGATGCCGGTGTCGACGCCGCCGCCTTCACTGCGGCGAATGCCGGAGATGCTTTCCACGCCGCCGGCGATCATGGCCGGGGCGCCGTCCACGATGATGCGGCCCGCGGCCATGGCCACCGCCTGAAGGCCCGAGGCGCAGAAGCGGCTGACCGTGGCGCCCGCGATGCTCAGGGGCAGGCCGGCGCGGATCACGCTGGCGCGTCCAGTGTTGCGGCCAGTGCGCCCTTCCGGGTAGCCGCAGCCGAGGATGGCGTCCTCGATCAGGCCGGGGTCTATGCCGGCGCGCTCGACGGCGGCCTTGACGGCGAACGAGGCCAGGGTGGCGCCACTGACCGCGTTGAACTCGCCCCGGTGGGACTTGGTCAGGGGGGTGCGGGCGGTGGATACGATGACGGCTTCACGCATGGTGGGGTCTCCTGATGATGAACATTGCGGCTTGATGACGGCTTGATTACGGCTGGTTGAGGCTGTCGAAGTTCCGGCCTTCTTCAATCAGCCTGAGTAGCAGCGCGGCGGGTTGCCAAAACAGCGGGTCTTCCCGGGCGAACTCCTGGATGTCGGCCAAAATTTTGGGCAGGCCGACCATGTCGGCGTGCTTCATGGGGCCACCGCGAAAGCGCGGGAAGCCGTAGCCATGCACCAGCGTCACGTCCACATCCAGCGGACGCAGCGCAATGCCTTCGGCCACGACCTTGGCGCCCTCGTTGACCATGGCGGCCAGGTAGCGGCGCATGATCTCCTCGTTGCTGAAGGTGCGCGGCGTGGTGCCGGTGCGCTGGCGCTCGGCGTCGATGATGGCCAGCACCTCGTCGTCCGGCATGCCGGTACGCGAGCCCTCTGGGTAACGGTAATAGCCCTGGCCGGTCTTCTGGCCAAACCAGCCGCGCTCGCAGAGGCGGTCGGCAATCTGCACGTAGCGCGCCTCGGGGTTGCGCGTGGCGGCCTTGCGCTTGCGCGTGGCCCAGCCAATATCGCCGCCGGCAAGGTCCGCAACCTGGAACGGCCCCATGGGATAGCCGAATTCCCGCGCGGCGGCGTCGATCTGGTAGGGCGAGGCGCCGTCTTCCAGCAGGTGGTCGGCGGTGGCGCGGTACACGGCCAGCATGCGGTTGCCGATGAAGCCGTCGCACACGCCGGCGCGCACGGGCACTTTCTTGAGCTTTTTGGCCAGGTCAAACGCAGTGGCCACCACATCGGCGCTGACCTGGGCGGGCACCACGATCTCCAGCAGCTTCATGATGTTGGCCGGCGAAAAGAAGTGCAGGCCCACCACGTCTTGCGGGCGCGACACGCTGGCCGCAATTTCATCGATGTCCAGGTACGAGGTGTTGGTGGCCAGCACGGCGCCGGGCTTGCACACCCGGTCCAGTTCAACGAACACCGCCTTCTTGACGCCCATTTCCTCAAAGACGGCCTCGATCACCAAGTCCGCCTGGGCCAGCGCGTCATACGAGGTGCTGCCGCTGAAGCGGGCCATCACGGCGGCCTTGGCGTCGGGCGTCATGCGGCCCTTGGCCACGAGACCGTCATACACCTTCTCGACGTTGGCACGGCCGCGGGCGATGGAGGCGTCGTCGCGCTCGACCATGGTCACGGGCAGCCCGGCGTTGAGTACGGCCACCGCAATGCCGGCGCCCATGGTGCCGCCGCCAATCACGCCCACGCTGGCGATGGCGCGCGGTTTGGCGTTGCGCGTCTCGGGCGACTTGGCCACCTCGCGTTCGGCAAAGAAAGCATGGATCAGGCCGGCACGCTGCGGGCTGCCAAGGCACGCTAGGAACAGCTGGCGCTCCAGCGCCACGGCCTCGTCAAAAGGCAGGTTCAGGGCGCCCTGCACGGCCTCGATGATCTTGAGCGGCGAGAACAGGCCGGGCGTCTTTTGGGCCGTGTCGGCCTTCAGCGCCTCCAGCGCGGCCTGGCTGGCGGCCTTGTCGGCCAGGGCCGCGTCTGCCGCACGGGTGGGGCGCACACCGGCGCCGCTGGCGATAAGCTCGTCGGCATAGGCCAGGCCCGCAGCCAGCACGTCGGTGCCTTCGCCCAGCCGGTCGACCAGCCCGAGGGCCAGGGCTTCCCTGGCGCCCAGGTGGCGGCCGCTGAGCATCATTTCCAGCGCAGGCTTCACACCCATCAGGCGCGGTGCGCGCTGTGTTCCGCCGGCGCCGGGCAGCAGGCCCAGCAGCACTTCGGGCAGGCCCAGCATGGCATCCGGCATGGCCAGGCGGTAGTGGGCCGACAGGGCCACTTCCAAGCCGCCGCCCAGCGCCGGGCCGTGGATCGCCACCACCACGGGCTTGCTGCAGGCTTCGATGCGGCTGCACACCTCGGGCAGCGAGGGCGCCATCGGCGGCTTGCCGAATTCACGGATGTCCGCCCCGGCGATGAAGGCCCGGCCCGCACCCACGATCAGCACCGCGGCCACGCCTGCATCGGCATCGGCCTCTTGCGCGGCGGCCAGCAGGCCACGGCGCACGTCCACGCTGAGCGCGTTGACAGGGGGGTGGTCGATGGTCACCAGCAGCACGCTCCCGTGGCGTGTGGTGTTGACGACGGAAGTGGCAGCTTCAGTGCGCATGCGCGTGTCTCCAGTTTCGTTGGATGGAAATTGATTCAACGCATTGTCACTGTGTAAAACTATATTGACAATTACATAAACAATTGACAGACTGTCAAATATTTTTTTACAAATACCATGGATCTCGCCTCGCTAACCCTGTTGGTCGACATCATTGACGCCGGCAACCTGAGCCAGGCCGCACGCAAGCTCAAGATGACGCGCGCTAACGTCAGCTACCACCTCAAGCAGCTTGAAAAGTCCGTAGGCGTGCAGCTGGTGCGTCGCACCACGCGACGCGTCGAACCGACCGAGGTCGGCCTGCGCCTGTACGCGCATGGCCGCAGCATCCAGAATGAAATGCAGGCCGCCCGCGAAACCATCACCACGCTGGGCCAGGGCCTGCAGGGCCGCGTGGGCTTGAGCGTGCCCAGCGGCTATGGGCAGATGGTGATGTCCGACTGGCTGATCGAGTTCAAGCGCCAGTACCCCGGCATCGTGCTCGACGTATTGTTTGAAAACCGGGCCGACAACCTGCGGGACGAGGTGGACATCTCCATCCGCGTGATGCCCGAGCCGCCGCCCGCCCTGGTTGCGCGTGAACTGGGCAGCGTGCGTTACCTGGCCTGCGCGTCACGCGCGTTTGCGCAGCAGCATGGCCTGCCCACCGCGTTGGATCAGCTGCGCAGCACGCCGCTGATCACCTCGGGCGTGGTGGGCCAGCAGCTGCGGCTGCGCGCCTACCGGGGCGACGAACGCCACGAGGTCACGCTCGAACCCACGCTGATTTCCGAGCACTTTCCGTTCCTGCGCCAGGGGATTCTGGCTGGCCTGGGCCTGGGCCTGGTGCCCGACTATGTGGTGATGGACGCGATTGAATCCGGCGAGGTGCTGACCACCTTGGACGACTACCGCCTGAGCATTTTCGGCACGCGCATGTACCTGCTGTACATGCCCAACCGGCACCAGACACGCGCCGTGCGCACCTGCATCGAGTTTTTGTTGGGCAAGGCACGCGCAGAACAACATGGCCAGGAGGGTGTTCCGGCAGACTTGATCGCCACCGATCAGCTGTAGTTGTGGTTGTAGTGCTTGAGAAATATCAAGCCGCTATTTGCCGGGCGTCCTACATTGGGCTTCTGCCAACGCTGCCGTCTGTCCGATCGCAACGCCATGTGTGTTTCCGGTTCGCGGCGGCGTAGGGCGTAAAAACTTATTTTCAGAAAGCTGACCATGCTGAACTCCTTGAAACAGGCGGGAAAAGACATCGGCCGCGAGATCAATCGCGCATGGGAAAACCTGTCGGAAGGGTGGCGCGAACTGCTCAGCCGCGGCAGCGAGTCCCTCACGCATTTTGTCCGTCGCAAGGATGCAAGCGAGGAAGACAGCGAGGCCTTGGCCACTTTGCCGCGCTGGAGCCTGTTGGCCGGGGAAGTGGAAGAAACCCCGGCTGACATCGTGGTGCGCGTCGAAGTTCCTGGCATGAACAAGGAAGATTGCAGCATCACCATTGAGGGCAATGTGCTTCATCTGAGCGGTGAAAAGCATTTTGAACGCGAAACGCACGAGAGCACCTACCATGTCATGGAGCGCGCCTACGGCGCCTTTCAGCGCGCCATTCCCTTGCCGCGCAATGTGAACATCGACAAGGCCGAAGCGCACTACAAAAATGGTGTGCTGACGGTGCGCTTGCCCAAGGAGGGCAGCGGCAAGGCCAAGGCAAAAGCCATTCAGGTGTCCTGAGCCAGGCCATGTCGCTGATCCTCACCTCCGCAGCGTTTGAGCACCATGGCCTGATCCCTGTCAGGCATACCTGTGATGGTGATGATGTTTCGCCACCGCTGTCGTGGGCTGGCATGCCTGCCGGCGCGCAAAGCCTGGTCCTGATCGTCGATGACCCGGACGCGCCGGACCCCGAAGCGCCAAAAATGACCTGGGTGCACTGGATGCTGTACAACCTGCCACCGCATTCCCTTGGTCTGACTGAGGGCGTCGCCGCCAGGGAACTTCCGGCGGGAACGCTGCAGGGGGTGAACGACTGGGGGCGCACCGGCTACGGCGGGCCGTGCCCGCCGGTGGGCAGGCATCGCTATTTTCACAAGCTTTTCGCCCTGGATACCCGGCTTCCCGAGTTGAGCCATCCAGGCAAAGCCGCGCTTGAGAAGGTCATGCAGGGCCATATTCTTGCGCATGCCGAGTTGGTGGGCCTGTACCAGCGCAGACGCTAGCCGCCTGAAGGAAGGGCACATCAACCGGGAACGTCGGCTGCATGAGAACGTGCGCGCGCGTTCGCCGCAGCGCTTGCAAAAATAAAAAGAAGTGGAGAGACGATGGGGAAATTACAGGTGGCGGTAATCGGTCTGGGCCGTTTGGGTTTGGCATGTGCCGAGGCTCTGATCGACGAGAGTGAACTTGCGCTGGCGGGTGTGGTACGCCAGCCCGGTGCGCCCGCTGCCTTGCCTGGCCGCCTGCGGCTGTATCCTGTCGCTTCGCATGTGAGGGAACTCGAGGGGGTTCGTGCCGCACTGGTGTGCGTGCCGGCTTACGCCGTGCTGGGTGTGGCACGCGAACTCCTGCAGGCCCGCATTCCCGTCGTGGAGTGCGCCTGTTTCGAAGGCCAGGCCCTGGAGGCACACCATGCCGCGCTGGGCGAAGCTGCCGACAATCATCATGTGGCGGCAGTGGTGGGTGCCGGCTGGGATCCGGGCGTCCTGCCCCTGCTGCGCAGCGCCTTCGAGATGCTGATTCCCCGCGGGAGCACCGCGCTTCACCGCCACCCCGGCCTGCACCTGCACCACAGCGCGGTCGTGGCGGGACTCCGTGGCGTCAAGGGCGCGCTGACCGGTGAATACCGGGGCGACAACGGTGCGTCGCAACACTACGTGTATGTCGAACTTGAGACCGGCGCCGAACTGGCGCAGGTGCAGGCGGCCATCGCGGCCGATCCGCTGTTTGCCGGTGAAGTCACCCAGGTGTTTCAGGTGGCCCATCTGTCCGAACTGGAGGGCGAGGACGGGCTCGGCGTGGTGCTGGAGCGACGCGGCCATGCCGCCCACGGCCCGCACCAGAGTCTGTTGCTTGAAGCCCGCTTTGATACCACCGCCTTCTCGGCGCGTGTCATGCTTGACGCCGCGCGCAAGCTTCCCGGCTTGGGCCGGGGCGCGCACCCTTACGCCCTGGGGCTCTGAGCCTCATGCTGCAAGCCGGTGCCGCGCAGTGAACGCGCTTCAGGTTCAGCCGTAAGCCTGCACCACCCGGTACGCCCCGGACGGTGTCGCCTGTGATTCCACCAGTACGTAGCCGTTGACGGGCCAGCGCAGCGGCGGACCATTCGGCGCAGGCAAGGGCGCCGTGGTTCGCCGCGCCAGGGTGAGGTGCGGCTGAAACGGGCGTTCATCCACGGGCAGTTCCAGGCCTTGCAGCGCCTCGCCCAGCGCCTCGTGCAACTGGGTCAATTGCGGCGCAATCGTGTCGGGCACCGCCACGCGCAAACCATGCGGCCATTGCTCGCAGTGGTTAAAGCTGAGCTCAAACGGTTGAAACGGCACGCGCAGCGCCGACACCAGCGCGGGCACCTGCTGCCGCGGCAGATTGCCCAAAAAGTGCAGTGTCAGGTGCACCCTTTGCGGCGTCACTACACGGGCGCGCGGGCCGGTGGTGCAGACGCCGCACTGCGCGTGCAGCGCGCTGGCGAAAGCGGCCCCCGGCCACAGGGCGATGAACAGGCGAGCGGTCTCGCCGTGGTCATTGGTGCCCTGTTCGGTTTGATTTGCTGGTGAGCCGATAGCCATGGAAAACCCAGTATTTCAATATGCCGATTTGGCCTCTCTGGCACCTTGATGTTTCTCAAGACGAGTGATGTGGCTTTGGCCGCATGAGGAGCGCCCGCACGCCCTGCTGAAGCTGGTTTCCCCTGATCCAACCTTTAGTGGGTTGATCTTGCGCAAGCCTGGTCGCGGGCGAACAGGTTCAATCCATACAGGGAAGCGCAGCGCCCTACGTGTGCACCAGATGGATAGGCGTGAAGCGCATGCACCCCCCCATGGAAGGATGCCGCATGCTTTTCCCCATGAAGAATATAGTCGACACGCTGCAGGCCCGTACCGGCGTGCCGTTTGCCATCGGGCTGCCCGATGGCAGCTACTACCGCGCCGGCTTGGGCGAGCCGGCGTTTACGCTCATGTTCCGCACCGACGCCGCGCTGCTGCAGGTCTTCACGCGCGGGCACATCGGTCTGCTGGAGTCGTACTTCGACCAGAGCGTTGACGTCGAGGGCGATTTTGGCGCTGCACTGGCCGCCGGAATGCTCAGTGGCCTCGATACGCGCGGCAAGACCCTGAACAATGTCGAGAACGGCATTCACGAACTGCGTTATTCAAACGACAGCATGGCGCAAGCCAAAGCCAATGCCCGTGCGCACTACGGGCTGGGGGACGCGTTTTATCGCCTGTGGCTCGACGATCCGCTGATGATGTACACCTGCGGCTACTGGCCCGAAGGCACGCAGACGCTGGAGCAGGCGCAGCAGCGCAAGATCGACCATGTCTGCCGCAAGATCCAGCTCTCGCGCGGCGAGCGCTTTGTCGACATTGGCTGCGGCTTTGGCGGTTTTTTGTTCCGGGCCTGGGAGACGCGGGGCGCGATCGGTACCGGCATCAACACCACGACCGAGCAGGTGGACTGGTTGCGCGGTGAAATCACGCGCCGGGGACTGGACGGGAAACTCAGCGTCCGGGAGGCCGACTTTCGCGAGGCGGATGATCCCTATGACAAGGTGGTGTCGATCGGCGTGCTTGAACATGCCGGGCGTGACCAGCTGGCCGCCGTGGTCCAGGCGCATGCCGACCTGCTCAAGCCCGGTGGGCTGGGCATGCTGCATTTCATTGGCCATGTCGGGCCGCGCGAGACCGACCTGTTCATCCGCAAGCATGTCTTTCCTGGCGGCTGGATTCCCGGCTTGTCCGAGGTGATCGTCGAGATGGAGCGCTGCGGTCTGGAGGTGCTTGACATCGAGAACCTGCGCCGCCATTACGCCTTGACGCTGGACGAATGGGCGCGGCGCTTTGAGCAGCAATGGTCGGCGATCCAGGCCCTGGACCCGCAGCGCTTTGACGAGCGCTTTCACCGGGTCTGGCGCACCTACCTGGTGGGCTGCGCCGAGATGTTCCGCTCCCCTGCGGGCTACACCCACTTGTTCCAGATCGTCTTTAGCAAGGGCAACGTGACCCGCACCAGTTACCCGATGAGCCGGGCGCACTTGTATGACGCCTGACCGCTTGGCCCACGACCGGCGCCGGGCCGAACTGGCCGCCGCCGTGCGCGCTGGCGCGGCCGGCAGCGCGGCGCCGCTCGGTCTGGGCAAGCGCAACTCCAACCTGTTTCGCGACCGCCACGAGGGCGCCAAGCAGCGGCTGGACCTGAGCGGCTTTTGCCATGTGCTGGACATCGACACCGCTGGTGGCTGGGTCGATGTGGAAGGGCTGACGACCTACGAAGCGCTGGTGGCGCAAACGCTGCCGCAGGGCGTCATGCCGGCGGTGGTGCCGCAGCTCAAAACCATCACCGTGGGCGGCGCGGCGGCTGGCGTCGGCATCGAGGCCACCTCGTTCCGGTGCGGCCTGGTGCATGACACCCTGCTGGAACTCGACGTGTTGCTGCCGGGCGGCGAGGTGGTGCACTGCACGCCCGACAACGCCCACCGCGACCTGTTTTTCGGGTTTGCCAACTCCTACGGTACGCTGGGCTATGCGCTGCGCCTGCGCTTGCGCACCTTGCCGGTCAAGCCCTACGTCAGGGTGGAGCATGTGCGGCACGAATTGCCCGGTCGATTTTTTGGTGACCTTGTCACGCATAGCCAGGGCAGCGCCGACTTTGTCGATGGCGTGGTATTCGGGCCGCAGCAGCAGGTCATCAACCGGGCCAGTTTCGTGGATGCCGCACCCTGGCTCAGTGACTACAGCTTCAAGCACATTTACTACCGCTCCCTGCTGGACAAGCCGGTCGACTACCTGACGGTGCAGGACTATATCTGGCGCTGGGACACCGACTGGTTCTGGTGCTCGAAAAACCTGTATGCGCAGCATCCACTGGTGCGCCGCCTGCTCGGAAAAAACAGGCTCAATTCGCGCACCTACACCCGCGTCATGCGCTGGAACGCCCGCTGGGGCCTGACGCGCCGCCTGGCCCGCTGGCGCGGCCGCTTTACCGAATCGGTGATCCAGGACATTGACATCCCGATCGCCAGCGCGTCCGAATTCCTGGCCTTTCTGCTGCGCGAAATCGGTATCCTGCCGATCTGGATCTGCCCGGTGCGCGGGCCTGCGCCGGGCGCGCAGTTCGCGCTGTACCCCTTGGTGCCCGACAGCCTGTATGTGAACTTCGGTTTCTGGGACGTCGTCGAGAGCGCCGTTGCCTACGAGACTGGCCATTTCAACCGGCTGGTCGAGCGCGAAGTGATGCGCCTGGGCGGCATCAAGTCGCTTTACTCGGACAGCTTTTTTACCCCCGACGAGTTTGCGCAGACCTACGCCATGGAACGCTACCAGGTCCTGAAGGCCAGGTACGACCCGGCCGGGCGCATGCTCGGGCTTTACGAAAAATGTGTTCTACGAGCCTGATCCAGGAAAACCGTTGCAAGGAGGTGCAGCACGATGGCAAAGAGAACTCTTCCCTTGTCCAGGGTCTATCGCCTGCTGGAGCCCGGGCCGGTGGTGATGGTCACGACCGTCAGCAAGGGGCGGGCGAACATCATGACCCTGTCGTGGCACACCATGCTCGAATTTGAGCCGCCGCTGGTGGGCTGCGTGATCAGCAACCGGAACTACACCTTCGACATCCTGAAGGCGACCAAGGAGTGTGTGATCAACATTCCGACGGTCGAGTTGGCGGAAAAGGTGGTGGCTTGCGGGAACAGTTCGGGCTGCAAGGTGGACAAGTTCGAGGCTTTTGGCCTCTCGCCCGTGACTGCGGAATGCGTCAAGGCGCCCCTCATCGACGAATGCTACGCGAATCTTGAATGCAGGGTGCTCGATGCCACGATGGTGGCAAAATACAACTTCTTCGTCCTTGAGGTGCTCAAAGCGTGGATTGACCCGGCACAGAAACAGCCTCGGACCCTGCATCATCAGGGCAAGGGCGTGTTCATGGTCGCCGGCGAGACGATCCAGTTGCCTTCGAAAATGAAATAGGCCGCCTTTTCCGCCCCACCGCCACCGCTACGGCGTCAAGCACGCGGTCCAGCGCATCGGCGCCATGAAGCGTTGTGCGTTGTACTTCAGGCGGCCCCATTTTCCGCTTCGCACAGCTTGTTGCCGCCTTGATCTGCGTCATTATTGACCTTGACCCGGGCGTCAAAATAGCAGCACATGAATGCGTGGAGACATGATGGAAAATTCCAGCTACCCAGCCCGCTACTGGCACTTTGTCGAGGACGGCCGCATTCAATGCGATGTCTGCCCGCGCGATTGCAGGTTGCACGAGGGGCAGCGTGGCGCCTGTTTTGTGCGCATGCGCCAGGGCGATCAAATGATTCTCACCACCTACGGGCGATCCTCGGGCTTTTGCATCGACCCCATCGAGAAAAAGCCGCTGAACCACTTTTATCCCGGCAGCAGCGTGCTGTCCTTCGGTACCGCCGGCTGCAATCTGGCGTGCAAGTTCTGCCAGAACTGGGATATCAGCAAGTCCAAGGATATGGACCGGCTGATGGACCAGGCCTCGCCCGAAGCCATCGCGGTCGCGGCCGAGCAGTCGGGTTGCCGCAGCGTGGCCTTCACCTACAACGATCCGGTGATCTTCACCGAATACGCGATGGATGTGGCCGATGCCTGCCATGCGCGCGGCATCAAGACCGTGGCGGTGACGGCGGGCTACATGCACGGTCAGGCGCGCCGCGATTTCTTCGCCAAGATAGATGGCGCCAATGTCGATTTGAAGGCGTTCACCGACGACTTCTATTTCAAGCTGACCGGCTCGCACCTGCAGCCGGTACTCGATACGCTGGTCTACCTCAGGCACGAAACCAAGGTGTGGTTCGAGATCACGACCTTGCTGATCCCGGGCAAAAACGACTCGGATGAAGAAATGACCGCAATGAGCCAGTGGATCATGAAGGTGTTGGGGCCCGACGTGCCGCTCCACTTCTCGGCATTCCATCCCGACTACAAGATGCCGGACGTGCCGGCCACGCCGCCAGCCACGCTGGTGCGCGCACGCGACATCGCGCTGAAGGCCGGCTTGCACCATGTCTATACCTGCAACGTGCACCATCGGGACGGCGACACCACCTTCTGCCCGGGCTGCCATGCGCCGTTGATCGTGCGCGACTGGTATGAAATCAAGCAGTATCGATTGAGCCCGGACGGGCATTGTCCGGACTGTGGCGCTGCCGTGGCGGGCAGGTTTGGGCAAGAAGCAGGGCATTTCGGCAGAAGGCGCATCCCGATTGCGATCAACATGTTTTGAAGGAACGGCATGTCATGATCGCCCGCCAGGCCTGTTTTTCTACTGCTTCAAAATCTCGATGACCTCGTCATCTTCAACCTGCGGGAAATGCCCGTAGAACTGCCCCACCGCCTGGAAGAACTCGGGTGTTTCGAGGCAAACCACCTCATCCGCCAAATCTTCCACCTTGACCAGCGTATCGGGCGGCGACACTGGCACCGCGCAGATCAGCTGGGCCGGCTTCCTGGCGCGCAGACCGTGCAGCGCGGAAATCATGGTCGCGCCCGTGGCCAGACCATCATCGACCACGATGACGATGCGTCCGGCCGGATTGATCGGGGGGCGGATCGGCGTGTATTGGGCACGGCGCTTGTGGATGGTCCTGAGTTGCTCCTGTTTCTCGGATTCAATGTAGTCCTTGCTGGCGCCAGTCGATGCGGCGTAGTCGGCGATATAGGTCCAGCCGCTCTCATCGACCGAGCCAATCGCGAGTTCCGGCTGGTGTGGCGCGCGCAGCTTGCGCACCAGCACCACATCGAATTCGCCGCCCAGTTTTTTCGCAATGATTTGCGCCATCGGCACAGCACCACGCGGGATGGCAAGAATAAGCGGATTTTTCCCCTGATAGTCCTTGAGTTTTTCGGCCAGCCGGCTGGCGGCTTCATTGCGATCACGAAACATGGTTCAGGTCCTCAGGTAGGTCTTCCAGTGATGGTGGCGGCAACACACATAGTGACCAAAAGCGATCAAATGCGCATGCGCGAAAATTCTGTTTGGTCGCCATTGTCCGAAGCACTGGTCCGCGCCAATTTCATGCATGAAGCCGGGATTTACGAGAGGGCTTCAACACCGAAGACCTTCTTCACGAACTCGTCCATCTCCAGTCGCTTTTCATCGGCCGCTTGTTCGAGCTTTTCCGCCAGATCAAGCTGACCTGTCGTCGGGCCAGAACCTTCACCCGCAGCAGATTTAGTAAAAGCTTGCATCACTCTAAACCGTGCTGTGTGCGACTCCTTATTGACAGCTTGCCAGTCGGCTTGTATCGCTGCCCATTTTTTACCGTCTTCGATCGTAGCCATATCAGTCTCCTTTACTTGCCGCCAGTCGTACGAAATCCAGCGGAAAAATTGCGGGGGTCCAATCGCAGATACACCCTATCGCCGTCGGTGACGCCAACCCGAATTTCGCCAGGCATGCCTGGCTGCGATCCCGCTGGTGCCCAATGCACTGGATCAACAAGCAAATTCAGTTTAGAAAGAATCGATCAAGCGGCCTTGAGGTTTGTCAAAGAGCGTGGTCGGGTGCACGAGATTCTCCGAGAACCCGATGAAACGTCGATCGGGCTCGGCCCGGGGCGATTCATTCCGGTGGCCCCGCTCTTGCGTTAGTTGCGCTTTCTCAAGTAGCGTGCGCTGCGCCTGACTAGACTTGTTGACGGGTCACGCAGGGAGTCACTTCCGGGGCTTGGAAAAAAACCGTGCGTCCATGGCAAACACATTTGATCTTTGATATCTGAAGGGAACATGATGAAAACAGACTCACAACTGAAAAAGGAAGTTCTGGCCGAGTTGGAGTGGGATCCTGCGCTCAATGCCAACCACATCGGGGTGGCGGTCAACGAAGGCGTGGTGCTGCTCACTGGACACCTCGATACTTTTGCCGAGAAACAGGCGACGGAAAAGGCGGTGCAACGCGTTGCCGGCGTCAAGGCCATCGCGGTGGAACTGGATGTAAAGTTGGAGCCGCGCCATCACCGAAGCGACGCCGAAATTGCGGCCGCCATTGAAACGGCCTTCAGATGGCACGCCGCCATCCCTGAAGACCGCATTCGGGTCAAGGTGGAAAAAGGCTGGGTGACGCTCACAGGCGAAGTGGACTGGCACTACCAGCGCCACAACGCCGAGACCGTGGTGCGGCCCATAACCGGTGTGGTTGGGCTCAGCAACAACCTCAGCGTGAGGGAGCGCGAGGCATCCGAGTTCGTGGCTAATCGCATCCACGACGCCTTGACGCGCTACGCAGAAGAGGAAGCCAAAAATATCAAGGTCGTCGTGGAAGGGGGCACCGCGATCCTGCGCGGCACAGTGGGCACAGTGGCCGAGCATTCTGCCGTGCAAGCGGCGGCATGGTCTGCTCCCGGCATTTCCCGCGTGGTGAACGAGCTTCAGGTTCAGCCGTGATTCTGCACCACGCGGTACGCCCCGGGGGGCGTCTGATCGGGCGTTACCAAAAATGCGTTCTGCGGGCGTAATCTGAATGGTCATGAACATCGACGTATGCAATGGGGACGCCGACGGCCTGTGCGCCGTCGTGCAGTGGCGCTTGCATGATCCGCAGGCAGCTCGTTTGGTCACGGGACTAAAACGCGACATTGAACTGCTTGAGCGTGTTCAGGCCGTCCGCGGTGACAAGCTGCTGGTGTGCGATGTGTCGATGCGGCGTAACCGCCTGCCGCTGATGCGCCTGCTTGCCGCTGGCGTGTCTGTGCGCTACTTCGACCATCACGAGGTGGACGAGATTCCTTCTCATCCGCTGCTGGATGCGCATATCGATGCGGCCAGCGACACTTGTACCAGCCTGCTGGTGGACCGCCATCTTGGTGGCAAGTTTCGGGCCTGGGCGGTGGTCGGTGCTTTTGGCGACAACCTGACCGGCGTGGCCGAGGGCTTGGCGGTGGATATGGGTTTGACTTTTCAGGATCGTAGGCGTTTGCAGTCCCTGGGGGAGTCAATCAACTACAACGCCTATGGTGACAGTGCGCAGGATGTACACATCAGCCCCGCGCAGCTGTACCAAAAACTGGTTCGCTATCCTGACCCACTGCGTTTTCTGGAATGTGAGGTGCTTGGCCGGGAACTTGACGTGCTGCGGCAAGAGGATTTGAGACGGGCCCAAGCCTGGCCACCCCATCTTCAGAATGAGCGGGTTGGCGTTTATTTTTTGCCCGATGCGCCATGGAGCCGGCGCGTGTCTGGCAGCTTGGGCAATACCCTGGCGTCCGCCGAACCGCTGCGCGCCCACGCCGTGCTGACGCACACGGCCGCTGGCGACTTCGCGGTCAGCGTGCGTGCACCGCTACATTCCCCTACCGGGGCGGCGGCGTTTTGCCGTCGTTTTGGCGGCGATGGACGGGCGGGTGCAGCGGGCATAGATCATCTGCCGGCGGATCAACTAGAGCGGTTCATTGATGCGTTTTCCGGTGCCCGGTGGGGGAACTCTTAAAGGGGGGGCTTAATTTTCTGGACGCAGATGCCATGTTCCTGTTCATCACGTTCGCCACCTGTTCGACCGATTTGACGGTCACGCCGTTGATGGCCAGCAGGACCTCGCACGGCACCAGCCCAGCGCGCCCGAAGCTGGCAGGACAAATGTGCAAGTTATTGCTGAACGAGCCCTACATGGTGAAAGCGACAGAAGTTGCCGTCACGACCAAGCCCGCAGCGATCAGTGACAGGAGCAGTTTTTTTCGTGTCATGGTCCATCCTCGAAGGGGGTGCAACGTCAAAATTTACCAATCGAATGTTCGGGCGAGGAGCCGCGGCCTGCTTGATATTTGTCACGGGCGCATGGTTTGCCGCACGCCGTCAAGCCTGCAACACCACACTAGAAACGGCAGTTGACCGCTTGGTTACCTTCGTGAGCCCGCGTGAAATCCAACCTTTTCGTCTTCGATCGCGTTCACCTTTCAGGCGAAAGCGCTACGCCCCTGAAGGCACTGCGCTTGCGGTCAGCCCATGGCGCCGTTTGTTTTATCTTCGTAGCGGGCAGTGTCATCTGCGCGATCTTGCCGCCGCCAGCCCCGCGTCGTCAATAATCGGTTCGATGAGTTTGTCTGCAACACCGCCCGCGCTTGAACATCTGCCCCTGGCGATTTCCCCCAACGCGCCGCCCGCCATCGTGCCCGCCTATGCCTCCGAGCGTGGCATGGACCCCGAACTGCTGGAGACGGCCCGCATCCGCCTGGAGCTTTTGTACGGCGAGGTCGCCGCTTCCTGGCCCGGCTTTATTGCGCGCCCCGGCCAGTACCAGATGATGCAGGCGTCGCTGCTGACGTTTTTGTCGGCCAAGGCGCCTGACGACGAGGACCGCACCGGCAACAACCTGGCCCAGCTTGAAGCCGGCACCGGCACCGGCAAAACCGTGGCCTACTGCCTCGCGGCGATCGTGGCCGCCGAGGTGCTGAAAAAGACCGTGATTGTGTCCACCGCCACCGTGGCCCTGCAGGAGCAGCTGTTCCAGAAAGACCTGCCGCGTCTGGCTGAAATCATTCCCGAATTGCGGTACGACATCCTCAAGGGCCGTGCCCGCTATGTTTGCGAAAGCCGGCTGGACGGTGTGATCAACGACGAGGCGCAGGACGGCCTGCTGACCGGCGAATTTCAGGATGCCTTTGCCGATGCCCGCCATCAGGCCAAAGGCATTCCGCGCGACCGCGCCGAGGCCATGCTCTGGTTCAAGAACGCCGCCAAAAAGCTGCGCACGGGCAGCTGGGACGGCGACATCGATAGCCTGGCGCAGCCGCCCGAGACTGAAGACTGGCGCCAGGTGCAGGCCAATGCCCATGCCTGCAACGGCGGCCGCTGTGAACACTTCAAAAGCTGCGCCTTTTTCAGGGCCCGCCGCCAGGCCGCCAGCGCCACCCTGCAGGTCGCCAACCATGCGCTGATTCTGGCCACGCTGCAGACCGACAGCACCCTGATTGACCCCGGCAACACGCTGTTTGTGTTTGACGAGGCCCACCACCTGCCCGGTATTGCGGCCGACCAGTTCTCGTACCGCGCGCGCCTGGGCACCAGCATCAAGCTGCTGGCCAGCCTGCGCACCGTGGCGCTGCGCCATGGCCGCGTGCTGCCGGCCTCGACCCGGCCCGACCCGGTGGCCTTTGCGCAACTCATTACCGGCTGCACCGACAAGCTGGCGATGATTGAAAACTACTGGATTGAGGCCCGCCTGGTCAGCGCCGACAAGGCGGTTCACCGCTTTGCCCAAGGCCAGATCCCAGAGGCCCTGATTCCCGAGTGCGAGCAGCTCGCCACGCTGCTGCGCGCCATTACCTCGGTGGTGTCGAGCATCGCGTCGGCGTTGATGGAGCCCGACGAATCCCGATCGCCGGCCGAGCGCGACGAACAAGCCCGTGCCGGAGTTGAGCTGGGCGTGTTCCTGTCGCGGCTGGACACGCTGGAAAAACTGTTCAGCGCCTGGGCCACCCACGACAAGGTGCCGTGGGCCAAGTGGCTGGAATGGGTCGAGGACGCGGGCGGCACGTCGGTGGATGCCTGGCTGTGCGCCAGCCCCATGACGGCCGCTCAGGTGCTGTCCAAAAGCTTGTGGAAAAACGTGAGCGCCGCCGTCTGCACCTCGGCCACGCTGACCGCCTGCGGCAGTTTCGACTTTTTTGACAGGCTGAGCGGCATGAACCGCTTCCCGGACCGCCGCGCGCTGGTCGTGGCCTCGCCGTTTGACTATGCCGTCCAGGGTGAGTTGCGCATCGCCCCCCTGAAGCATTCGCCCAAAAGCCCGGGATTTTCAGACGAGTTGTGCGAAAAACTGCCCGGGCTGCTGCGCGAACACCGCCATGGGCAACTGGCGCTGTTCACGTCCAGGCGCCAGATGCAGGCCTGCCACGCCGCGCTGCCCAAGGATTTGCTGGCCCAGGTGCAGGTGCAGGGCACGCGCTCGCGCACCGAACTGCTCAAGGAGCACAGCCGGCGCGTCATCGCGGGCGAGCGCAGCATCATTTTTGGTTTGCAATCCTTTGGCGAAGGCATAGACCTGCCGGGCCAGCTGTGCGAGCATGTGGTGATCGACAAGCTGCCCTTCACGCCGCCCAACTCGCCGGTGGAAGAAGCCCTGGCCGAATGGCTGAACGCGCAGGGGCGCGACCCCTTCACCGAACTGTCGGTGCCGCGCGCCGGCATGAAGCTGGCCCAATGGGCCGGGCGCGGCGTGCGCACCGTGACGGACCGGGCGGTGATTACCGTGTGCGATACCCGGCTGGCAACGATGCGCTATGGACCCGCCATTTTGGCGGGCTTGCCGCCGTTTCCGGTGGTGCGGCCGGTGCCTGCCGCCTGAGCCGGGGGGCGGGCATCGCTTTTTGCGGTTGACTCGCGTAGCCCTGCGGGGTAGCGGTAATAAACGGTGTTGAGGTAGCGCGCCACGTCCGCAATGTCTTCCGCGCTCCAGCGCAGCCCCGACAGGCCTTGCCAGCGGTCTACTTCTGACTGCAGGCCCTTCCAGTCGGTGACGAGTTTCTTGTCGCGCCAATGGACTTTGTCGCTATGGCAGGCAATGCAGTGCGTGGCATACAGCAACTCACCACGCGCGGCATCCCCCATGCGGGGCGCTTCGGTCTGGGCCAGGCTGGCGCAAGAGGCCAGCAGGATGCCGGAAATCGATCTTGCAAGCATGTTCTTCTCCTGAAGAGGGGCTGACAAAAATCAGTATAGGCCTCGTTCCTGCGGTCTGGAAGGCGCATAAAAAGGCATAAGCTTGCCGTCATGCACCACATTGCCACGGCTGAGCAACTTGAACCACTGAAGGCGACGCCCGCCTTGCTGATTTTGTTTGGCGGCGCGCACTGCGGCGTCTGTCAGGCCATCAAGCCCAAACTCGAAAGCCTGATGGCGCAGCATTTCCCGGACATTGCGCTGGCATATGTGGACTGTGCGCAACTGCCCGACAGTTGCGCGCAGCACGGCGTTTTCACGCTGCCGGTGGTGCAGCTGTTCATTGACGGGCAACTGTGCCTGGAGCGGGTGCGCAGCTTCAGCCTGCAAGAGCTGAGCGCGCAAATCGGGCGCGTTTATCGGCTGTGGCAGGACGCCCGCCGGTAAATGGCGCTCAGGTCTTGTTTTTCATGGAACAGGTGTTCCAGCCAAAGAGCGCGTAGGGCGGGCACCAGCCAATCAGGCCGGTGGCCAGCGGCACGATGCCGAACCAGCCCCACAGGCCGACGGTGTTGGTGGCGGCCAGACCGATCAGGACCAGGCCGAGGACGATGCGCAGGATGCGGTCAATGCCGCCGACGTTGGACTTCATGGCTGTTTCCCTTGAAAGAAGTGGTTGAAAGCCGTATTGGACGCCTTGCCGCACCCGGGGTCTGTGACTTGAGTCACCCAGCCGCAGTTCCCGGCGCCCCCGTCCCCGCTTGCGTCGTGGTGTCAGGCGCGCAGCGCGGCCGCCACGGCGCGCAGCGCGGCGCTGTTGCTGATGTGGATGCGCTCGCGTGCGAGTTCGACCCAGCCTTCGCGTTCAAAGCGGCGCAGCAGGCGGGAGACGATTTCACGCACGGTGCCCAGCTCGTCCGCCAGCGTCTGGTGGGTCAGGGCCAGGTCTTGCCCACGGCCCAGCAGCGCGGCCGCCAGCCGCTGGTCCAGCCGTTGAAAGGCCACCGCATCAATCAGGCCGGTGAGGTCGGCCATGCGTTCGGCGAACAGGCCCAGCACCGCATTGCGAAACGCCGGGGTTTCCAGCCACTGGCTGAACACCGGCGGCGTTATCAGCAGCAGCGTGGTCGGTTTGGTGGTCACGCCGTGGGCCGACAGCGGCTGGCTGCGAAACAGGCAGGCACTGGACACCAGGCACAGCTCGCCGGGCACCACGCGGTACAGTTCCAGCGAACGCCCGTCACCCGAGTGGCGCGACACCTTGACCTCGCCCTGCAGCACCAGCGGAAAGCCCTGGCACGGGGCGTGTTCGGCAAACAGCACGGCCCCGGTCGCCACGTTCAGCGGCCCGGCGGAGCCTCCCAGTGCAGCCAGCGAGGGCGTCACGTTGGTCAGGGCGGGGTAGAGCGTTAAGGGGTCGGTCATGCGGGCAGTGTAGTGGCCTGCGGGCGGCTGAAGGTCACGTCAAGGCGGGCCAGTTTCCCGTAGCAGTCAAATGTCACCCGGCGCGCTGCAGGGGCAAGCGCAGCATCCCGGCGTAAGAGCCCGTGTGACCACTTTTCCCGCCGCAGGCCCAGGCCCCGTTCGCGCACCCGGTCGGGTCTGCGCGAGAACGAGCAGGCCTTGTACTGCATCAACAGGTTTGCGGTTTAATTTGCCA
Source organism: Polaromonas sp. (assembly GCF_030682935.1). Classification (GTDB taxonomy): domain Bacteria; phylum Pseudomonadota; class Gammaproteobacteria; order Burkholderiales; family Burkholderiaceae_C; genus Polaromonas. The sequence goes on from NZ_JAUXNA010000198.1 coordinate 26,941, forward strand.
TCAACCCTCGCGGGTACTTCGTTAAATGCTATCTATTTAATAGCAATTTGGGATGTATTCTGCAACGACGCGATCAGTGGGCATGAAACGTTCCCCTGGCTTGCATGGCAGGCGCACACCAGTTGCGATAGCACGGCCTCCATACGCGCCAAGTCGCACAGCTTCTCGCGCACATCCTTGAGCTTGTGTTCAGCCAGATGGCTGGCTTCTTCGCAGTGGGTGCCATCGTCCAGCCGAAGCAATTCAGCAATCTCGTCCAGGCTGAAACCCAAGTGCTGGGCTGATTTCACGAACCGTACTCTGTTCACATCCGCCACGCCATAGCGGCGAATGCTGCCGTAAGGCTTGTCCGGCTCAAGCAGCAGCCCCTTGCGTTGATAAAAACGGATGGTCTCTACGTTGACCCCGGCCGCCTGGGCAAAGGCCCCAATGGTGAGATTTTCAAATTTATTGTCCATGCTGCTTGACTCCGTACTCAACTACGGAAGTAATCTTACGCCATGGTCAACGATTTAAAAGGAGCAACGTATGTCAGAACCCAATAGCGGGCGAGGGGCGCTCGTGACCGGGGGGCTGGCCGCCAGCCTCGCTTCGGCCTGCTGCCTGGGACCTTTGGTCTTGGTCACCTTGGGATTTTCTGGCGCCTGGATCAGCAACCTGACCGTGCTGGAACCTTACCGCCCGATTTTCATCGGCGTGGCACTGGTGGCGCTGTTTTTTGCCTACCGGCGCATTTTTCGCTCGGCACAAGCGTGCAAACCGGGCGAGGTCTGTGCCATCCCGCAAGTGCGCAGCACCTACAAGCGCATCTTCTGGATCGTTGCCGTGTTGACGGCTGTGGCGCTTGTTTACCCCTACCTGCTTCCCCTGCTTTATTAACCGGGCGCTCCACATGAAAACGAATGTTTCGGCGCAAGCCAAAAAACTGCTCACCTTCTTCGGGCTCTGCGCCCTCATTGCTACGCCAGTCTGGGCTGCTACCAGGACTGTTACGCTTTCCGTCCCCGGCATGACCTGCGTCACTTGCCCGTTCACGGTCAGGGCGGCGCTCTCCAGAGTCGAAGGTGTGCGCAAGACCGACGTGCAGTTCGGGAAGCGTGAAGCCGACGTGACCTTTGACGACGCCAAGACCACTGTCCAGCTACTGATGGATGCGACTGGCAACGCCGGCTATCCGTCTACCGTCAAGAACTGATCATGAACCCCCCCCAAAAAACATCGATGAAACCTGGCGCTGGCAACCAGCCCGGCGGAGACGGCAGCGGACTTCACCTTGCTGTGATCGGCAGCGGCGGCGCTGCAATGGCGGCAGCGCTCAAGGCCGTTGAACTCGGCGCGCGGGTCACGCTGATCGAACGCGGCACGCTCGGCGGTACTTGCGTCAACATCGGTTGCGTGCCGTCCAAAATATTCATCCGTGCGGCGCATATCGCGCATCTGCGCCAGAGAAGCCCCTTTGATGGCGGCATCACGCCGGGCGCACCCGTCATCGACCGCCCGGCCTTGCTGGCGCAACAGCAGGCGCGCGTTGAGGAACTACGCCACGCCAAGTACGAGGGCATCCTGGCGGGCAACCCGGCCATCACCGTCTTGCGCGGCGCGGCCCGCTTCAAGGACGGCCAGCACCTGATCGTCCAAATGACCGAGGGCGATGAACGTGAGGTGGCCTTTGACCGCTGCCTGATTGCTACCGGCGCCAGCGCGGCGATTCCTCCGATCCCGGGACTCAAGGACACGGCGTACTGGACCTCCACCGAGGCGCTGACCAGCGACAGGGTGCCAGCACGCCTGGCCGTGATCGGCTCGTCGGTGGTGGCCCTGGAACTGGCTCAGGCGTTCGCACGACTGGGCAGCCAGGTGACGATTCTGGCGCGCAACACCTTGTTTTTTCGCGAAGATCCCGCCATTGGCGAGGCCATGACGGCCGTCTTCCGCGGCGAAGGTATCGCGGTGCTGGAACACACCAAGGCCAGCAACGTGGCCTATGCAGGCAACGAATTCGTGCTGACCACCCGTCAGGGTGAAGTGCGCGCTGACAAGCTGCTGGTGGCGACTGGCCGGAGGCACAACACGGGTGAGCTGAAACTGGAGGCGGCGGGCATCATCGCCAACGCACAAGGCGCGATCATCATCGACCAGGCGATGCGCACCAGCGCGCCCAACATCTACGCCGCCGGCGACTGCACCGACCAGCCGCAATTCGTCTATGTGGCGGCGGCGGCCGGCACCCGCGCGGCCATCAACATGACAGGCGGCGAAACCGCCCTCGATCTGAGCGTGATGCCGGCGGTGGTGTTCACCGATCCCCAAGTCGCCACCGTGGGTTCAAGTGAAGCGCAGGCGCGCCTCGCCGGAATCGAGACCGTGAGCCGAACCTTGACGCTCGACAACGTGCCGCGGGCGCTCGCCAACTTCGACACGCGCGGCTTCATCAAACTGGTGGCTGAGGCGGGCTCTGGCCGACTGCTCGGGGTGCAGGCGGTAGCGCCGGAGGCGGGTGAACTGATCCAGACCGCGGTCATCGCCCTCCGTGTTCAAATGACAGTGCAAGAGTTGGCCGACCAGTTATTCCCGTACCTGACGATGGTGGAGGGCCTGAAGCTCTGCGCCCAGACCTTTTTCAAGGATGTGAAACAGCTTTCCTGCTGCGCCGGATAAATCACATTCCTTGACGGCAGGTCAATGGGCACCTCTGGAATATGACCATGTTCACCGGTCGCCGCCATCGCCTTTCGCACCGGCCAGCCAGGCTGACGTGTTCGCGGCGCGTGCCGCGGTGATCTCTCTGGGGGACCGCCTCAGTGAGGCTGACCGACAGTTCCGCAGTGCGGAACTGTTTACTCTGACATGCTCTTCTTCGGGGTGTCGATCCCTTTGCAGTGGGACCCCAAAAACCGGCAGGACCGTGAAGTGGCCGCCGCGCTGGCCATGGTCGATGAGGCCAGACGTACAAATAAAGGCCGCTGAGTTGCAGCGCCAGCTCGCAACGCTGACTGGCCACGGCTTGGCCCATGTGAAACCCCATGGAAAGCATCTGCTGATCCAGATGCTCCGGGGCGACAGCTTGGACACCATTGCGCGGCTCACCGAGACGGCTCGCAGCACCTGCTCCTCAGCCTTTCGAAGCCACACCGGGCGCTGGGAGCCCTTGTCTGGGACCGGAGATCCCGCAACGACCGCTGCCTTGGTCGTGGCCCTGTTGGCTCCTTACTTCGATCCTGATAATTAAACCTATTTACGGGGTGTTGTACCAGTTCGAAGCCAAATCCCGCACGACACCCGCACATCCCCGCTTGTCAAAAAAAAGTTGCCGGACTAGCATGCGCTTCAAGTGCTGCGCGGGGAATGTTCATCCGTGATGACTCAGTGCTTGCTTTTATCGAGGAGACTTTTGTGAATAAAAAAATAAGACATCTCTTGCTTGCTATCGCGGGGATAGGCATGGCTGGCGTGGCGGCGGGACAGGTCGCGCCGCCTGCCAATATCGACAAGCTCAAGCAGATGAAGGTGGCCACGACGGACCTGAACATTCCGGTCGTGCCGCAAACAGGCTCCAATGCAGACGCTATCAGGGAAAACCTGAAGCGCGTCAAATTGCCGCCGGGTTTCAAGATTGCCCTCTATGCCGTGGTGCCTGATGCACGTCACATGGCGGTGGCGCCTTCGACCAACATGCTGTTTGTCGGCACGCGCAAGACCACCGTCTGGGCCGTGACGAACCGCAACAGCGGTGAAATGGCCACCGAGGTGAAGTCCTTCGCGCCTTCGCTCAAATTCAGCGTGCCCAATGGGGTCTGCTGGACCAAGGACGGTTTCCTGATCGTGGCCGAACACAATCGGGTGCTCAATTTCCCCGCCGCCGAGTTTTTCTATGAAGGCCCGGATGTGGCGGTGATCGAAGTGGCAGCGCAAGGCAAGCTGATTCCGCCCGAGGAGGAGAGCTACAACCACGGCGCGCGCACCTGCCGCATCGGCAAGGACGGCATGCTCTACATCACGCTGGGGCAGCCGCACAATGTGCAGCCACGCGACAAACTCAAGCTGTACGATCAGTTGGGGATAGGCGGCATTGTCCGCATGAATCCGTTTGACGGCAGCAAGCGCGAGGTCTATGCGCGCGGTATCCGCAATTCCGTGGGCCTGGAGTTCAACCCCAAGAACAACGACCTGTGGTTCACCGACAACCAGACCGACGGCATGGGTGACCTGATTCCCGCCGGCGAGATCAACCGCGCCACCAAGCCGGGGCAGTTCTTTGGCTACCCCTGGATCCAGGGCAAGACCCGCATCACCGAGCATGGCTACGACAAGGATCCGCTGCCGGCCAACGTGACCAATCCCGAGGTCTACATGGACGCGCATGCGGCCGACCTGGGACTGACCTTCTACACCGGCAAGAAATTCCCGGCCAAGTACCAGGGCGGCATTTTCTCGGCCCAGCATGGTTCATGGAACCGCACCGATCCGATCGGCGCGCGCATCCTGTTCACCAGCCTCAAAGCCGATGGTTCTGCCGACAAGACCGAGGTGTTTGCCGATGGCTGGCTCGACCCGGAAACCCGCCAGTACCGCGGCCGTCCGGTCGATGTGGTCAACCTGCCGGATGGCTCGATCCTGGTGTCGGACGACTTTGCCGGTGCGCTCTATCGCATCAGCTACACGGGCCAGTAAGTCCGTTGTTCCGCACCTTGCGTGGCTCATGCGGGGTGCGGCTCCGTTTTGACATGCAGCGGGCCTGAACACTTGTTCAGGTTCGCTGCATTTTTTTTTGAAAGATACTCATGATTTGCCTTAAACCGCAAGGTCCGCTGGCTGCGGCGCTGCTGCTGGGGGCGCTGTTGCTGTCCAGCTGGACCGGGTCTGCCCACGCCCGCGACCCCATTGCCGGCAAGGCCCGCGCCGGCATGTGCGCCACCTGCCATGGCTCGCAGGGCCTGAGCCAGTTGCCCAATGCGCCCCACTTGGCGGGACAACCTGCCATCTACATCGTGGAGCAGCTCAAAAATTACCGCAGCGGCAAACGCCAGAACGAGGTGATGCACGTGATGGCCAAGCCCCTGTCAGACCAGGAGATTGACGACCTCGCAGCCTGGTACGAATCGATCCAGATTTCGGTGACAGTGAAATAAGAAAAAAGACGCGGTTTTGCGTACCTGATCGCAACGGATGGTCTCGTGGGACACCCTCATCAGCGCCAAAATCGCCGGACAATACCGGTCGTAGCAGGTGCTTGCCCTTTAATCCGGGCAGCCGCTGGCGCAACGGCCGGGTCAGGCTGACAAAACGATCGAGGGGGTGCCCGTCGCGCAGTTTTGCCAGCGCGGCCCGGCGATTGCAGCGACGCCCTGGGCCAGCGCCTGATCGATCTGCGCGGGGCACAATAGCTTCCTTTTAAACGGCCTGATATTTCAGCATGCACACCACCGCCCTCGTTCTGTTTTCGGGAGGCCAGGACTCCACCACCTGCCTGGCACAGGCGCTCTCGAAATACGAGCGCGTCGAAACCATCGCCTTTGACTACGGCCAGCGCCACAAGGTGGAGCTGCAGGCGCGGCTGAATGTGCTGCGCGAGCTCAAAACCCAATTTCCACAATGGGCGCCCAAAATGGGCGAAGACCACCTGCTCGATCTGGCCGTACTCGGTCAGGTCAGCGAAAGCTCGCTGACCCGCGACACGGCCTTCAAAATGGAAAGCTCTGGCCTGCCCAACACCTTTGTGCCGGGCCGCAACCTGCTGTTCCTGACCCTGGCGGCCGCGCTGGCTTACCGGCGCGACCTGCAGGTGCTGGTGACCGGCGTTTGCGAGACCGATTTTTCGGGCTACCCGGATTGCCGCGACGACACCATGAAAGCCATGCAGCTGGCGCTGTCGCTGGGCATGGACAAGCGCTTTCTGATCGAAACCCCGCTGATGTGGATTGACAAGGCCGACACCTGGGCGCTCGCGCATGCGCTGGGCGGGCAGCCCCTGGTGGATTTGATCATTGAACACACCCACAGCTGCTACCTCGGCGACCGCGTGCACCGGCACGCCTGGGGCTACGGCTGCGGCGAATGTCCGGCCTGCGAATTGCGGGCGCGCGGGTTCGCGCGTTATTCGGAACGGTCCTGAGCGCGGCCCGGGCCTTCCACCACGCAGCGGCTGACCTGCGGCGGCGCGTCGCCGATGTGAAAGGCCAGCTTGCGCTCGCGCAGCGCCACGTCGCTGGCCGTGACGCGGTCAAAGCGGCGCAGGTGTTCGGTCCAGGACTCGTCCACGATCTGCTCGATAAAGTGCCCCGGCTGGTTGACGTCGCGCAGCAGGGCCCATTCCAGCGCGCCCTGGCGCAGCCGGCTGCGGCGGCTTTCCTGCATCAGCGCCCGGAAGTCGTCGGCCCGCGCCGGGTCAATCAGGTATTCAATGCGCACCACCAGGTGGCCGGCGCCGGGCGGCGCCTCGGCCACCGGCGTCTTGAATTCGCTGGACGGCGTCAGGTCTTCTTCTGCCTGGCGGTCGGTCACCCAGCGCTGGGCCAGCAGCATGCTGAGGGTGCCGCTCACGGCCGCCACCGCCAGGCCGGTCTGAACGCTGGTGAGCGTGGCCACCTGGCCCCACAGCGCCGCGCCCAGCGCACTCGCGCCCATGATGGCCATCTGGTACATCGACATGCCGCGCGCCCGCACCCAGTCGGGCAGCGACAACTGGGCCGACACGCTGAGCGAGTTGGCGCAGGTGATCCAGGCCGCGCCGTTGAGCAGCATGGCCGGCACGGCAACCCAGGCATTGGGGGCAAAGGCCATCACGGCCGTTGACACCGACTGCAGCAGCGTGGCGCGCAGCACCAGCGTGTCGCGCGCCATCATCTGGCGCAGACGTGGCAGAAACAGCGCCGCCACAATCGCGCCCGCACCCATCGAGGCCAGCAGCAGCGTGAAGGTGCCCGCATCGCCGCCGTGCAGGCTGCGCGCCACCAGCGGAAGCAGCGCCAGCAGCGCGGTGGAATGCAGAAAAAACAGCGCCACGCGCAGCAGCACCGACTGCAGGCGGGCCGACTGGCGCACATACTGCAGGCCCACGCGCATCGCGCTGCCCAGGCGTTCGCGGCCCAGCGGGCTGGGCGCTTGCTCGCGCCGCCAGCGCATGATGACAAAGCCGGAAATCACCGACAGCACGGCGTTCAGCACAAACACATAGGCGGTGCCCGCGCTGGCAATCAGCGCGCCGGCCACCAGCGGCCCGACGATGCGCGACGCGTTCATGGAAATGCCGTTCAGGGCCAGCGCCGCCGGCAGCTGGCTGCGCGTCACCAGCTCGGGCATGATGGCGGCAAACACCGGCCAGCGCATGGCCAGGCCCACGCCATTGGCAAAGGTCAGCGCCAGCAGCAGCGCCGGCGTCATCACGCCCGCGAGCACGGCGATGCACAGCAGCGTGGCCACGGCGGCCACCCAGAACTGGGTCATGATGAAGTAGCGCCTGCGGTCCAGGATGTCGGCCAGCGCGCCGCTGGGCAGCCCCAGCAGGAACACCGGCAGCGTGGCCGCCGACTGCACCAGCGCCACCCAGAGCGGCGAGGTGGTCATGGACGTCATCAGCCAGGCGGCCGCCACATCGTTCATCCACATGCAGATGTTGGCCACCAGCCAGGTGCCCCACAACAGCCGGAACACCGGCGCCTTGAGCGGCTCCCAGGGCGAGAGGGATTCTGCCGGCGGGGGCTGGATGATTTTTTCGGGCATTCAGTGCATTTTCCCTCACCGCTTCTGGCCAGACATTCCGGGAAAGCCGGGCCGGAAAGGTTAACTTATTTTCTGTCGCACCTGGCGCGGTCTTTATTCAAGCGTTACGCCCGTTTGCTTGACCACGGTCGCCCAGCGGGTCAGTTCTTTCTGGACATAGGCGCCGTAGGCCTCGGCGGTCGAGCCCAAAGGTTCAGCACCTTGCAATGCCAGTTTCTGGCGCACTTCAGGTGTTTGCAGCGCCTTCATCACTTCGGCGTTCAGGCGCTCGATGACGGGTTTGGGTGTGTTGGCCGGCACCATCAGGCCCTGCCATGCACCGACTTCAAAACCGGGCATGCCCGACTCCGCCAGGGTCGGCACATCCGGGAAAAGCGCCATGCGTTTGGCGGTGGTGACTGCCAGCATTTTCATGCGTTTGTCGCGCACGAATGCCATGACCGAGTTGACCGTGTCGGTCATGAACTGGATCTGGCCGCCGGCCAGGTCAATGTCGGCCGGGGCGCTGCCTTTGTACGGGATATGCACGGCATCAATGCCATTGGCCTGCACGAACTGGAAAGCGCCCAGGTGTGTCACGTTGCCGTTGCCGGCGGAGCCATAGGACAACTTGCCGGGGTTGGCTTTGGCATAGGCAATGAACTCCTTCACGGTGTTCGCTGGCACGTTGGGCGCAACCACCAGAGCCAAAGGCACGACGGCAACCAGTGCCACCGGCGCCAGGTCGCGCTGCACGTCATAGCTCAGGTTTTTGTAAAGAGCCGGGCTCAGCGTGATCGACGACGTGTTGTACAGCAGGGTGTAGCCGTCGGCCGGCGCTCTGACCGCCACCATGGCGCCCAGGTTGCCGTTGGCGCCGCCCTTGTTGTCGATGACCACGGGCTGGCCCAGGGACTCCGACATTTTTTGTGCGATGACGCGGGCCACCAGGTCCGTGGGTCCGCCGGGCGGGAAGGGAACAATCATTGTGATCGGCCTGGACGGGAAGGCGGCCTGGGCCTGGGCACTGGGGGTGGTCAAGGCTGCGCTGCAGACTAGAGATACCAGTGCCGCAGCGGCAACGCGGCGCGAAATTCGGGTCGGGGTTGTTTTCATGGTGATGTCTCCTCCGGGGTTGTGGTGAAAAGGGGTGTTCAGGCGTCGGCGCGGCCGGCCAGCATTCGCTTTGCGGTGTAGGTCATGACTTCTTCGCCCTGCTGGTTGAAAACCTGGATCGTCGAGTCGACGATCGCTCTTCCGCCTGTGGAGGTGGGGCGTACGCCGGTTACTTCGATGACGGCGTGGATGGTGTCGCCCACGCGCACCGGCGCATGGATTTTCTGCGTGAGTTCCAGCATCGCCAGCCCGGTTCCCTGAATCATGGTTTGCAGGATGAAGCCTTCGATCAGCGTGTAGGTCAGCGCAGCGGGGACCGGTCTGCCGGCAATGCCGCCATGCAGCGGGGCCGCGTCGATAAACATCACCTCGACCATTCCGGTGACGCCGATGAAGCCGACCAGGTCGGCCTCGGTTACGGTGCGGCGAAAGGTCTTGAAGCGCTGACCGATGACGAGGTCCTGCCAGTGAAAACCCTGGCCCAGCTGCCGGATTTCTTGCGGGGTGTTCATGATGGTTCCCGGATGTTGCCGGTGTCAGGCGCCATGCCTATTTCGGCCAGCAGTTCGGCCGTGTGCTGGCCGAGCCGTGGCGCCATGCTGACCGGCGGACGCACGTGATTGAACTTTACCGGCACGCCGGGAAACCGGAGCTTCCCCATGGCCGGGTCATGCAGCGTCTCGAAGAAGCCGGTGGCGCGAAGGTGTTCATCCTGCTGCAAATCCTGGAGCCGGTTCATTTTGGAGGCCGGTATTTCAAGCCGGCTGAAAATCTCAAGCCAGGCGTCGGTGCTGCGCCCGGCAATGAACCGGGCCGCCAGTTCGTAAAGCTTTTCGATGTTGCGCGTGCGCGCCGAAATATCGGTGAAACGTGCGTCAAGCGCCAGTTCAGGCGCGCCTGCCTCGATGAAGAAGCGGCGCCAGTGCGCGTCGGTATAAGGCATCGCACAAAGGTAGCCGTCGGTGGTGCGGTAGGGCCTGCGCCATGGGTTCAGCAGCCGGGGGTAGCCGGGCTCGGCCAGCGGTGGCTCGAAATGCTGGCCGTAGAAATGCTCGACCAGATTGAAGGCCACCATCGACTCGAGCATCGGCACTTCCACATACGAGCCTTGTCCGGTCCGTTCGCGCATGAACAGCGCTGCGAGGATCGCATGCGTGGCGACCAGTCCCGAGGTCTTGTCGGCGGCGATCGTCGGGTAGTACTGGGGCGTGCCGGTCTGCAGTTCCATCAGCGCCGCGCAGCCGGACATGCCCTGGATGATGTCGTCGTAGGCCGGCATGCCGCCGTAGGGACCGTCCTGCGAGAACCCGTGCAAGCCGACGTAGACCAGCCGCGGGTTGCGCGCGCGCAGTGTCTCGGGGTCCAGCCCGATACTCGCCAGTTTTTGCGGACGGATGCTGTGCATCAGCACATCGGCCGTATCCACCAGCTTGAGCAGGGCTTCACGGCCTTGCGGCGTCTTCAGGTCCAGCACGATGCTGCGCTTGCCGCGATTGACGCCGAGAAAAATGGCCCCCATGCCGGCTTCCGTGCTCGGGCCGGTGCGCCGGGTCGAGTCGCCCTCGGGCGTCTCGATCTTGATGACATCGGCGCCGTATTCAGCCAGAACCTGACTCGCGTAGGGGCCCAGCACCACCGTGCTCAGGTCCAGTACGCGAATCCCGTTCAGGGGACGCATGCTTATTCCTGCTCGACTTTGGCTTTGACCGCGATACGCTTCCACAGCTCGATCTCGGCGGCCTGGAATTTACGCATCTCGTCGGCGCCGCCGTTCATGACTTCAGCGCCCAGGCGTTCATAGAACTCCCTGGTTTCGGGCATGCGCTCAATTTGGGACAGCAAGGCAGCGAGCTTGTCGGTTTCAGCCTTCGGTGTTTTGGCCGCGACCATGGCGCCCACCCAGACATAGGCGGTAAAGCCCGGCAGGCCGGCCTCGCCGAAGTAAGGCACGGCCGGAAGGACAGCCGTACGGCGGTCGGATGCGACGGCCAGGGCACGCAGCTTGCCGCCCTTGACCAATTCATAAGCGGCCGTGATGTCGGAAAATGCCATGTCAACCGTGCCCGAGGCCACAGCCGTCAGGGCCTCTGATGCGCCCTTGAACGGAACATTGCGGATATCCAGGCGCGCGCTGTCGTTCAGCGCCTCCGCCATCAGCTGATAACCTGCAGAGCCTGCGGCATAGTTGAGTTTGCCCGGTTGTGCCCTGGCCGCGCTGATCAGCTCGGCCAGTGTTTTGTGTGGGGAGTTCGGCGGCACCACGACCAGGGTGGGCGCGCGCATCATCATGGTCAACGGCGCCAGGTCGGTTTGCGGATCGTAGGGCAGTTTCTTGAACAGCGCCACGTTCACGGCCAGGGTCGAATTGCTGCCGACGAAGACGGTGTAGCCGTCAGCGGGCGCTGCGAGCAAGGCCCGCACCGCAATGAAGCCGTTGGCGCCGGGGCGGTTTTCCACCACCACGGCTTGCCCCGTGAGTTCTGTCAGCTTCCTGCCGAAGTAGCGCGCCGAGGTGTCGGTGCCACTGCCGGGCGGGAAGGGCACGATGAACTTGATGGCCTTTGACGGAAAGTCCTGCGCGAACGCCTGGCTGGCGGGCAGCAGAAACGCAGCGCTGCACAGCGCGGCCAGCGCCAGCAGGGGCGAAATAATGGATTTGAATTTTTTGAGGGGCATATTGTCTCCAGCAGATAAAAAAGTTTTTACACCGAACGAACGAAATCGGAAAGTGGCAGATCGCCCGCGAGCACATGCTGACCGACCACCGTGTTCCAGTGGGCTTCGGAACCGTGGGCCATGCGCCACTCGTGCAGGCGCCGGGTCAATAACTGCAGGTCGTATTCTTCAGTTACCCCGATCGCGCCATGCAGCGCGTGGGCGATCGAGGCGACCAGCCCCGCAGCTTCGCTGGTGCGTGACTTGGCCATCGCGCCAGCCAGCAGGGACGGGGTTTTTCCAGTGCCTTGAAAGGCGGCCTCCGCGGCAATCGACGCGGCTGCCGTGTGTTCTGCCATCACGCTCAACTGATGCTGAACCGCCTGGAATTTCCCGAGCGATTTTCCGAACTGGACGCGGTCGTTGCAGTACTGCAGCGTCATTTCGAACACGCGCTTCATGGCGCCGCTGAGCAGTGCGGCATGCAGTGCTGCAGCGAAGGCGGGCAACATCGCGCCGCCGCGCCGCGCGCGGGCCGCACTGTTTTCATCGGGCCAGCTGAGCGTGGCCGTGAGGCTCCGGTTCACGCCGGTGCTCTGGCGCTGAGCCGCCGCGCAGGGCAGCAGCAGCAAGGCGTCGCCGTCGCTGGCGAGCACAAAGTCCGCCAGCATGCCGTACGGCGTCAACGCGCAGCTGATGGCGCCGCCTGCCTCGCGGCGAAACGCCGCGGCCAGCGTGACCATGCCAGTGGGCATCGCCATCTGCGAGTCGGCCAGTGCGCGGGCCACGATGGTTTGCGCCACCGGCACCGGTACCGTGTAGCGCCCGAAGAGGCTCAGGATGGGAAACAGTTCGGCCAGGGATAGACCGGCTCCGCCGTCGCCCTCGGGGGCCAGGAGTTCCAGAAATCCGGCACCCGCCACGGCTTCCCACAAGGCGGCGGGTGAGCCGCCCGCTTCAATCGTGCGCACCACGGCTGGGGCGCACTGGTCCTTGAGAATGTCTTCTATGGCTTCTGCAAACATGGGATATGTTCTTTCTTAGCGCAAGCCCAGACCGCGCGCGATCATGCCGCGCAGGATCTCGCGCGTGCCGCCGCGCAGGGAATAGGTGGGCGCAATCTGGCTCACGTAGGCCACCGTGCGGTACAGCTCGGCGTCCACCGGCGCGTCCGGATTCATGGCGATGGCCGCTTCAATGACGGCCGGGATGCTTTGTTCAAACTCCGTGCCGATGTCCTTGACCAGCGCGGCTTCGACGATGGGGCTTTCACCGTTGACCAGCTTGCTGGTGACGGCGATGGACATGTTGCGCAGCGTGGCTAGGTGCGTGGCGAAACGTCCGATGGTGGCGGCGTGGGCAGACGCGTCCGGACTGCGGCGCAGGCAGGTGATCCAGTGTTCCAGCAGCACGATGCTGGAGTACACCCGCTCCGGGCCGCTGCGCTCGAAGGCCAGTTCGGCATTGACCTGCGCCCAGCCGCTGCCTTCCTGGCCGATCAGCGCGTCGTCGGCCAGTAGCACATCGTCAAAAAAGACTTCGGAAAAATGGGCGTCGCCAGCCAGGTCATCAATCGGGCGCACCGTCACGCCGGGCAATGACAGGTCAACAATGAACTGCGACAAGCCCTTTTGCCGGTCCTGCGGCTCGCCCGATGAGCGCACCAGGGCGATCATGTAGTGGCAGTGCTGTGCGTTGGTGGTCCATATCTTGCGGCCGTTCAAGCGCCAGCCACCCTCGCAGCGCGTGGCCCGCGTGCCGACACTGGCGAGGTCGGAGCCGGCATTGGGCTCGCTCATGCCGATGCAGAAAAACGCCTCGGCGGCACATATTTTCGGCAGGTAGAACTGGCGTTGCGCTTCCGTGCCGAACTTGAGGATCAAGGGCCCGCTCTGGCGGTCGGCGATCCAGTGCGCGGAAACCGGGGCACCGGCGGCCAGCAGTTCTTCCACCAGCACGAAGCGCGAGAAGGCATCCAAGCTGGCGCCGCCGTAGTGCGCGGGCAGGGTCACGCCGACCCAGCCGCGTGCGGCCAGCTTCTTGCTGAAGGCGGCATTGAAGCCCATCCATGAACGGGCCCGGATGTCGGGCGGCGTCGCCTCAAGGCTGGATTTGAGAAAGGCCTTCACCTCGGTGCGAAACGGGTTCGTCCCGGCGGGAAGTGTGGCGAGCCGGAAGGCGGATAGCAGATTGCTCAAAGATGTTCTCCCGCGTCGCTCAGACGACGCCCTTGCGCTTGAGTTCGGCGATGCGCTCGTCAGACAGCCCGAGCCGCCCGTTCAGGATCGCCTGATTGTGCTCGCCCAGGGTGGGGGCCGAGCGCTCGTAGCGGATCGGCGTGTCGGACAGGCGGATCGGGTTGGCCACGCCAGGTGCGTTCACGCCGGCGCTGTGGGGCAATGACAGCTGCATGTCGCGGTGCCTGACCTGTGGGTCTTCGAATACCTGTTTCATGTTGTGGATGGGACCGCAGGGCACGTTGTGGGCTTCCAGCAGCGTGACCCACTCTTCCATGGAGCGCGCCAGCATGGCCTCGGCAATCAGCGGAATCAATGCTTCACGGTTGCGGTTGCGCTGCGGACCGGTGCTGTATAGCGGATCGATGGCCAGTTGCGGACGGCCGATGACCTTGCAGAAAGCCGTGTACTGCGCATCGTTGCCGACGGCGATGATGATGTCGCCCTCCCTGCAGCGAAACACCTGGTAGGGGACCATGTTCGAGTGCGCATTGCCCATGCGCTGGGGGATCTTGCCCGACAGGAAATAATTGATCGCCTGGTAGGAGTTGATGGTGACGATGCAGTCCAGCAGCGACATGTCGATGTACTGGCCTTCGCCGCTCACGTGGCGGTGTTCGATGGCCGCGAGGATGGCGGTAGTGGCGTACATGCCGGTCAGCAGGTCGCTGATCGCGATGCCGCTTTTCATGGGCGCCGCACCGGGCTGGCCGTCAGGCACGCCGGTCATGCTCATCAAGCCGCCCATGCCCTGGAAGACATAGTCGTAACCGGGCAGTGCCGCGTAGGGGCCGCTCTGGCCGAAGCCGGTGACCGAGCAGTACACCAGGCGCGGGTTGATGGCGCGCAGGTCCTCATAGGCCAGGCCGTAGCGTGCCAGCGTGCCGACCTTGTAGTTTTCGACCAGCACGTCGGCGTCGCGCACGAGCTGGCGGATGATCTCCTGGCCTTCGGTACTGGCGAGATCGACGGTCACCGACTGCTTGCCGCGGTTGGCGCTCAGGAAGTAGGAGGAGTCACGGGTCTCCCGGCCCTCGGCGTCCTTCAGGAAAGGAGGGCCCCAGGTGCGGGTGTCGTCGCCTACGCCGGGCCGCTCGATCTTGATGACTTCAGCACCCATGTCGGCGAGGTTCTGCGTGGCCCACGGGCCCGCGAGGATACGGGTCAAGTCGAGCACCTTGAGGTGCCCCAGCGCCGTCTTCATGGGTAGCTTCTCCTGTCTATTTCGATGGACCGAGAATAGGACGCATGACTGATACCGTCCAATATTTAATAGTCGATACGTGATATTCGTTCGGTATCGATGGTTGGCTTTCCAAGGGCAATCCCGTGGAAACTGTTCATCCATTTTGATACCGTTTTAGTATCGAATTGATTGATATTGATATTGGACTTTGAGGGGCGAATCTCCTACGCTGGGGTCTGTCAAATGCCTGAAGAGGACCATCACAATGCCCAACTTTCTTTTGTACGAACAGCAAGGCCATGTGGTCACGCTGACCATGAATGAGCCCGAACGCCGCAACCCGCTCACCGGCAATTCGGCTGTGCCGGATTTTCTGGCCGCGATTGACCGCATTCACAACGATCGCAGCGTGCGCGCCGTCATCCTGACCGGTGCCGGCACGGCTTTTTCATCAGGCGGCGACATCCGCGACATGGAGCGGCAGGCCTCGGGCGACGTCTCGGGCATGCAAATCCGTCAGGAATACCGCACCGGCATTCAGAAGCTGCCGCTGGCGCTGTTCAACCTCGAAGTCCCGGTGATCGCCGCCGTCAACGGCGCGGCCATCGGTGCCGGGCTCGATGTCGCCTGCATGTGCGACATCCGCATCGCGTCGGAGCACGCCAGGTTTGCCGAGAGTTTTGTCAAGCTGGGGATCATCCCGGGCGATGGCGGCGCCTGGCTGCTGCCGCGCATCATCGGCATGTCGCGCGCGTCCGAGATGTCGTTCACCGGCGAAGTGATTGGGCCGGACCTGGCCGCGAGCTGGGGCTTGGTCTCGCGCGTGGTGCCTGCCGATCAGTTGCTCGCTACGGCCAACGAACTGGCGCAGCGCATCGCGGCCAATCCGCCGCATGCCGTGCGACTGACCAAGCGGCTGCTGCGCGAAGCCATGCACACGCGCCTGGACACCCTGCTCGAAATGGCGGCGGCGTTCCAGTCGCTGTCGCACCAGACCGACGATCACAAGGAAGCGGTTGCAGCCTTCCTGGGCAAGCGCCCGCCTGTTTTTAAAGGCTGACGTGATCCAGGCCTCCGCGCTGTCCGCCGCATGACGCCCGGTTATGCTTGGCAGGAAGGACACGCCAAGCCCATGGACCTGCGACGCATTCGCCACTTTGTCGTCCTTGCCGAGACGCTGAATTTCCGCCGTGCAGCCGAGCGCCTGCATATGGCGCAGCCACCGCTGTCGGTTTCCATCCAGAAACTCGAGGCCGAGCTCGGCACCAGGCTGTTTGCCCGCGAGTCCAGCGGTGTCTCGCTCACGCCCAGTGGCCGTGCCGTGTTGGTGGAGGCCAGGAAGTTGCTGTTTCATGGAAACCAGTTGAGTGAAACTGCCAGGAGCGCGCTGGACGGCACGAGTGGTATCTTGCAGGTCGGCTTTGTCGGGTCGGCGACCTACGGCATGCTGCAAAAGCTGCTGCCGCTGTTTCGGGCCGAGTACCCCGGCGTCGAACTGATCCTGCGCGAAGCGACTTCGGTGGGCATCATCCAGCAGCTGGAAGACCATGCGCTGGACATTGGCCTGGTGCGGGTCCCACTGCTGCAGTCGTCCAGGGCGACGCTGGTTCAGCTGGAACGCGACGAGTTCATCGCGGCGCTGCCACGCGGCAATCCACTGGCAGGCAAGGGGCCGCTCAAACTCTCCGACATGGCCGGCGAGCCGTTCGTCATGTACGTTCCCACCAGCGCCGCAGGGCTGCACAGTGCAGCCCTGCTCGCGTGCCAGCAGGCCGGATTCATTCCCAGGGTGACCCAGCAAGCCATCCAGATCCAGACCGTGCTGGCGCTGGTGGAAAGCGGCTTGGGCGTGGCGCTCGTGCCATCGGTGATGCAGCGCTTTGCCAGCGACAAAATTGTCTACCGACCTTTGGTGGATGTGCCGCCAGCTGCCTCCATCGGGCTTGCGCTGGCTTATATGGCCGAGACAGAGAGCCCGGCGGCGGCCCGCTTCCGCAAGCTGGCTACGCGCGAGTTTGAGCTGGAAAAACGTCGTTAATCAACTTCTGAACAAGTCAGCCTGCCTGGCCAAGGCGGCTCTCCTGCACTCGGTACAGGGCCGGCGCGTCCGCGGGCAGTTTTTCCAGGGTCCACTGCCTGTCATGGAAAGTAGCCATTGCCGGTCGATGGGCAATCGAGACCAGGCTGCCGCGCCCGGCCGCCACCAGCGCCACCAATTTTTCATACAGGATTTTTTCAGCCACTTCGTCCAGCGCACTGGTCGCTTCGTCGGCAAAAATCCAGCGCGGTTTTTTAAGCAGTACCCGGGCAATCGCCAGGCGCTGCTGCTCGCCGCCCGACAGTTTCTGGCTCCAGGCGTCCTGGTCATCCAGCCTGCCCACGAGCTTGGGCAGCAGCGCGTCGTTCAGGGCCTGCTGGAGCGCCTGCTCGCTGTACTGCGCGGCCGGCAGCGGGTAGGCCAGCGCATCGCGCAGCGTGCCGTCGGGAAAGTAGGGGCGCTGCGGAATGAACATGGCGTTTTGTGGCAACTGCGTCTGGCCGGTGGCATAGGGCCAGATGCCCGCCAGCGCGCGAAACAGCGTTGATTTGCCACTGCCCGAAGGCCCTTTGACGAGCACGCTTTCGCCCGGTCCGGCCTGCAGTGACACGCCGCTCAGCAAGGTCGCGCCGGTGGGCAGGGCCAGGTTCAGACCGCTGACGGCCAGCGTGTCGGCGTTGGCCAGGGGGTGCTGCTGGTTAGCTATTGAATTGGTAGCTGCTTGCGCTTGTGCCTGCTGGGCCAGGGCCGCAATATTGTCTTCAAAACTGGTCAGGCGGTCGGTCGTGGCGCGCCAGGCGGCCAGGCTGCTGTAGTTGTCGACCAGCCAGCTCAGCGAGTCCTGCACCCGTCCAAAGGCCGACGCAATCTGCATCAGTTGCCCGAGCTGGATGGCGCCGCTGAAAAAGCGCGGCGCCGCCACGATAAACGGAAACACCACGGCCGCCTGGCCAAAAAAGTTGGTGAACCAGACCAGGTTTTTCTGCTTCTTGATCAGCTTGAGGTAGTTGGCCAGCACTGCGGCAAAGCGGGTGTCCAGGTGGCTGCGTTCCACCGCTTCGCCTTTGTCCAGCGCAATCGATTCGCTGTATTCGCGCACCCGCACCATGTGGTGGCGAAAGTCGGCCTCGACGCGCTGCTGCTGGAAGTTGAGCCTGATCTGCGGCCGGCCAATGTAGTGCGTGATGATGCTGCCCACGACGCAGTACAGCACCGCCATCCAGACCATGAAACCCGGAATGCTGTAACTGGCGCCGCCCAAGGTGAAAGCAAATGCGCCCGAGAGCGTCCACAAAATGCCGACAAAACTGAGCAGCGTGACCACGGCGTTAAGCAGGCCCATGCTCAGTGAAATGCTGTAGGTGGTGAACAGGTTGATGTCCTCCTGAATCCGCTGGTCCGGGTTGTCGGGCGTTTTGGCGGCGTTCAGGGTGTTGGCGGCGGTCAGGTCGCCGCCGGTAAAGCGCGCCAGCTCCAGCTTGTAGAACGCGTGGTCGGCCAGCCAGCGCTGCAGGTAGTGCGTCGTCATCCAGGCGCGCCAGCGCACTTCCAGCAGCTGGGTCAGGTAAAAGCGGTAAACGGCAATCAGGATGAAGGCAAACGCCAGGTAGGTAAAGCGCGCCAGCTGCGTCCAGAACACCGCCTCGTCCTTGTTCTGCAGCGCGTCGTAAAACACCCGGTTCCATTCATTGAGCAGCACCAGCATGTAGACCGCGCCCAGATTCAGCAGCACGATGGCCAGCAGCAGGCCGCGCGCTTTCCATTTTTCTTCACTTCTGAAGTAGGGCGCCGACAAGGCCCAGACACGGGCGGTGAACAGCCGGAAGGCGCTGAGTTTGAGGCGTAGGCGGGCAAGCAGGTGCATGGATGAAAACCGGGTTCGCGCTGTCAGGGCAGCGGGTTGGAAACGCCGCTGGCGACATGCCCTGAGGGCACATGCTGGGCCGCAGAGTGGACATGGCCGCTCTGGTCGTCAAAGAAAAAGTCGGGTTCGAATTCGCGCAAAAACTCGCCCTTGGCGAGACCGCCCAGAAACATCGCTTCATCGACCTCGATGTTCCAGTCCATCAGCGTGCGGATGGCGCGCTCGTGCGCCGGGGCGCTGCGCGCGGTGACCAGCGCGGTGCGTATGCGCATGCGCGAGGTGCCGACCTGCTGCAGCCGGTGCAGCGCCTGCAGCAGCGGCTTGAATGGGCCCGCCAGCAGCGGCTGCGCGGCCTTGTCGCGCTCGTGCTGCTGAAAGGCCGGCAGGCCCTGGGCCTGAAACACGCGCTCGGCCTCGTCTGAAAACAGCACCGCATCGCCGTCAAAGGCAATGCGCACCTCGTGCGGGTAGGTGCTTTTGGCGTGCACCGAGTGCATGGCGACGGTGGCTGCCGCAAAGCCGGCGTCCAGTGCGGCCCGCACGTCTTCAGGGTTGGCCGACAAAAAGAGGTTGGCTTTCAAGGGCCGCAGGTAGTTGTAGGGCGCGCGGCCCTTGGTGAACACGCCGCGTTCCAGCTTGAGTTTGTTGGCGTCGGCCGAGCGGAACACCCGCATGCCCGAGACCGGATCGTTGCGCGACAAGATCACGACTTCCACGCGCTGGCTGGCGGGCTCGTCCGGACTCTCGGGCGCTTCGTTGAAGGCCAGCAGCTTTTTAACCAGCGAAAACGCCACCCCCGGCCTGGCGGGCAGGTCCAGCCGCGCCAGCTGCAGTTGCATGTAAGCGCCGTCTTTTTGGTTGCCCTGCGCCGGGTCTTGGGCCAGGCCGGCTTCAAACACGAGGTTTTCTTCTTCAAAGTCAAACAGGGCGCGGGATGAAATTGCCACCACGAGTTGACCGTCCAGATTTGCCGCCATGGGAATGCCTTGTTTTATGTACTGTTTCTTTGCGCCTGGCCTATGGGCAGCGCCACTGTGCGCCATTGTCCATAGTTTGGCGCGTCCAGGGGCCACTGCCCGGCCTGCTCCGGGTGGCGCACGCCCTGGGCCAGCAGGTCGACGGCTCGTATCACGCCCGCGTGGGTGACCCACAGCATGTCGGACTGGCCCTGCAGGCCATCGAAAACTGCGCCCACCCGTGCCATGAAGCCGCGCACACACTCGCCGCGCCGCCCCACCGCGTAGCCGGCAAAATCATCGGTCCACGCCGCCAGTTCGGCCTGGGCAATGTCTTGCCAGGCCCGGCCTTCCCACAGGCCAAAATCCATTTCCTGCAGGCGCGGCTCGGTTTTATAAGCCAAATCAGGCCTTAGCCCATACAGTGCGGATGCCAGCTGCTCACATCTTTGTAGCGGCGAGCTGAGCACGCGGGTGCCGGGCGGCAGCTGTGCGGCCAGCGCCTGCGCGCATTGCGCGGTGCCCGCCGCGTCGGCCGCCACATCGAGCCGGCCATAGCAAATGCCGCTGGCCACCAGGGGCGCTGCGTGGCGGACCAGCCAGAGCTTCATAGGCTGATTGCCAGCCCCAAATAAAAAGCGACTTCGCACACCTGCTGCGTGGCACCCAGGCAGTCGCCGGTAAAGCCCTGCAAACGGCGCCTGAACAGCCGCGCCATCCACAGCAGCGCCAGCCCTGCGGCGGCGCAGGCCACTATTAAATTAGTAGCGTCCAGCGCAATGCTGGAAAGCGCCAGCGCACTCAAACACCATAAAACCGCGATCAGCAGGCGGCCCGGCGTGATCTGGTCGGCCAGCGGCTTGGACTTGGACTGCGCGGTGTCGCCCACATGCGGCAGTCCGTAAATCAGCAGCAGCGGCATGAAGCGCGACACCACATGGCCCGTCCACAGCGCGGCGCAAATATACAAGCCCCGGAAGGTCGATTCCTCCCCGTCGCTTGGCAGGTCCTCCAGCGAACCCAAAATGGCCAGCAGCGCGACCTTGCACAGCAGCACCAGCACCAGTGCCATGGCGCCGAACGCGCCCACGCGCGGGTCCTTCATGATCTCCAGCGCCCTGTCCCTGTCGTAGCTGCCGCCCAGGCCATCGGTGACATCGGCCAGGCCGTCTTCGTGAAAGCCGCCCGTCAGCAGGACCGTGGCGACGGTGGAGAGCGCCGCGGCCGCCAGGGGCGTGAAGGGGGTGTCGGGCAGCAGGGCCTGCAGCAGCGCAAACACGGCCGCTGCCACCGCGCCTACCACCACGCCAATGCCCGGAAAGTGGGCCGCGCTGGCCCGCAGCAGTTCGGGGCTGTAGCCCACCCAGCCGGCCAGGCGCCCCGTGATGGGGATGCGGGTGAAGAACTGGACGGCGAGCAGGTATTCGCGGACGAACTGGATCATCGGTGCCCTGGCCGTCTGTTCACGCGGTTTCTTTTCCGCTCACACCCGCCGTCTCAAAGCTCGCCATGTCATTGAGGAAGTTGGCCGCCGACTGCACCAGCGGCCAAGCCAGTAGCGCACCGGTGCCTTCGCCCAGGCGCAGATCGAGCTCCAGCAGCGGCTTGGCGCGCAGGTGCGCCAGCAGCAGGCGGTGACCGCGCTCGGCGGAGCGGTGGCAAAACACCATGTAGTCTTGCACCTGCGGCAGCAGGGCCTGTGCCACCAGCGCGGCCGTGCCCGCGATGAAGCCGTCGACCAGCACCACCCGGCGCTCGCTGGCCGCCTGCAGCATGGCACCCGCCATCATGGCGATTTCAAAGCCGCCCAGGGCGGCCAGTTCAGCCACGACATCGAGTGGCTGGGTCGCCGGGTGGCGTAGCAAGGCGCGCGTCAGCACGCGCTGCTTGCCGAGCAGTTGCTCGTCGTTCAGGCCGGTGCCGCGCCCGGTGGCGTCCTCGAGGCTCGCGCCGGTCAGCCGCGCCAGCAGCAGCGCCGCAGCCGAGGTGTTGGCAATCCCCATTTCGCCAAAGGCCACCACATTGCCCGGCAAGGCTTGCACGATGTCCATGCCCGCCTTGAGCGCCGCGTCGGCCTCGGCCCGCGACATGGCGGGCTCGTTGCACAGGTTTTTCGTGCCCATGGCGATCTTGCGCTGCAGCAGTTGGGGGTGCGCGAACAGGTCCGCGGCGACACCCGCATCCACCACCTGCAGCGCAAAGCCGTGCTGGCGGGCGAACACATTGATGGCAGCCCCTCCCGCCAGCATGTTGCCCACCATCTGCACCGTCACGGCCTGCGGGAAGGCCGAAACGCCCTCAGCCGCAATGCCGTGGTCGGCGGCAAACACCACCATCTGCGGCTCGCGCAGCGAAATCGTCTCCTGGCGCTGGATCAGGCCCAGCTGCAGTGCCAGGCCCTCCAGCAGGCCGAGCGCGCCCAGCGGCTTGGTCTTGTGGTCAATCTTGTGCCCCAGCCGGGCCTCCAGCAGGAGGTCGGTGGTGGGTTCAATCAGGGGTAACTGAATGCGTGGGGTTGGAAGCGCGGAGTTGTTCATTGGTGATTTGTTTCAGGCAGGCAGGGCAGTAGCACGAGGTCGTGCTGCTATCGGGTGTGGAGGGCGCGCCGGAAGGAACCGGCATGACATGGGGCAGCTGCACGCACCAGCATTGCGCATCGCCGGCCAGCATGCCGCAGCGCAAACCGGCGCCGCAGCGCGGGCAGCGCGAGGTGTCGGGCAAGTCAACGACGGGTGAGGTCATGGCGGCAAAAACTGGGGCGCATGGGGTTTATTTGGCGAGCTGGTTGAGCTGGATGATGGGCAGCAGCACGGCCAGCACGATCAGCATCACGACCACGCCCATCGCCACGATCAGCAGCGGCTCCAGCAGCGTAGCCAGCTGCAGTGCGCGGCGCTGCACCTCAGTGCTGAGCTGGCGCGCGGCGCGGTCCAGCATCAGGGGCAGCTGGCCGGTTTGCTCGCCCAGGCGCGCAAACATGCTGAGCAGGCCGGGAAAGCGCTTTTTTTGCGCCAGCGCCGACGCCAGCGGCGCGCCTTCGCGCACCAAGACCAGCGCATCGAGCGCATCGGTGCGCATGGACCGGTTGGACAGCGTGTCGGCTGCGGCCTGCAGCGCCTTGAGAATCGGCACGCCCGCCGCCGCCAGCATGGCCAGCGTGCCGGCAAAACGTGCGGCGTTGTAGCCCCGCGCGAGTTTGCCGAGTATCGGAAGCGTCAGCCACGCCGCATCAAATTTTTCACGAAAAGAGGCGCTGGCCCAAGCGATACGGGCACCAGTAGCTATCAAAATTAGAATGAGCAGAATCAGCCAGCCCTGGGTCTTAACAAAGTTGCCCAGCCCCAGCATGATGATGGTCAGCATCGGCAGCGCGCGTTTGCTGCCGGCAAACACCTCGGCCACCTGCGGCACCACATAGCCGAGCAAAAACATCACGATCACCACCGCCACCAGCGTCACGATGGCCGGGTAGAGCGCGGCGCCCACCAGCTGGGCCTTGAGCTCCTGGCTTTGCTCCAGGTCGTCGGCCAGGCGCTCGAGCACCAGCCCCAGGTTGCCGCTGTGCTCGCCCGCGCCCACCACGGCGCAGTAGGTGCTGGGGAATTCGCGCGGGTACTGCGCCAGCGCGGTGGCAAAGGTCGCCCCGCCGTTGACTTCGGCGCGCAGCGCGGCCACCAGGTTGCGCTGGGTTTCCTTGTCGGCCTCGTCGGCCAGCGCGGTCAGCGCCCGCTCCAGCGGCAGGCCCGACGACACCAGCCCGGCGATCTGGCGCGTCCAGATCGCCAGCGCCGTGCTGTTGAACACGCGCGCGTTCCACACATTGGTGGACCAGCCCGAGGGCTTTGCGCCGGCCGCAGCGCCCACGGGCTCGACCGCCAGCGGCACCAGCGCCTGCGCCCGCAGCAGGCCGCGCGCGGCCCGGGCCGTGTCGGCCTCGATCACCCCTTTGCGGGTGGTGCCCTCGGCGGTGAGCGCTTCAAATGAATAGGCGGGCATCGTGCTTAGCGGTTCGGCTCAGTCGGAGCGGTGTCTGTTGTGCCAAGCGTGCAGGCGAACGAAGCGCCGGGCCGCCCCAAGCGAAGTTCAGCCCCCTCGGGGGGCAGCGCAGTACACGAAGTGACAAGCGTGGGGGCCATCTCAGTCCCGGGTGACGCGCACCAGCTCTTCACGCGTCGTGATGCCGGCTTGCACCAGGCGCTCGCCGTCCTCGCGCATCAGCGTCATGCCGCTTTGCAGGGCGGCGGCGCGAATCTCGGCCTCGGAGGCCTGGGTGTGGATCTGCGCGCGAATCGCGTCGTTGGTGACCAGCAGCTCAAACACGCCGGTGCGGCCCTGGTAGCCGGTTTGTCCGCAGGCCGTACAGCCCGCGCCGTGGCAACGGGTGCAGACTTTGCGCACCAGCCGCTGCGCCAGCACGCCCAGCAGCGACGAGCTCAGCAAAAACGGCTCTATGCCCATGTCGGTCAGGCGCGTCACGGCGCTGGCCGCGTCGTTGGTGTGCAGCGTGGCCAGCACCAGGTGGCCGGTGAGCGAGGCCTGAATCGCGATTTGCGCGGTCTCGAAGTCGCGGATCTCGCCGATCATGATCACGTCCGGGTCCTGCCGCAGGATGGCACGCAGGGCCTTGGCAAAGGTCAGGTCGATCTTGGCGTTGACCTGGGTCTGGCCGACGCCGGGCAGTTCGTACTCGATCGGGTCTTCCACCGTCATGATGTTCTGGCGGCGGGTGTCGAGCCGCTCCAGCGCGGCGTACAGCGTCGTGCTCTTGCCTGAGCCGGTGGGCCCGGTCACCAGAATGATGCCGTGCGGCTGCGCCACCAACTGCTCAAAGCGCTTGAGCGCCTCGCCCTGCATGCCGACGGCCTCCAAATTGAGGCGCTCGCCGCTCTTGTCCAGCAGGCGCAGCACGGCGCGCTCGCCATGGGCGCTGGGCAAGGTGCTGACGCGCACGTCCACCGCCCGGGTGCCGATGCGCAGGCTGATGCGGCCGTCTTGCGGCAGGCGCTTTTCGGCAATGTCGAGCTCGGCCATGATCTTCAGGCGCGAGATCAGCGCGGCGTGCAGCGCGCGGTTGGGCTGCACCACGTCGCGCAGCGAGCCGTCGACCCGAAAGCGTACGCTGGAGTGCCGTTCATAGGGCTCGATGTGGATGTCGCTGGCGCCGTCGCGCGCCGCTTGCGTGAGCAGCGCGTTGAGCATGCGGATGATGGGCGCGTCGTCCGAGTTTTCAAGCAAGTCCTCGATCGCGGGCAGCGCCTGCATCATGCGCGACAAATCCACGTCGCTTTCAACCTCGCTGATGACGGTGGCGGCGCTGGACTCGCTCTGGGCGTAGGCGGCGCTGATGCGCTGCTGCAGCAGCTCGGGCGCCTCGCTTTGTACCTGCGCCACGTCAAACTTGCGCATCACCTCGCTGACGCCGCCCGCGCCCAGGCGGTGCAGCCACAGCGTCAGTTCGCCGCCATGGTCTTCCAGCAGCAATTGCTGGCTGCGTGCAAACGCGTAGGGCAGGGGGTAGCGCACCGGCTGCATGGTTATCTTTCGGAAGGCGGCAGCACCGGCGCTTCGTTGATCGGCACCAGCGTGCTGGGCAAGGGCTGGGCCCGCTGCTGGCTGGTGCGCATGAGGTCATAGCGGTCCAGCGACAGCGCGTCGGTGGACGCTGCATCGCGCACCACCACCGGCCGCAAGAACACCATCAGGTTGGTTTTCTTGCGGCTGCGGCTCTCGGACTTGAACAGGTTGCCAAACAGGGGCACATCGCCCAGACCCGGCACCTTGTCCTCGTTGCCGGAGTACTCGTCCTGCAGCAGCCCGCCCAGCACGATGATGGAACCGTCTTCGACCAGCACGTTCGACTCGATCGAGCGCTTGTTGGTGATCAGGCCGGTGGCCGAGTTGACCGAGCCCGGCTGCACGCTGGAGACTTCCTGGAAGATCGCCATCTTGACGGTGCCGTTTTCGCTGATTTGCGGCTTGACCCGCAAGGTCAGGCCGACGTCCTTGCGCTCTATGGTCTGGAACGGGTTGACGCTGCCGCCGCCGCCGCTGCCGGTGTTGGTGAACTGGCCGGTCACGAAGGGCACGTTCTGGCCGATGACGATCTTGGCCTCTTCGTTGTCCAGCGTCAGCAGGTTGGGCGTGGACAGGATGTTGCCAGCACCGGTCGACTGCAGGAAGTTGGCCAGAAAGCCGAGGAAATAAACGCCGTTGCTGCGCGCTGCCACGCCCAGGTTCAGGCCGCTGCCGGGCGCCACCAGGGCCTTCTGCGGCGCCCCCCAGCCGGTCTGCTTCGGCGCCAACGAGCCGGCCTGTATGGCCTGCGTGATGATGTTCTTGCCGCCGCTGCCAAAGTTGGTGCCCAGCAGCCCGATCAGGCTGTCGCCCTTGCCGCCCAGCGGGCCCTGCCACTGGATGCCGAACTCGGCCGCCTTGTCCATGTTGACTTCGGCAATCAGGCTTTCGACATAAACCTGGGCGCGCCGGGCATCGAGCTTGTCGATGACGGCGCGCAGCTGCCGGTACTGCGGCTCGGAGGCCGTGATGATCAGCGAGTTAGTCGCCGGATCGGCCTGGATGCCGCCGCCGGTGGAGGGCGCGCCGCTGGGCGTGACCGGCGACGTGGCGGCGGTGCTCGCGCCCGTCAGGCTGACCGGCGTTGCCGCAGCGCCCGCGCCGACGCCGACGCCCGCCGTGCTGGAACTGGCGGCGCCGCCGCCGGTCAGCGCGGCCCGCAGCACCACGGCCAGCTTGGCGGCATCGGCGTTTTTCAGGTAGACCACATAGATGTTGCCGGCGGCGCCGTTCGGGCCGTTCATGGCGGGCTGGTCGAGTTTTTCGGCGAGCGAGCGGACCAGCGCCAGCCGCGACGGATTGGCGGCGCGCACGATCAGCGAGTTGCTGCGGGGCTCGGCGATCACGGTGGTCTTGTAG
>NZ_JAUXNA010000175.1 GCF_030682935.1 Polaromonas sp.
GCCGGCGCCGGGCACCAGGCCCACGCCCACTTCAACCAGGCCGAGGTAGCTTTCCATGGCCGCCACGCGTTTGGCCGAATACACGGCCATTTCGCAGCCGCCGCCCAGCGCCAGGCCGCGCATGGCCGACACCACCGGCACGGCGGCATAACGCAGCTTGAGCATCACGCTTTGCAGCTCGGCCTCGGCCCCTTCAACAGCACCGACGCCGCCGATCATGAAGCCGGTCAACATGGTTTGCAGGTCGGCGCCGGCAGAGAACATCGCATCGTTGGACCAGATCACCAGGCCCTTGTAGCCGGCCTCGGCCAGGTCCACGCCCAGGGCCAGCCCTTCGGCCACGCCGGGGCTGATCACATGCATCTTGGTCTTGATGCTGGCGATCAGCACATCATTCTGGTCGCCGTCCAGCGTCCACAGGCGAATCGCATCGTCCTCGTGCAGCGTCGTGCCAGCCGTTTCAAAAGTTGGCGCGTTGGCGCCCAGCACGTCTTCCGGAAAAAGCTGGCGCGCATACACCGGCAGCTTGCGGCGTGGAATGAATTGCTGGGCCGAGGCGCTCCAGGAGCCGTCTGGCGTATGCACGCCGCCTGCCTCTGCCACCGGACCGTTGAACACCCAGTCCGGCAGCGGCGCATTGACCAGCGCCTTGCCCGCGTTGATGTCTTCCTTGATCCAGTTGGCCACCTGCAGCCAGCCGGCTTCTTGCCACAACTCGAACGGACCCTGGCTTGCACCAAAGCCCCAGCGCATCGCAAAGTCAATGTCGCGCGCGCTTTCGGCAATGCTTGCCAGATGCACGGCGGCATAGTGAAACTGATCGCGCAAGATCGCCCACAAAAAACGCGGCTCGGCGCCTTCGGCATTGCGCAAGAGCTTGAGTCGCTCGCCGGCCGGCTTTTTCAGCATGCGGCCGACCACGTCGTCGGCCTTGGCGCCGCCAGCCACGTACGCCATGCTTTCAGGGTCCAGCCGCAAAATGTCGCGCCCCACTTTTTTGTAGAAACCGGCACCGGTTTTTTGGCCCAGGCTTTTGGCTTCGAGCAGCCTGGCCAGCACGGGCGGCGTGCCGTACATGCCGGCGAACGGGTCGGCAATTTTTCCCTCGCCGAGCTTGTCCTGCAGCGTCTTGATGACGTGCGCCATGGTGTCGAGCCCCACCACGTCGGCGGTACGGAAGGTGCCCGAGCTGGCGCGGCCCAGTTTTTTGCCGGTCAGGTCATCGACCACGTCATAGCTCAGGCCAAAGGCTTCGGCTTCTTTCATCGTGGCCAGCATGCCGGCGATACCGACACGGTTGGCGATGAAGTTGGGCGTGTCGTGCGCGCGGATCACGCCCTTGCCGAGCGCGCTGGTGACAAAGGCTTCCAGGTTGTCGAGCACTTTGGGCTCGGTGGTCGGCGTATTGATCAGCTCGACCAGCGTCATGTAGCGTGGCGGGTTGAAAAAATGGATGCCGCAGAAACGCGGCTTGATCGATTCGGGCAGCGCCTCGCTGAGCGTGGTGATGGACAGGCCCGAGGTGTTGCTGGCCACGATCGCGCCTTCGGCAATGAAGGGCGCGATCTTGTGGTACAGGTCGCTCTTCCAGTCCATGCGCTCGGCAATGGCTTCTATGATCAGGTCGCACTCCTTGAGCAGGCCCATGTGCTCTTCGTAGTTGGCCTGCTGGATCAGCGCGGCGTCTTCAGGCACGCCCAAGGGTGCGGGCTTGAGCTTTTTCAGGCCTTCAATGGCCTTGGCGACGATGCCATTTTTGGGACCTTCCTTGGCGGGCAGGTCAAACAGCACCACCGGCACCTTGCAATTGACCAGGTGGGCGGCAATTTGCGCGCCCATCACGCCTGCGCCGAGCACGGCGACTTTTTTTACGGTGAATTTTTGCATGGTGTATTCCTTTATCGGAGAGCCCTCACCCCAACCCTCTCCCAGAGGGCGAGGGGGATAAAGCGGAGATGACTGACTGGCTCCCTCCCCCACTGGGGGAGGGCAGGGGTGGGGGCAAGCCCGGTGCACATTTTTTATGCCAGCGCTGCGTCGGTGTCCATCAGCGACCGGCTGCCGCTGCGCGCCGTGCGCATGAGCGTTGCGGTTTCGGGCAACAGCCTGGCAAAATAAAACCGCGCTGTCTGTACCTTGGCCAGGTAAAACTGATCGGTGTTGCCGGCGGCAATTTCGCGCAGCGCCACCTGTGCCATGCGGGCCCAGAAGTAGCCAAACACCAGGTGGCCCGCCACCCGCAGGTAGTCCACCGCGGCCGCGCCCACTTCGTCGGGATTTTGCAGGCCCTTGAAGCCGATCTCGGTGGTGAACTTGGTCATCTGCTCGGCCAGAATCGCCAGCGGGTTGATGAACTCGGCCATTTTTTCGTTGACGCCTTCTTCGGCGATCAGCGCGCTAATCAGTTTGCCAAACTTTTTGAGCGTCGCGCCGTTGTTGCCCAGCACCTTGCGGCCCAGCAGGTCGAGCGACTGGATGGTGTTGGTGCCTTCATAAATCATGTTGATGCGGTTGTCGCGCACCAGCTGCTCCATGCCCCATTCCTTGATGTAGCCGTGGCCGCCAAACACCTGCATGCAGGCGTTGGTGGCAAGGTGTCCGTTGTCGGTCAGGAAGGCCTTGACGATGGGCGTGAGCAACGCGACGATTTCGCCGGAGTCCTTGCGCACTTTTTCGTCAGGGTGGTGCAGCTCCTTGTCCAGCAGCAGCGTGCAGTAAATCGCCATGGCACGGCCGCCTTCCGCGTAGGCCTTGGCCGTCAGCAGCATCTTGCGCACGTCGGGGTGAACGATGATCGGGTCGGCGGCCAAGTCCTTGGCTTTCACCCCTGTCAGCGAACGCATCTGGATGCGGTCTTTGGCATAGGCAAGCGCGTTCTGGTATGCCACTTCGGTCAGGCCCAGCGACTGGTTGCCGACGCCCAGGCGGGCCGCATTCATCATCACGAACATCGCGGCCAGGCCCTTGTTGGGCGCGCCGACCATCGTGCCCACGGCGCCGTCGAGCACCATCTGACAGGTCGCGTTGCCGTGGATGCCCATCTTGTGCTCCAGGCTGCCGCAGTAAATGCCGTTGCGCGAACCCAGCGAGCCGTCTTCATTGACATTGAACTTGGGCACGGCAAACAGGCTGATGCCCTTGCTGCCCTGCGGCGCATCGGGCAGGCGCGCCAGCACCAGGTGCACGATGTTGCTGGTCATGTCGTGCTCGCCGGCGCTGATGAAAATCTTGTTGCCGGTCAGCTGGTAGCTGCCGTCGGCTTGAGGCTCGGCCTTGGTTCGCAGCAGGCCCAGGTCGGTGCCGCAATGGGCTTCGGTCAGGCACATGGTGCCGGTCCACTCGCCGCTGGTGAGCTTGGGCAGGTAGATCTTTTTCTGCGCGTCGGTGCCGTGGGCATGCAGCGCCTCGTAAGCGCCATGCGACAGGCCGGGGTACATGGTCCAGGCCTGATTGGCCGAGTTCATCATCTCGTAAAAACACTGGTTGACCACAAAAGGCAAGCCCTGACCGCCGTACTCGGGGTCGCAGCTCAGCGCCGCCCAACCACCGTCCACATACTGCGCATAGGCTTCCTTGAAGCCTTTGGGCGGCGTCACTTCATGGGTGGTCTTGTCGAGCGTGCAGCCCTCCTCGTCGCCGCTGATGTTGAGCGGAAAGGTGACTTCAGACGCAAATTTACCGCCTTCTTCAAGCACGGCATTGATGGTGTCGGCATCAATGTCGGCGTACCTGGGCAAGACCTTGAACTCGTCGATGACCTTGAGCACTTCGTGCATGACGAATTGCATGTCGCGCAGAGGGGGGTTGTAGGTGGGCATGGTTACTCCTGGGAGGGGGAAGAAAGGGGGGACAGGAACGCGCGGGCCGAAGCTGGGGACG
>NZ_JAUXNA010000210.1 GCF_030682935.1 Polaromonas sp.
GGCATCGGCTTTCCGGCCTGGACCGGCGGCGCGATGCAGTTCATCTACGGCATGGGCGTGGACGCCTTCCTTGCGCGCTGCGATGCGCTGGCGGCCCGGTTCGGTGCGGGATTCATGCTGACGGACGCGGTGAAAGCGGCCATCCGCCAGAACCAGCCGGTGTATTGAATCATCTTCTCTTCATCAACACAAAGGTTCCCCTCATGCAAAGACTCCAGAACAAGGTCAGCCTCATCACCGGCGCGGCGCAAGGCATCGGCCTGGCCACCGCCCTCAAGTTTGCGCAGGAAGGCGCCATCGTCGTCGTCTGCGACCTGAAGCAGGCCGCCATTGACGAGGCCGTCCAGCAGTGCCAGGCGCTGGGCGCGCAGGCGGTCGGCTATGTCATGGATGTGACGCAGCGGGCCACGGTGGACGCCGTGGTGGCCCAGATCAAGGCGCAGTTTGGCCGCATCGATGTGCTGGTCAACAACGCCGGCATCACGCAGGATGCGCGGCTGGTCAAGATGACGCTGGAGCAGTTCGACCGCGTGATTGATGTGAACCTGCGCGGCGTGTTTCATTGCGCGCAGGCGGTGGCCGACACCATGATCGCGCAGGGCCAGGGCGTGATCCTGAACGCCAGTTCGGTGGTGGGCATTTACGGCAACTTTGGCCAGACCAACTATGCGGCCACCAAGTTCGGCGTGATCGGTTTCACCAAAACCTGGAGCCGCGAGCTTGGTCCCAAGGGCGTGCGTGTGAATGCCGTGGCCCCCGGCTTTATCACCACGCCCATGCTCAGCACCATTCCTGCCAACGTCCTGAAGGAGATGGAAACCCGCGTGCCCCTCAAGCGGCTGGGCCGGCCCGAGGAAATTGCCAACGTCTACGCCTTCCTGGCAAGCGACGAGGCCAGCTACGTCAATGGCGCGGTGATCGAGGTGTCGGGCGGCATGACGGTCTGATCGGCCGACCTTCCTGTTTTTTAAGCTTTTTAGGCCTGTAGCCCAATATCACCGGGCACTAACAGCTATTATTTTTATAGCTAAAAAGTTGCACAAATGCCCGTACGGGGCCTGCCAGGGCGGGGTGAACAGCGATAATCCGGCCATGAATTCACTGTCCGCACCCGACCACCCGCACCCCCAGTCCCTGCGCGACCTGTTTGTCTCCTTCACCTGGCTGGCCCTGCAGGGCTTTGGCGGCGTGCTGGCCGTGGTGCAACGCGAGTTGGTGGAAAAAAAACGCTGGATGACGCGCGAAGAGTTCATTGAAGACTGGGCGGTGGCGCAAATCATGCCGGGACCCAATGTGGTGAACCTGTCCTTGATGATTGGCGGGCGCTACTTTGGCCTGAAGGGCGCCATGACAGCGCTGGCCGGCATGCTGACGGTGCCGCTGGTTCTGGTACTGCTGCTGGCGCTGGTGTACGCGCAGTTTGCCGACCAACCCGGCGCGGCAGGCGCGCTGCGCGGCATGGGCGCGGTGGCCGCCGGGCTGATCGCAGCGACCGGCTTGAAACTGTTTGGCGCCCTGCTGAAAAATGTGCTGGGCCTTCGCCTGTGCGTGGCCCTTGGCGCGGCGTGCTTTGTCGCCATCGCGCTGCTGCGCTGGCCGCTGTTTTATGTGCTGTTTGGCCTGGGCAGCCTGGCCTGCGTGCTGGCCTATCAAAAGCTCAAGCCATGACCGAACCGCTAACGCTTGTATTCACCCTGCAGGACTGGTTTAGCCTGTTTGTGCATTACCTGACGCTGTCCCTGCTCTCGATAGGCGGGGCCATTACCACCGCGCCCGACATGCACCGCTTTCTGGTGGACCAGCAACATTGGCTGACCGACGCGCAGTTCAATGCCTCGATCGCCATCGCCCAGGCCGCACCCGGCCCCAATGTGCTGTTTGTCGCCCTGCTGGGCTGGAATGTCGGCCTGAACGCTGGCGGCATGCTGACCGGATTGCTGGGGGTTGTGCTGGCCCTGACGGGAATTCTGATACCCAGCACCGTGCTGACCTATGTCGCTGCCCAGTGGGGCCACCGCAACCGCGAGTTGCGGGCGGTTCGCGCTTTCAAGCAGGGCATGGCACCGATCGTGGTGGCGCTGCTGATGGCCACCGGCTGGGTTCTGGCCAGCGCCAACGGCAGCGCCCTGAAAGACTGGCCGGTGTGGCTGGTGACGGCCGTGACGGCTGTCATCGTCTGGCGTACCAGGATGCACCTGCTCTGGCTGCTGGGCGCCGGCGCTCTGCTGGGCTGGTATGGCCTGATTTAGGCGCTTGCCGGGCGGCGCTGGCGCAGCGCTTCGTACAGGCAAACGCCG
>NZ_JAUXNA010000216.1 GCF_030682935.1 Polaromonas sp.
ATGCGCTGCACCGTGGTGTTGCGCGGCGTCACCTGGATCGACACCGGGTTGCGCAGCAGGCCGTTGGTCAGTTCGCGGATTTCATCGCTGAAGGTGGCGCTGAACAGCAGCGTCTGCTTTTGCTTGGGCACCAGGGCCAGCACTTTCTTGATGTCGTGGATGAAACCCATGTCCAGCATGCGGTCGGCTTCGTCCAGGATCAGGATCTGCACCTGGCTCAGGTCCAGCGTGCCCTGGCCCGCATGGTCGAGCAGGCGGCCGGGGGTGGCCACCAGAATATCCACGCCGCGGCGCAGTTTTTCGATTTGCGCGCCCATGCCGACACCGCCAAACATCACCATCGAGGTGAGGTCCAGGTATTTGCCGTAGGTGCGTACGCTTTCTTCAACCTGGGCGGCGAGCTCGCGGGTCGGCGTCATGATGAGGGCGCGCACGGCATTGACGCCGCGTCGGTTGGTCAGCCGCGGCTCGGTACTCAGGCGCTGCAGCAGCGGCAAGGTAAAGGCGGCCGTCTTGCCGGTGCCGGTCTGCGCGCCGCCCAGCAGGTCGCTGCCTGCGAGCACGGCGGGAATAGCCTGCGCCTGGATGGGCGTAGGGGTGTCATAGCCTTGCTCAAGCACGGCTTTAAGAATGGCCGGGGCCAGATTCAATTCTTCAAATGTCATGGTGTTGCACCCAGGGGGCGCGCTTTAGATCGGCCTGTTGGGTGCTTTGTTTGAAAGCAACCCGCCAGTCAAAGGCAGATGGGATCAGAAACTCAGGCTAAAAACATCGTGAGAAATTACCGAAAGCAATACCCGGGATGTGCCCAAATGTTGAGGGCAACTGGAGCCACCAACCCCGGTATTGTTGCACGGAACGATAATCAAGGTATTCACACCATGAACGAGCCTTGATTTGAGGCATCGGCCCCCAAGGTATTGGATGTTGTTTTCGTCTGCAAAAGACCCTGCAAAGAGCCCGTAAAACCCCTGTGTACAGGCGGCCTGCAGCCCGTTTCTTTTGCGTTGTTTCCTATTTTTTTAGCAAAGTGATCCTGATGGCTCAGTACGTATTCACCATGAACAAGGTCGGCAAAATTGTGCCGCCCAAGCGTCACATTCTTAAAGACGTTTCACTCAGTTTTTTCCCCGGTGCCAAGATCGGCATGCTGGGCGTCAACGGCTCGGGCAAGTCCACGCTGCTCAAGATCATGGCCGGCCTTGACAAGGAAATTGAAGGCGAAGCCACCCCGATGCCGGGCCTGAACATCGGCTACCTGCCGCAGGAACCCAAGCTCAATGACGAGCACACGGTGCGCGAAAGCGTTGAAGACGGCATGGGCGCCGTATTTGCCGCCAAGGGCCAGCTCGAAGCGGTGTATGTCGCCTACGGCGAGCCGGATGCCGACTTTGATGCGCTGGCTGCCGAGCAGGCCAGGCTGGAAGCCATACTGGCCACGGCCGGCACCGACTCCGAGCATCAGCTCGAAATCGCTGCCGACGCGCTGCGCCTGCCGCCCTGGGACGCCAAGATCGGCGTGCTGTCGGGCGGCGAAAAGCGCCGTGTGGCGCTGTGCCGCATGCTGCTGTCCAAGCCGGACATGCTGCTGCTGGACGAGCCCACCAACCACCTGGACGCCGAGTCGGTGGACTGGCTGGAGCAGTTCTTGCAGCGTTACTCCGGCACCGTCGTGGCCATCACCCACGATCGCTATTTCCTGGACAACGCGGCTGAATGGATTCTGGAACTTGACCGTGGCCAGGGTATTCCCTGGAAGGGCAACTACAGCTCCTGGCTGAGCCAGAAGGGTGACCGTCTGGCGCTGGAGCAAAAGGGCGAAGAAGCCCGCGCCAAAGCGCTGAAGAAAGAACTGGAATGGTCGCGCCAGAACCCCAAGGCGCGCCAGGCCAAGAGCAAATCGCGTCTGGCACGGTTTGAGGAACTGTCCGATTTTGAATACCAGAAACGCGTTGAAACCAACGAGATTTTCATTCCCGTGGCCGAGCGCCTGGGTCACCAGGTCATCGAGTTCCACAACGTCAGCAAATCGTTTGGCGACCGCGTGCTGATTGACAACCTGAGCTTCACCATTCCTGCGGGCGCCATCGTCGGCATCATCGGCCCCAACGGCGCCGGTAAATCGACGCTGTTCAAGTTGATTGCCGGCAAAGAGCAGCCCGACACTGGCGAAGTGGTGATTGGCTCGACCGTCAGAATGGCGTTTGTGGACCAGAACCGGGACGACCTGGCGAATGAAAAAACGGTCTGGGAAGACATCTCCGGCGGCCTGGACATCCTCAACGTCGGCAAGTTCCAGATGCCCAGCCGTGCTTACGCCGGCCGCTTCAACTTCAACGGCGGCGACCAGCAAAAGCGTGTCGGCACGCTGTCAGGTGGCGAGCGCGGGCGCTTGCACCTGGCCAAAACGCTGATTGCCGGCGGCAATGTGCTGATGCTCGATGAGCCGTCAAACGACCTGGACGTGGAAACCCTGCGCGCGCTCGAAGACGCGCTGCTCGAATTCGCCGGATCGGTGATGGTCATCAGCCATGACCGCTGGTTCCTGGACCGTATCGCCACGCACATCCTGGCCGCCGAGGGCGACAGCCAGTGGACTTTCTTTGACGGCAACTACCAGGAATACGAAGCCGACAAGAAGAAGCGACTGGGCGAAGAGGGCGCCAAGCCCAAGCGCATGCGCTTCAAGGCCCTGCATTAATCCCGAATAGGCGCGCCATGACTGATCAAGACGTTCTGGACCAGACCCGGCACTGGCTTGAAAAAGCCGTGATCGGGCTGAACCTGTGCCCGTTTGCCAAAGCCGTTTACGTGAAAAATCAGGTGCGCCTGGTGGTCAGCCACGCCCGGCATGCCGACGATTTGCTGGACGAGCTCGACCGTGAACTCGACCTGCTGGTGGCAACGCCGGCTGAAGAGATCGACACCACGCTGCTGATTCATCCCACGCTGTTCGATGATTTCCTCGACTTCAACGATTTCCTGGAAATTGCCGAAGGCGTGGTGGACGAGCACGGGCTCGAAGGCGTGGTGCAACTGGCCAGCTTTCACCCGAAGTTCCAGTTTGACGGCACCGAGCCGGATGACATCGGCAACTACACCAACCGCGCACCGTTCGCCATACTGCATTTGCTGCGCGAGGAAAGTATTGATCGTGCGGTCGAGGCTTTTCCGGAAGCTGAAGCCATCTTTGAAGAGAACATCAAAACGCTCGAAAAGCTGGGTCACGAAGGCTGGAAGGCGCTGGGGCTGAAACCGTAGGGAGAGAGAAATAAGGCTTGCGCGGCAAGCCATGCGCCTTTGGGCCGCAGCCATGGATCGCCACGGCCTGCGGCCTTTCCATGAACCGGCCCTGTTTTGCACCGGTTCATGGTTCGTGAGCCAAGTTCATCGCCACGTCCACGTTGCCAGTGTGGTGATCACCGCAATCGACACCAGATTGAGGGCCAGGCCGCAGCGCATCATGGTGGCCTGCGAAACTTGTCCGGTGGCGAAGACGATGGCGTTCGGCGGTGTCGCCACCGGCAGCATGAATGCGCATGAGGCCGCCACCGCGATGGCGGCGGCGAGCAGTTGCGGCGGCAATCCGAGCGCGCTTGCGACGCCCAGGAAGATGGGTATCAGCAAGGCGGCACTCGCGGTATTGCTGACCAGCTCCGTCAGAAAGACGACGAAGGCCACCATGCCCAGCAGCAGCAGTGGTACGGGCGCACCCTGCAGCAGTGCCAGTAGTTGCTCTGCAAGGAAGCGGCTCGCCCCGCTCGCGCCCATGACCTGGCTCAGTGCCAGCCCGCCACCGAACAGCAGCAGCACGCCCCATTGCGTGCGTTGTTCAAGTTCCGGCCAGCCCAGCGTACCGCTGGCCACAAGGGCAATGATGGCTGCCAGCGCAATCACGCTGTCGACTTCCGCGCCGATGCCGAGCATTCGCCCGATCGGCGCGCTGGCCACCCAGGCGGCCGCAGTGAGCGTGAACACCACCATCGTCGTGCGCCGCTCGCGCGTCCACACCATCGCCTCGTGCGTCATCGCGATACGCCCGTGGAACCGTGGCCGCAGCACAAGGTACAGCACGCCGATCATCAGCGGCAGCAGCAGGGCCACCAGCGGCAGCCCGATCAGCAGCCACTGCGCAAAGCCAATGCCGGCCTGGGCGGCGGCGATGGCGTTCGGCGGGCTGCCGACCAGGGTGCCCATCCCGCCTATGCTGGCGCTGTAGGCCAGACCGAGCAGCACGAAGGCCTTTTCGCGCGTGCCGATTGTCGTATCGCTCGCTGCATCGTCGCGCAGCAGCCCGAGTGCAAGCGGCAGCATCATCGCGGCGCTGGCGGTGTTGCTGATCCACATGGACAGCAGCGCGGTCAATCCAAACAGCAGCAGGACGGCTCGAACGCGCTGTCCGCCGGCCAGGCGCATTACCGCCAGTGCCAATGCGCGGTCCAGCCCATGGCGCTGCAGCGCTGCCGCAAGCGCAAAGCCGCCAAGGAACAAAAAAATGATGGGGTGCGCAAACGACGCCAGCGCCTCGCGCACGCCCATCAGGCCTGACAGCACCGCGAGCAGCGGCACGAGCAGCGCGGTGATGCTCAGGTGCAGCGCCTGCGTCATCCACAGGCCGCCAATCAGCACGAACAGCGCCAGGCCGGTACGCAGCGCGTCGGGCGGCGGTGCGAGTGCATGCACCAGCGCTGCGAGCGCCAGGCACGCGAGCGTGCGAGAGAGGGCGCCAAACCGCGGCGTCATGCCGCGCGCGCCATCGAAACGAGCACGTCGCTGCTGCCCTCGGCGAGTACGGATTTGGTCACGCTGCCCAGAAACAGCTCTTCGGCGGCGGACTGGCCGTGCTTGCCAAGCACCACGAGGTCGCAGTCATGCGCCTGTTCCTGTTCGACGATGCGCTGCCAGGCCTCGCCTTCGATGACGCAGGCATCCCAGTGGCCTGGTTTGAGGCCGGCCTGGTGGGCAAGCGTGTCGAGTTGCTGCCTCGCGCTGGCGTGGGCCTGGCGGCGGTAGTGCTCAATCGTCAGGGTGTCCACGCCAGCGAACTGCAATTTCCCTTCAAACGGCACCTCGAACGCGGTGAGCAGCAGCAGCCTCGCGTGCGGCGCCACGCGCCTGGCGGTCTCAATCGCGTGCGCCGACCAGGGTGAGAAGTCCACCGCCACCAGTACGCGGCGGTAGGGTTCGTGCGGCGTCTGTTTGACAACCAGCAGCGGCCGCGTCGAGCGCCGCAGCAGCCGCTCGGACGTGGTGCCAAGCGCCAGCCGGCGCAGGAAGCCGGCACCGCGGGCACCGAGCACCACCAGATCGGCGTTCACGGCACCGGCCTGGTGGCTGATCTGGTCAAGCACGGCGCCGGTGGTCAGCTGCGTCTGCATCGCCACGCGACGTGCGGTGGCAAGCTCGTCGGCCAGCGTCTGTAGCCGCTCTGCGGCGTCCTTGAGCAACTGCTTCTCGGCGGTGTGGCTGGCGCCCAGCCACTGCCGCAGCGCGTCCAGCGTGCGGCCGCAGACCGCGTGCATCAGCGTGAGCGGTGCGCCAGTTTCATGGGCCAGACGCGCGGCCCGGTCCGCAGCGTGGCGTGCCGGCATTGAGAAGTCGGTAACCGCCAAAATGGAGCGCAGTGGGGTCATGAGAGGTCCTCTTTTGAATGGATTTGCGTTGCCAGGCGTTGCGCGGCATGGTCAGCGGCGTCGTCGAAGGGGTTCAGGATGTACTTCACGCCTGCGGCCTCCAGGGCCCGGCCGTGCGCCACGTCCCGCACCGCGCCGACGATGCATCCGTTGAATTGTGCAGCCTGCAGCGCGTGCAGCAGCGCCCGGTTGGATTCCCACTGCGGGAAAGTCGTGATCACCCAGCGCGCTTGTGTCAGCGGTAGCGACCCGACGAAGTCGGGGTCTTCGCCGTCGCCGAAGTGCACTGGCAGCCGCTGGCGACGCAGCTCGCGCACCGCTTCGGGATCAAAGTCGACGCCAATCGCCTCGACACCGGCTGCGCGCAGTTGCGCGAGCAGGCGGCTGCCGTAGCGGCCCAGGCCGAACACGATGGCCTCGACTTGTTCACCACTGCGGCGCTGGCGCTCGACCGCCAGCTCGCGAAACGGCCGCTGCCGCTCGAACACCGTGAGCCACGGCGCGAGACGCGCATACAGCGGCTGTGAGTACAGGATCATGTAGGTCGATACGGTGATCGTCACCAGTCCCACCAGCGTTGTCAGACCCAGTGTCTCCACGCCAATGTGGCCGAGCGATATTCCCATCGCGACAAAGACGATGGAGAACTCGCTGATTTGCGCGACCGTCAGCCCGGCCAGAAAGCCGGTGCGCTTGCGGTAGCCCATGTAGCCCATGATGGCCATCACAATCAGCGGGTTGCCGATCAGCACGAACAGCGACAGCAAGATTGCTGGCGCGATCTCGGCGCCCAGTGTCGAAAAGTCGAGCTTGGCGCCGAGGTCGATGAAGAAAAACAGCAGCAGGAAGTCGCGCAGGCCCGTGAGCCGCGCATTCATCGCCTCGCGGTAGGGCGTCGAGGCCAGCGAGAAGCCGGCCAGGAACGCGCCTGCCTCCTTGCTGAAGCCGGCCCATTGGCCAAGCGCTGCGAGCGCCACGCCCCAGGCGACCGCGAACACCAGCAGCAACTCCTGCGAGCGCGCCATCGCTGCGACCACCTTCGGCAGCGGCCAGCGCATCAGCACATACATCAGCGCGGCTACGGCGCCAAGGCGCCAGGCGATCGACAGTACGACATCGCCCAGCGCTGCCTGGCCATCGGGACCGCCCGAACCACGAAAGGCGCTCATCGCCATCATGGCGATGACGACCGCCACGTCCTGCACGATCAGGAAGCCGACTGCGATGCGGCCATGCAGACTGTCGATCTCGCGCTTGTCGCTCAGCAGCTTGACGATGATGATCGTGCTGGAAAATGTCAGCGCAACCGCAACGTACAGCGCCTCCATGGGGGCCTTGCCCAGCAGCAAAATCAGTGCGAAGCCGAACGCGACCGTGAATCCCAGCTGCCCCAGGCCCGTGGCCAGCGCCACCGTCCCAATGCGGCGCAGGTGGTTCAGGTCGAGCTTGAGCCCGACCACAAACAGCAATACCGTGACGCCGATTTGCGCCAGCAGGTCTATCTGGTCATGCGCCGCAACAAGTCCAAAGCCCGTCGGTCCCAGCGCGATGCCGACCACGATGTAGGCGATCAGCACCGGCTGGCGCAGCCGCACGAACAGCGCGCCGGCGAATGCGCAGATCAGCAGGAAAAGTGCAAATTCGGAAAACGGACTTTGCAGGAAGGTCATGGTGTTCAGCCTGTCATTCACGCTTGTGCCCGGGTCAGGCGCCGCCGTGCAGGAAGACCAGCGCCGCATTAAGCAGGTAGGTTGCCAGCAGCCCCACGCTGACCCAGCTTAGAAAGCGCAGCGCGCGACCCTGCGGCCGCATCACCAGACCGATCATCACCAGACCACTCATCACCACGGCCGCGACCGCCGTGCCCGCATGCACGGGCGAGACGTCGGCAAGCAGTGGGCCGCGGGTGTAAAAAATGTCGTCTATCGCCAGAATCGTCACGTTGAACAGATTGCTGCCAAGCAGGTTGCCGATGGCCATGTCGAGTGCGCGCAGGCGCAGGGCCGACAGCGTCACTGCTATTTCGGGCAGCGTGGTCACCAGTGCCATGAACAGCGTGCCGACAAAGCTGCGGCTCCAGCCCATGGCCTGGGCCAGCTGGTCGGCGATGGACGGCAGCCAGCTTCCCGCCGCCAGCACCATCAGAGCCGCCACGCCGAAGCGGCTCCACTGGCGCCCCAGGGCTGGCGCAGGCCCCGGCTCGGCTTCGGCATCAGGCTGCGAGCGCAGTGCCTGCTCGTGCGCAAAAACGCTACGCAGCGCCAGCAGGTAAAGCGCCAGCAACACCGGGCTGTACAGCCCAAGATGCAGCATCGCCGGTGTTGCTGCGGGCAGCAGCAGGCTCATGGCGACAAAGCCGAGCATCACCACGCCAAAAGCTGCCGAAAGCAGGTGCGCCGCACTGGCATGGCGGTAGATCGGCTGATGGGGCTGCAGTGCGTCGATCACCACCAGGAAAACGAGGTTGAACACACAGGCGCCCAGCGCATTGCCGACCGCCAGATTGGGCGCATCAATCACGGTCACCGCGCTAATGCCCGAGGCCAGCTCGGGCAGCGAGGTCACGGTAGCCAGCAGCGCCAGACCGATCCAGCCGCCGGTCAACCCGGTCGCCTTGGCGATGCGGTCGGCACTTTGGCAGAGCACATAGCCAGCAACCGCGATCAGCACCGCGCACAGCAAAAATTGCAGCGCCAGCAGGCCGAGTGTCATCGCACACGCCTGCGGCCCAGGCGCACGATGAGCTTGCGCAGCTCTTCAGCCCACAGCACGCAACTGGCCAGCGCTGCCAGTGGCAGCAGCGAGGCGGGCGCCAGTGGCACGGTATGAAACAGGGTGTTCATGGGCGGTGCATACAGCACCAGTGCCTGCAGCAGCATGCTCAGCGACAAGCCGCCCAGCAGCCAGGGGTTCTTCAGCAATCCCAGCGCTAGCGCCGAGCGGGTGGCCGACTGGCAGTTCAGCACGTTGAACCACGCGCACATCGCCAGCACCGTGAAGGTTTCGGTGCGCACCAGCTCGATCGGCACGTTCTGCTCGAGTCGCCACATGAACCAGCCGAAGGTGACGCCGGCAATCAGCGGCGTCATCAGCGCCACGCGTGCCAGCGTGTCGCGCCCGAGGAGCCGGTCGTCTCGTGGCACCGGCGCGCGCTTCATCTCCTCGCCATCGGGCGGGTCCATCACCAGATTCACGGTGACGGTGCCCTCGGTGACGATGTTGATCCACAGGATCTGCACCGCCACCAGCGGCAGGGGAAATCCGCCCAGCAAGGCCAGCATCAGCACCAGCACCTCGGCCATCGAAGTGGCGAACAGGTAGAGGATGACCTTTTTCAGGTTGCCGTAAACCACGCGCCCCTGCTCGACCGCACCGACGATGGTGGCGAAGTTGTCATCGGTGATGATGATCTTGGCTGCGCTTTTGGCGACTTCGGTACCGGTGATGCCCATCGCCACACCGACATCGGCGCGTGCCAGCGCCGGTGCGTCGTTGACGCCGTCACCGGTCATCGCGACCACCTCGCCGCGCGCCTGCAGGGCTTCGACAATGCGCAGCTTTTGCGCCGGGTGAACGCGCGCAAAAACTGCGATGTGATCAAGTGCGCTGCGCAGGTCGGTCTCATTCATGCGCTCGAGTTCGGCACCGTCGATGGCCCGGTCGCCATCGCGCGCAATGCCAAGCTCACGGGCGATCGCCAGCCCCGTGAGCTTGTGGTCGCCCGTCACCATGATGGGCCGGACGCCAGCCGCGCGGCATTCGGTGACGGCGCTTTTAACCTCTTCGCGCGGCGGGTCGATCTGGCCGACCAGGCCGAGCAGGTGGGCGCGGCCGGCCAGGGGGTCGAAGCCGACGCCGGGGTCGAGCGGGTCGTCCTCCACCACTGCAAAGGCCAGTACACGCAGCGCGCGCGCCGCCATGGCTTCAGCGGCCGCACGCGCCGCGTGGACCAAGGCCGTCCCGTCGGCTGCACACAGGTGCAGCACCGCTTCGGGCGCGCCCTTGATGAACACGCGGCGCGGCGCATCGGCGAAGCAGTGGCGCGTGGCCATCATCCGGGTGTCGGAATCGAAGGGGAGTTCGGCCTCGCGCGGCGCGTCGCGCGACAATTGCGCCAGGTCGATACCCGCCTTGGCTGCCAGCACCTTCAGAGCGCCTTCTGTCGGGTCGCCCAGCACGGACCATTCGGTGCGCGCTTTTTCGGGGGGCAGCAGTTGCGCGTCGTT
The DNA here is from genome assembly GCF_030682935.1 of Polaromonas sp. Classification (GTDB taxonomy): domain Bacteria; phylum Pseudomonadota; class Gammaproteobacteria; order Burkholderiales; family Burkholderiaceae_C; genus Polaromonas. The sequence goes on from NZ_JAUXNA010000216.1 coordinate 9,860, forward strand.
GCACAGCGCGGCCGCGCGCAGCAGCGGTGCAAGTGCCGTATCGTCAGCGCTGAATTTTCCCTCCGGCGCGTAGCCGATCCCACTCACGGCGACCTCCAGGCCGACCGGCAGCCACAGCGTGCTGACGGTCATTTCATTGCGCGTCAGGGTGCCGGTCTTGTCGGTGCAGATCACGGTCGTCGACCCCAGCGTTTCGACGGCCGACAGGCGGCGGATGATCGCACCGCGCGCCGCCATGCGCTGCATGCCCACAGCCAGCGCGATGGTCATGGCCACCGGCAGGCCCTCGGGCACCATGGACACCATCTGGCTGATCGCCACCATCAGGACATCGACCAGCGGCAATTCCCGAAACAGCCCCAGTGCGACCACCGTGCCAAACAGCACCAGCGCCGCAACCACCAGCCAACGGCCAAACTGCTCGATGCGCTGCTCCAGCGGCGTTTTTGGCTCGGTCGCGGTCTCGGTCAGCCCCGCGATGCGGCCGACTTCGGTACGGGTGCCAATGGCCACCACCACTGCCCGCCCGCGCCCGGCGGTGGCGTAGGTACCCGAGAACACCATGTTGTGGCGGTCGGCCAGTCCGGTGGCCTCAGGCAAAGCCGGTACCGCCTTGCGCACCGGCACCGACTCGCCGGTCAGTGCCGCCTCGGCGACCTGCAGCTGGGCCTCCTCGATCAGGCGCGCATCGGCGCCAATGGCGTCGCCTGCGGCCAGCAGCAGCAGATCGCCCGGCACCAGGTCGCGTGCCTCAATCGACGTTTCATGGCCGTCCCGCAGCACACGCACACGCAGCGCCGACAGCTGGCGCAACGAGGCCATCGAGCGCTCGGCGCGGCCCTCCTGGAATGCGCCTATCAGCGCGTTGACCAGCACCACCAGAAGGATCACCACCGCGTCGCCATAGTGCGACAGTGCCATCGCCAGCAGCGCCGCCACAAACAGGATGTAGATCAGCGGGCTCTTGAACTGACGCGCGATGATGGAAAACACGGAGCGGCGTGGCGGCTCGGGCAGGGTGTTGCTGCCGTCCCGGGTCTGCCGTAACTCGACTTCTGTGGCGCTCAATCCCGATGCGGGGTCACAACCGAGCCGGACCAGCACCGTCTCGGCCTGCAAGGCATGCCATGGCGGGGCTGAAGGCGCCGCCTCGCTACCCGGTGCCTTTGTTGTTGCTGTCATAAAAAACAACTTTAAAAGTTTCAGCTTACCGTACAACTACGGTAAATCCAACGACGGTCCGGCGTTCCTTCGCGCCGGAGGCGAGATAAATTGCGTTGGATCAAGACGTGCACCATCGGCGCCGCATGAGCGGGAATCGGCGCAGGATCAGTTGCGCCTGCGCTAGCGCTTACGGCTCGTTCCGGGGCGTCTGGATCTGTCGCCTTTGCAGCTTCTTTTGTACCAGCTGGATGTTGCTGCGCAGCGCATACAGTTCGTTGGCATAGGACAGCGGCACGCTGATTTTTTCGGCGCGGTGGTCCAGATCGCTCAGATCTTCCAGCAGTGCCTCCTGGTTGCCCGCGTTGTCAATGCGGTTTTCAATGTCCCTGAGCTGGCCGTACCACCTGAAAATGCGCGAGCGCACCCGAAACTCATACAGCGGCGGCACGATGCGCGACAGCGGCAGCATGATGGCGATGATGAGGCCCATCACCAGCCACATGCGCTCCACCAGATTGGCCACCCAAAAAGGCAGGTAGCGCTGCAAAAAAGGCTTGTCATTCTTGATGCTCCGTTCGGCCTCGGCTGAAATCGGCACTTCGTTGTTGGCCAGCTTGGGGTATTCGCGGGCCCGCTTGAACCAGCCCGCGCTGCCGTGAATTTCATTGCCCGCCAGGGCAAACAGCTGCAGCAGCGCCGGGTGCGTGCCGGCGCGCGTGAGCAGGGTGGTGGTCGGGGCGACCAGGCGCACGTCTTGCGGCGGAATGTTGGCCGCCAGATCGACCACGCCGCGCGGCAGCACGGCCGGGCTCAGAAACGCAAAGCGCCGCGAATATGCTTCGCTCTGCGCAAAATCCATGAGCTTGACGCCCGGGGTTTGCAGCAGCATCTGCACCATCAGCGACTCGGGGGCCGAGGCGAAAACGATGGCGTCCAGCTCGCCGCCCAGAAAGGCCACGGTGGCCGGCGTTTGCTCCAGCTCTGAGAGGACCAGCGTGCTTTTGTCAATGCGGTTGCTCTCCAGCAATTTGTCCATCAGGCTGGGCAGGCCGCTGCCGGGCGTGCCGACGTTGACGCGCAGTCCCTTGAGCTCCGGCAGGGCCGTTAGCGTTGCCTCGGGGTTGACCCGGCGTGCTGCTTCTTCCCGGTAAAACAGCCAGACGGGTTCGAGGAAAAGGCTGCCCAGCGACTCGAGTTCTTCGTTTTGCTTGCTGCCGGCCTCGCTGCTGCCGCCCTGCACAAATCCCAGGTCGGCCTTGCCTTCGCGCAGCAACTGCAGGTTGGCAGCCGATCCTTCGGAAGGCAGCAGCACGACCTCAATGCCTTCCTTTTTCAGCGCCTCTGCATAACGCTTGCCAAACGCTTCATACGCGCTTTGCGCTGGGCCGGTGGCCAGCGTGACCCGCTTGGGCGGGTTTGGGTCCAGCCAGCCGTAGGCGAGCACCAGCAGCGTCACGGCCAACAGCAGGAAGGGGCCGGCAGAAACCGTTATATCGCGCAGCGACAGCAGGGTGTAGCGTATGGTTTTGGGCATGCGTGAACCTTAGCATGGTCCCTGGCGAAGGTTACTGTCAGTTCTGGCGCCCAACGGCGAGCAGTGCAGGTGAAAATTGCTTGATGGCTGAATTTGTGATTTGAGGCAGTTTTTTTGACGAATATCAACACTTGGTCACGTTGACCGGTTAGCATGATCTAGCCCTGATTCCTACCCGCATGAAACTCTTTTCGAACGCCCGCGCCAAGCGCAACACTGCATTTATGGTGTTGCTGGCGTGGCTGTTTGTCTTGGCTTCAGGGGTCGCCAACGCGTGTCTGCTGGAAGCGCGCGAAACGCATTCCTACATCGCTACAGCTTCCGAGGCTGTATATTCTCCCGCCATATTGTCTGGTCATGCGAGCGCCGTTGCTGATCGCGACAATGGCTTGCACACCGCCAGGGCTCCGTGCCTGAAGGTCTGCGACGATAGCTCACGCTCTTTGCCAAAGCAGTCGTTGACAGTTGCACAGCCTGATCCCGGTCCGGCGCCCTTTGTTCATGTCCTCTGGAACGCTGTTTCGCCCGTCGTTGCTACTCATAGGGAAGACATGCAACCCGCCATCCTTGGGCTGCCCATCCGGGTCCGCTACTCGCGACTGGCACTCTAGCCGCCCCTCTGACGCTTGATCTGGAGTCTCGCGCTCTGCGGTTTGCGTTCATTTCTCAGTCCAGTTTGCTTCTGTGCTCAGGGACAGAAGGCCGATTCGGGCATTACACCAGCGTCTGTGTTTACCCACCGCACCCAGCATTTCATATCCGTCAGCTAACCAGGAGTCTGTCATGACCCATTTTCGATTCATTCCACTTGCCGCGTCCCTCGCCGCCGCCCTCGCATTGACCGCCTGCAACACGGCTCCACCGATGCCCATGGGCGCTGCGTCTGCCAACAGCATGGCCACACCGGACCAGATGACCAGGATGGATGCGCAGATAAAGACCATGCAGGGCCTGCACGAAAAGATGATGAACGCCAAGACCCCGCAAGAGCGCAGCAAGCTGATGACCGAACACTTGAAAACCATGCAGGACGGCATGGCCATGATGGACGGCATGTCCGGCGCTGGCATGGGCGGTATGAAAGGCATGCAGGGTATGACTGGCGACATCGGAACGCGCCAGCAGATGATGGAAAAGCGCATGGAGATGATGCAGACCATGATGAAAATGATGATGGACCTGATGCCGGCTACGCCTGCGCGCTAAGGAGAACCCTATGTTACAAAGAAGACAATTGCTTGAGTTTGGTGGGGTAGCGGCCGTGGCCGCCGCCGGTGGGGCCGCCTGGATGTATTACGGATCGCCTCGTTCCAACGCGCTGGCTGGCGGGCCGTTTCGCCACTATCCCTTCGATCCGGTCGCCGCCGCGAACTTCCAGCAAAAGCTGTTCATCCCTGTGGGCAGCGGGCCGTTCGGGGTGCTCGATGTCGCCGGGCCGCTGAAAATCCGCACCGTTGCGGCGAGCTTCCCGCTGCTGCCCGGCCGCGAATCGCCGTTCCTGCTGTACCAGACCGAACAGGCGGGCAAGGCCTACCAGAATCCGATTTTGCGCATAGAGAGCGGCGCGCGCTTCACGGCCAGCCTGGACAACGCGCTGGCCGAGCCGACCATCATCCACTGGCACGGCCTGCACACGCCCGCCGCCATGGACGGCCACCCGGCCAGCACCATCGGCCCCGGCGGGCGCTACGAGTACGACTTCAAGGTCAGCAACCGCGGCGGCACCTACTGGTACCACACGCATGCCCACGAGCTGACCGCCGAGCAGGCCTACCATGGCCTGGCGAGCTTCTTCCTGGTGGACGACGACGACCAGCGCCGCTTGGCCAAGGCACTTGATCTGCAGCTCGGCGTCACCGACCTGCCCCTGGTCATCCAGGACAAGCAGTTCGACGCGCAGGGCAAGCTGTTGTACAAGCCGAGTGCCCATGAAGCCATGATGGGCTGGCTCGGCGACATCGTGCTCGCCAACCTGACGCCCAATGCGGTCCAGGCCGTCACCCCGCGCACCTATCGCCTGCGGCTTCTCAATGGATCGAATGCACGCATCTACCGGCTTGCCTTCGTCAAGGGCAGCACGCCGCTGGATTTCACCGTCATCGGCACCGACGGCGGCCTGATCGAGCGGCCCGAAACTGTGACGGAGGCCTTTCTCGCGCCGGGCGAGCGCCTCGATGTGCTGTTCGACGCGGGCCAGGCGCAGCCCGGTGAGGACATCTTCCTCAGGAGTCTGGCGTTCGATGCGATGGAAA
>NZ_JAUXNA010000229.1 GCF_030682935.1 Polaromonas sp.
ACGATGGCCAGCTTGACAGCGGCTGGCTGTGCGGTTGCTGGCGCTTGCCGGGCAAGGGTTCCCAGCATGTAAAGCATCAAAGGCGGGTCTTCGATGTCAAGCAGCTCGGACGGGTAAGCGGCGTCGCCCAGGGCCACCACGCGCCGGTCGTCGCCCGCCTGCAGCCAGTCCAGCGTGGTCTGCAACTGCGCGGCCAGGGTGGGCGGCTCGGCCAGCAGGGCGCTGGCCAGTTTGTCGGAACCGAGTTGCCGCAGGGTCGCCGCGCTTTGCGCAAAGATGGCCTGCGCCGAGCCGAAGGTGGCCAGCAGCTTGCGTGCCGTGGTGTTGCCGATGCCGGGTGACAGGGTCAGCCGCAGCCAGGCTTGAAGTTCTTGGGAATCCACGTGATGACAGGTTTCAGGCGCTCTGCCAGGCAGGGCCGCAGGCGGGACGCGCGCTCAACGCCTCAATTCGGGTTGGCGAAGCGGTCGCCAACCTTGACGCCGTCCGTCACCTGCAGGACCAGCGCATAGGACAGGTTCTCAAAGGTGCGAAACACCATCATCAGACCGTTGCGTTCATTGGGCAGCTTGATGTCCGGGCGGGCGCTATCGGTCTTGTCCTGCAGCCGCTGGCCGTCCTTGAGGAGGGCCATCACATGACCCCGCTCCAGGCCGTCACGGGCGCCCCGGTTGACCACCACGATCTGGTTTTCTGCCGCAAAGGCCACGGCGTTGCCGTAGACCGAGACGATCTGGCCGGTGATGGTGCTGGCGGGCGCGCGCGGCACATAGCTGAGCAATTCACGCGCCGGCTCGGGCATCAGGCGGTCGCCCACCCGCATTTCTTCCTTGGCGGCCACGATGTCGATGGTGGCCGGCACGATCTCGCTGTAGACCTTGCCGTCTTTGTCCTTGGCCTGCACGATGGATTCACCGCGCACCAGCTCGGCCTTGCCGACATACTGTGCCTCGTAGCCCAGGATTTCCTTCGTCGTCGGGTCTTTCAGGGGCGTGGCATTGCGAAACACCCGGAAATCCTGCGGCTCGCCTTGGGCATCGCTCAGTGGCTTGCCTTTGTTGTCGCCGCCGGTGTACTCGCCGCGCGCGTAGGCGCGGTCGCCGCGGCTCAGCAGCACACGGCCCTCCTGGGTGGCCACAATCCGCGGCGCCAGCGCAAACGCGGTCGCATCCACAATCATCGCTTCGGCTAAAAAAGGCTCAATAGCGCTGGGTGCCAGTGTGGGAATGGACGCATCCGCCAGTGATTCATAGCGCGTGCGGGGAGAAATCCGAATGGTGTCGGTGGGCGGGCCGTCGCTGGCCGCCCGGCGCGTGCGCAAGCGGGCGCGGCCGTTGGCTTTTTCAAGGGTGAGTTGCTGGCCGGGGTAGATGCGGTGGGGGTTGCGGATGTCCTCAAGGTTCATGCCCCACAGTTCGGGCCAGCGCCAGGGGCTTTTGAGGAACAGGCCGGAAATGGCCCACAGGGTATCTCCCCGCCTGACGGTATAGCTGTCGGGCGCGTTGGGGGCCAGGTCGGCCAGCGCAACCCCGCTCTCGGCCACCTGGGTGGCGGTGGCCTGTTGGCCTGCGCTGATGGGGAAATTCTGCGCATGCAGGCTGGCGGTGGTGCCCAGCAGGACTGCAGCGGCTATTGAAATGTGACTGAAACGACCAAAAATAATGTGCATCTTGAACGCCCTTGGGGCTGGCATGGGCCCGACTTGACGACAAGTAGCTCGCCAGACCCTGTTTTTATCCTGATAAATCACTGGCGATTTTGTACTTAAGCCCTTGATTAAGCAACGATTACGCGATTCTGAGAATATCGGAAGCTTTAAAAAACCGAGAAAAGTGGCGAAAATAGCAACATCTCACCCTTTGCCCCCATGACCCAAACGACCTCATTGACCCAACTCACCATTCTTCGTTACCCTGATCCGCGTCTGCACACGGTGGCCAAACCCGTGGCGGCGGTGGACGCGCGCCTGCGCGCGCTGGCCGACGCCATGTTTGAAATCATGTACGAAGCGGCGGGCATTGGCCTGGCCGCGACGCAGGTCGACGTGCATGAGCGCCTGGTCGTGATTGACGTGAGCGAAGACCGCGACCAGCCGATGGTGCTGATCAATCCAGAGATCATCTGGGCCAGCCCCGAGACCCGGATGGGCGATGAAGGCTGCCTGTCGGTGCCCGGTATTTACGACGGGGTGGAGCGCGCCATCGCCGTCAAGGTGCGGGCGCTGGACCTGGACGGCAAGCTCCAGGTGCATGCCGCTGAAGGCATGCTGGCGGTCTGCATCCAGCATGAAATGGACCACTTGATGGGCAAGGTGTTTGTGCAATACCTGTCGCCCCTGAAGCGCAACCGCATCAAGACCAAGATGGTCAAGCAGAAAAAAGACGAAGAGCGCGACGCCGAGCGCTGAACGCCGCGCGGCGCTTCGGGCTCCCGGGAGTCTTTAGAATCGACGCCCATGCGCATCATCTTTGCCGGTACCCCTGAATTCGCCCGTGTGGCCTTGGCCGAACTGCACAACGCCGGCTTTGACATTGCCCTGGTGCTGACCCAGCCCGACCGCCCCGCCGGTCGCGGCATGAAGCTGCAGGCCTCCGCCGTCAAGCAGTTCGCGCTGGACCACCAGATCGCGCTGGCACAGCCGCGCAGCCTGCGTCTGGACGGCAAATACCCCGACGATGCGGCCGCTGCCCGCGCGGCGATTCAGGCCGCTGTCGATGCCGGCGCCGAGGCCATGGTGGTCGCGGCCTACGGCCTGATCCTGCCGCAATGGGCGCTGGACGCGCCCCGGCTCGGTTGCTTCAACATTCATGCTTCTCTGCTGCCGCGCTGGCGCGGCGCCGCGCCGATCCACCGCGCGATTCAGGCCGGCGACCCGGAGACCGGCGTGACCATCATGCAGATGGACGTCGGGCTCGACACCGGCGACATGCTGCTGGTCGAAAAATTCCCGATCGAGGCGCTGGACACCACCGCCACGCTGCACGACAAACTGGCGCCGCTGGGTGGCCGGCTGATGGTGGCGGCGCTCAAACTGGCCGCGTCTGGCGGGCTTCGTCCCGTCCCGCAACCCGGCGAGGGCGTGAGCTATGCGCACAAGATCGAAAAGGCCGAAGCGGCGGTCGCCTGGACACAACCCGTGGCGGCGATCGAGCGGCATATTCGCGCCATGAACCCTTTTCCGGGTGCCACAGCGCAGTTTGGCTCCGACACCATCAAGCTCTGGAGTTCCGAAATTGATAGCTGCTCGCGTCCGTCGGATATGGGCTGCGGCACTATTTTGTCTGCAAATGCCGACGGTGTGCGGGTGGCGTGCCTTGACGGCGTGCTGACGCTGACCGAGTTGCAGCGCGCCGGCGGCAAACGCTTGCCCGCCGCTGATTTTTTGCGCGGCTTTGCCTTGCAGGCCGGCCAGTCGTTCGAGTTGCCCCGGCTTTGACGACGGCCAGCGTTGCCGGACGCCTCCGCCACAGGCTGTCAGAACTGTTTCGCCATCCGGAATTTCGCCTGGGTGCGCGCGAGATTTCCGGCGTGGCGCCCGGCCTGGCGGCTTGGGGCCTGATGACTGGCGTGGCCATGGTCAACTCGGGCATGTCGGTGCTGGAAGCCGTGGCGATGACGCTGCTGGTGTTTGCCGGCAGTTCGCAGCTGGCTGCCATCCCGCTGATCGCCGCGAGTGCGCCGGTCTGGGTGATTCTGGTGGCGGGTTTTTGCGTCAATCTGCGTTTTGTCGTGTTCAGCGCCCACCTGCGCAGCTATGTCATGCACCTGCCCCGGTCGGTGCGCCTGCTGGCCGGGTATTTGAGCACCGACATGACGTATGTCCTGTTTGTGCGCCGCTTTTCCCAGCCGCCGGTGGGCGCCGCGCAGCGCCAGGCGCAACTGGCCTATCTGGCCGGGAACGGCAGCCTGAACTGGCTGAGTTGGCAAGTGTCCAGCCTGCTGGGTATTGCCCTGGCGCAATGGATTCCGGTGTCCTGGGGTCTGGGTTTCGCCGGCATCCTGGCGCTGATCGGCATGAGCTGTTCGCTGGCCTCTACGCCCATGCGCCGCATTTCGGCCGGTGTCGCGGGCGCGGCGGCGGTGGCCGCGTTTGCACTGCCCTTCAAGCTCAACATCGTGGTGGCGATTGCGGCGGCGGTGGCGCTGTGCCTGATGCTGGAGTCGCCCGCGCCGCCCGACCGGAGGCCGCACGCATGAGCAGCCCGGGCACAGACTGGTGGACGCTGGGCGTCATCGCGGGGCTGGCGGTGGTCACCGTGGTCACGCGCAGTTTCTTTTTCATCTCCAGCCGCCCCTGGCACCTGCCGCACTGGGCGCAGCGCGGCCTGCAGTACGCGCCGATTGCGGCGCTGGCGGCCGTCATTGCGCCCGAACTGGTCATGACGCAGGGGCAGCTGATCGCCTCCTGGCAGGACGCGCGCATTTACGGTGCGGCGGCAGGTGCGGCGTTTTACTTCTGGCGCCGCGGTGCCGGGCAGGCCGTGCTGGGCACCATCGTGGTCGGCATGGCGGTGTATTTGCCGCTGCACCTGGGGCTGGGCTGGTAGGGGGCTCAAGCCTGCCCGCGAACAGTGGCGGGAAGTGAGCCTCCTACAATCGGGGCCAGTCTTTTTGGGAGTTGTTCATGAATTTCATCCGTTTTGCCGACCTGTGCGCCAGTGGCAAGGCCGCAGGCCAGCGCGTTTTCGTCCGTGCCGACCTCAATGTTCCGCAGGACGCTAGCTGCGCCATCACCGAAGACACCCGCATCCGGGCCTCGATCCCCTGCATCCAGATGGCGCTCGATGCAGGCGCGGCCGTGATGGTGACCTCCCACCTCGGGCGCCCGGTTGAAGGCGCGTTCAAGCCAGCCGACTCGCTGGCCCCGGTGGCCAGGCGCCTGGGCGAGTTGATGAATCGTGAGGTTCCGCTGGTGTCTGACTGGGTGGACGGCGTCCACGTGCAGCCCGGCCAGCTGGTGATGCTGGAAAACTGCCGCCTGAACCCGGGCGAAAAGAAAAACGACGAAGCGCTGGCCCGCAAGCTGGCCGCGCTGTGCGATATTTTTGTGCATGACGCGTTTGGCACCGCCCACCGCGCCGAAGCCTCGACCTACGGCATTGCGCAATATGCCCCCGTGGCCAGCGCCGGCCCGCTGCTGGCGGCCGAGATGGACGCGATCTCCAAAGCCCTGGCCAGCCCGCGCCGGCCGCTGGTCGCCATCGTGGCGGGCAGCAAGGTCTCGACCAAGCTCAGCATCCTCAAGGCCCTGGCGGCCAATGTGGACCAACTGATCGTGGGCGGCGGCATTGCCAATACCTTCATGCTGGCGGCCGGCCTGAACATCGGAAAAAGCCTGGCCGAAGCCGATTTGTTGCTTGAAGCCAAAGCCGTGATGGATGCCATGAAGGCGCGCGGCGCGGAAGTGCCGATTCCCACCGATGTGGTGTGCGCCAAGACCTTTGCCGCCGATGCGCCGGCTACCGTCAAACGGGCGACCGAGGTGGCCGACGACGACCTGATCCTGGACATTGGCCCTGAAACCACCGCCAAACTGGCGGCGCATCTGATGGCGGCCGGCACCATTGTCTGGATCGGCCCGGTCGGCGTGTTCGAGTTTGACGCCTTTTCCAAAGGCACCGAAGGCATTGCGCGCGCGATTGCCGACAGCAGCGCGTTCTCGCTGGCCGGCGGCGGCGACACGCTGGCGGCCATTGCCAAATATGGCATTGAGTCGCAGGTGGACTACATCTCTACCGGCGGCGGCGCATTTCTGGAGATTCTTGAAGGCAAGACGCTGCCCGCGTTCGAGATCTTGCAGCAGCGGGCGGCTGGCTGAAGGTGCTGGGTCGGCTGTTGATGCGCTATAAAAATAATAGCTTCCTGAGTCCGTGTTTTATGGGCTAGAGGCCTATTTTGATGTTAAAAAGGGTGCCGAGGCACCCTTTTTTCAGATCGGTTGCGTGTTGGCGGCGCGCCCTGCATAGTCGGTCCAGCAGCGGCGGCTGTAGTCGTAGAGCTTGCACTGGCGAGCTGTTTCAAAGTACCAGCGCCACGAAAACGGCTGAACCACGATGCGCTCGGGCAGCATGTGTTCGAGTTTGGTTTGCGCCTGTTTGAGCCGGTACAGCGGAATGCTCATGTCCACATGGTGCGCCGTGTGCTCCATGATGTGGTGCAGCACCGCGCCTATGCCCA
>NZ_JAUXNA010000233.1 GCF_030682935.1 Polaromonas sp.
CTCACTTGTTCTTTGCTTCGCCAAAGAAAAGTAAGCAAAAGAAAGGCGACCCGCAGTCTGGGTCCCTACGCTGCGCTTCGGGCAACCTGTGCTGCCCCGGAAAAGCGGGGGTCGAGCTCGAACTCGCCTGCGGCTCAGACAATCGCTCGCCCTGATCCCGCTTTCCCGCGTCATCACAGGCCCAGCCAGGACGGGACTTGCGGGAGCGGATTCGGATGCGGAAACTCGCGCTTGTGCATGAAAAGTGCCCTTGGCGCTGACATCATCCGCACAACGAGCTATCGAATTGATAGCATGTAGGTCTGAAATTTGGGCGCGGTGGCTGTTTGGCTGTTTGGACTTCGTCCCCGATTGCCCCGTTCTGTCTGGGCCTGTGATGCCCCAGAAAAACGGGATCAGGGCGGCGCGCTGTTTGAGCGTAACGAAGTGAAGCGAGTTTGCGCCGACCCCCGTTTTTCTGGGGCAGCGCAGGTTGCCCGAAGCGCAGCGCAGGGACCCGGACAGCCGGGTCGCCTTTCTTTTGCTTACTTTTCTTTGGCGAAGCAAAGAAAAGTGAGTAGCCGCCGGGCTACCCCCGGCCAGCCAGCCCATGCAGCGAAAACCCCTATCAATTGAATAGCTAGATGCGCAAGTAGGTAAAGCGCCAGAGCCATAAAAAACATAAAAGCGCAGCATCAGCTCAGCGCCCTCCGCCCAAACCGCCGCCCCACCCGGTCAAACGCCAGGTAAACCACCGGCGTCGTAAACAGCGTCAACACCTGGCTTACAATCAGCCCGCCAAAAATCGCCAGCCCCAGCGGCCGCCTCAACTCTGCCCCATCCCCCCAGCCCAGCATCAGCGGCACGGCGGCAAACAGCGCCGCCAGCGTGGTCATCAATATCGGCCGAAAGCGCAGCAGGGCCGCCTGAAAAATCGCGTCCTGCGGCGACTTGCCTTCATGGCGCTCGGCGTCAATCGCAAAGTCAATCATCATGATGGCGTTCTTTTTCACGATGCCGATCAACAAAATGATGCCGATGATGCCGATCACCCCCAGGTCGGAGCCGCTGATCATCAGCGCCAGCAGCGCGCCCACACCGGCAGACGGCAGGGTTGAAATGATCGTCAGCGGGTGGATGTAGCTCTCGTACAGCACGCCCAGCACGATGTAGACGCACACCACGGCCGCCAGAATCAGCCACAGCTGGCTCGACAGCGACGACTGGTAGGCGCCCGCGGCGCCCAGAAAAGTCAGGGTCACGCTGGCGGGCAGGGCGATGTCCTTGGCGGCCTGCTTGACGTCATCGACCGCCTTGCCCAGCGACACGCCCGGCGCCGTGTCAAAGCCCAGCGTGGTCGCCGGGTACTGGGCCGCGCGGGTGATTTGCAGCGGTGCAGGCTCTACCCTGATGCGCGCCACGCTGGACAGCGGCGTGGTGCTGCCCGAGCCTGTTTTAAGCGGTAAGTTGCCCAAAGACGCCGGGCTGGCCAGCAGGTCGGGCAGCGCTTCCAGAATCACCCGGTACTGGTCGGTTTCGGTAAAAATCGTCGAGACGATGCGCTGGCCATAGGCGCTGTACAGCGCGTCGTCAATCGATGCGGTGGTGATGGCCAGGCGCGAGGCGGTGTCGCGGTCCACCGTGATGTAGGCCCCGGCACTGCTGGAGCCCGCGTCCGACGCCACGTTGCGCAGGCTTTGCAGTTGCCGCAGGCGCTGCGTCAGCTTGTTGGCCCACGCCACCACGGTGGCGTTGTTGGCGCCTTCGAGCGACACGCGAAACTGGGTCGGGCCGGTTTCGGCGTCAATCGTCAAATCCTGCGTCGGCTGCAGGTAGAGCGTCACGCCGGCGATCTGGCCGGCCCGCGCTTTGAGCCGGTCCATGGTTTCCTGCTGGCTGCCGGTGCGCGCGCGCTTGAGGTTGATCAGCATGCGCCCGGTGTGCAGCATGGTGTTGTTGGCGGCATCGACGCCAATGAAGGAGCTCAGCGTGGCGACATCGGGGTCTTCCAGAATCGCCTGGGCGGTGGCCTGCTGCAGTTCGGCCATGCGGGCATACGACACCGACTGGGTGGTTTCGACCCGGGCCTGCAACTGGCCGGTGTCCTGCGTGGGAAACAGGCCTTTGGGAATCAGCACATACAGCAGCACTGTGAGCAGCAGCGTGCCAAGGGCCACTAGCAGCGTGGCGCCCTGGTGTCTGAACACCGCGTGCAGCCCCTGCGTGTAGCGGGCCATGACGGCTTTGGAAAAGCGCTCAAAAAACTGCTGCAGCCGGTCTGCAGGCTGGTCGCTGTGCGATTCGGACGCCGGTTTGAGCCAGCGCGCCGACATCATGGGCACCAATGTCAGCGACACCACGGCCGAAATCAGGATCGTGATCGCCAGCGTGATGGCGAACTCGCGGAACAGGCGGCCCAGCACATCGCCCATGAACAGCAGCGGAATCAGCACCGCGATCAGCGACACGGTGAGCGAGATGATGGTGAAGCCGATCTGCTTGGCACCCTTGAGCGCCGCCGCCATGGGCGCCTCGCCTTTTTCAAGGTAGCGCGAGATGTTTTCAAGCATCACGATGGCGTCGTCCACCACGAAGCCGGTGGCGATCGTCAGCGCCATCAGGCTGAGGTTGTTCAGGCTGTAGCCCAGCAGGTACATCGCCCCGCAGGTGCCAATCAGCGAAATCGGCACCGCCAGGCTGGCAATCACGGTGGCGCGCACATTGCGCAAAAACGCAAAAATCACCAGCACCACCATCACCACGGCCAGCAGCAACTCTATTTCAACGTGCAGCACCGAGGCCCGGATGCCGGTGGTGCGGTCGCTCAGCACCTCGACATTGACCGAGGCGGGCAGGCCGGACTGCAGCTCGGGCAGGCGCGCCTTGATGGCATCCACCGTGGCAATCACATTGGCGCCGGGCTGGCGCTGCACATTCAAAATGATGGCGGGCTTCAAGCCGCTCCAGGCACCCAGCTTGATGTTTTCGGCGCTGTTCACGACCTGGGCCACATCGGCCACCCGCACCGCCGCGCCATTGCGCCAGGCAACGATCAGGTCTTGGTAGTCGGCCGCCGTCAGCAGCTGGTCATTGGCGTTGATCGAGTAGGCGCGGGTCGGCCCGTCAATGCTGCCCTTGGCGCCACTGGCGTTGGCCGCCGAGATGGCGGTGCGCAGCGCGTCGAGTCCCAGCCCGTAAGAGGCCAGTGCCCGCGTGTCGGCCTGAACGCGCACCGCAGGGCGCTGGCCGCCGCTGAGCGTTACCCGCCCGACGCCATTGACCTGGCTGATTTTGAGCGCCAGCCGGGTGTTGACGAGGTTTTGCACTTCCGTCAGCGGCAGGGTGTCGGAGGTGATGGCCAGCGTCAGCACCGGGGCATCGGCCGGGTTGACCTTTGCATACACCGGCGGCGCGGGGAGGTCGGATGGGAGCAGCGAGCCGCCCGCATTGATGGCCGCCTGCACCTCTTGCTCGGCCACGTCGAGCGCAAGCCCCAGGTCAAACTGCAGCGTGACGATGGAAACCCCGGCGGCGCTGGTGGAGCTCATGCGCTGCAGCCCGGCCATCTGGCCAAACTGGCGCTCCAGCGGCGCCGTCACGGTTTGCGCCATCACCTCGGGGCTGGCGCCGGGGTAGAGGGTCTGGACCTGAATCGTCGGGTAATCGACCTGCGGCAGGGCCGACAGCGGCAAAAACTTGAAGCCGACCAGGCCCGCCAGCACGATGGCCACCATCAGCAGCGCGGTCGCCACCGGCCGCATGATGAACGGCCGCGATGGGCTCATGGTGTCAAGCGCTTGGACCGGATCGGCCCCGGGCGGCTGGCTCATGCGCCTTCAGCTTTCGATGCGCGGCGGCGCGGGCGCGAGGCCGCTGCGGCGGGCGCTTCGGCACCCGCTGCGTTCTGGCGCTGGCCCGCGCCGGCTGGCGCGCCCGGCAGCACCACCCGTGCGCCGTCCCTGAGCCTGTCCGCGCCTTCGGTGATGACGCGTTCGCCCGCCGCCAGGCCCGAGGTGATCACGATTTTTTCCACGGTGGCCTGGCCGCGCTGCACTGGCCGCAGCGACACGGTGCGCTCGGCGCTGTTGAGCACATACACATAGTCGCCGTTGCTGCCGTGACGCAGGGCAGTCACCGGCACCACCACGGCGCCGTCCAGGGTCTTGAGCAGCAGCCGCACATTGACAAACTGGTTGGGAAACAGCGCCAGGTCGGTGTTGGCAAAGCGCGCCTTGGCCTTGACCGTGCCGGTCTGGACGTCGATCTGGTTGTCCAGCGAGGCAAACACGCCTGTGTCCAGCGTAGCGGAGCGGGTTCTGTCGAGCGCGGTCACTTTCATCACCGTGCCGGCGGCGGCGCTTTGCTGCAGCTCGCCGGCCTGGTCTTGCGGCACGGCAAACACCACGTCAATCGGCGTGAGCTGCGTGATCAGTGCAATGCCGTTGGCGTCGCTGCTGTTCACCACATTGCCTACGTCCACGCTGCGCAGGCCCACGCGTCCGCTGACGGGGGCCAGCACCCGGGTGTAGCCCAGATTCAGGCGGGCCGTGCCTTCGTTGGCCTTGTCAATCACGACCGAGCCTTCAAGCTGCTTGACCAGCGCCGCCTGCGAGTCCACTTCCTGGCGGGCAATCGAGTCCTGCGCCAGCAAGGTCTTGAAGCGCTGCAGCGTGACCCGGGCGCTGTCCAGTTGCGCCTCATCGCGTTGCCGCTGACCGCTGGCCTGCATCAGGGCCAGTTCAAACTGGCGTGCATCGATGGTGGCCAGCAGATCGCCTGCGCGCACCATCTGGCCTTCCTTGAACAGCACCTTTTCCATCACGCCCGACACCTGGGGTCGCACCCGCACGCTGGCCTGCGGCGTCACCGTGCCCAAGGCTTCCAGAGTGATCGGAATGTTGGCGCGCTCTGCCGTGGCCACGCCCACGGTGGTGGCCGGGGCGCCGCGCCGGCCTGGGGGGGTGGAGGTATCTGCAGCAGGATGCGTCAGGTGCCAGGCCAGCCAGCCGGTGCCTGCCAGCAACAGCAGCGCAATCAGGCTGCCGATGATGGATGCACGGCGGCTCATGCGGGGGCGGGCGCTCGTTTGTGGGGTTTCGGCTTTGGGGTCCATCAGCTGTCCTTGTTGACTGCCGTGCGGGGAAGTGCGCAGCGCTTTTTATGTTTGATGGCGTTTTGATGCGCAGGGCGTTAAACATGCCGGTGTTGGCGGCAGGGCCTGCTTTGTAAGACAAGGTAATTATCCGTGCAACACACTATCGTCAGGTGTTCGACTTGAAAGGTGGAGGTAAACGTGGGGTAAAGCGGCGTCTGCGCTTTTGGGGTCGTCGCTATCGGTCAGGGTAAGGGCTGGACGTGGCCTAATTTTGCTATTTTTATAGTAGCTTCTAGCGCCCGTATTGATTGGGCTAGAGACTTATTTGATCATGAATAAATATCCACGCCGTATGCTGTCCTTAAAATCTGTCCATCGTTTCAAGAAAGTACCGCGTGACTGAATCTGCCCTGGCTCAAGCCCGGAATCCCTCGCTCCTGGTTTTTCGGGCCGACTACTGCAATCCTGTGCACGCCAGCGCGCTGGTCCAGCTGCTGGACGCCTACGCGCAAGACCCGGCCGGTGGCGGCGAGGGGCTCAGTGATTTTGCAAAATCGCACCTGGTGGCGGCGCTGGCTGCACGGCCCCAAGCCTTCAGCGTGCTGGCGTTTGATGGCGACCTGCCGGTGGGCCTGATCAATTGCATTGAAGGATTTTCGACCTTTGCCTGCCGGCCGCTGGTCAACGTGCATGACGTGGCGGTGCTGGCCAGCCACCGCGGCCAGCGCGTCGGCGAGCGGATGCTGGCGTTGGTCGATGAAATAGCCCGCGAGCGCGGTGCCTGCAAGCTGACGCTGGAAGTGCTGCAGGGCAACGCCAGCGCGATCAGGCTGTATGAGCGGGTCGGTTTTGCCGGCTACCATCTCGACCCGGGGATGGGGCAGGCCCAGTTTTTTCAAAAATGGCTGGATTGAAAATGTGGTCCGGCGCGCGATTGCGCTGCTGCAGAGCGATCACGCAGCAGCATCAGCGCCGCAAAGCCCAGCAGACCCAGCGCCGCTGAAAACTACAGGGCGCCTGCGTCAAAGTGGTCGATGGCCAGGCCAAACAGATACGGTGACAGGGCCTGCGCAAACCGCGCAGGCACTATCAGCAGGCCCTGGCGCGCACCATAGTTGTTGGCGCCAAACAGGACCAGCGGAAGCGTGCCCTTGGCAATGGCCAGCACGCCATTGCCGGCACCATGGAGCAGCGTGAACAGCGCACCTGCCGGTACGCCGAAAAACAGAAAAACCATCGCACCCAGCGTGTGCATGAGGCCGGCCAGCCGGGCTGAAACCAGCGGGTGAATGCGCCGCAGCAGTCCGTACTCCAGCAGCCGCCAGCCGACTTGTGCCGGACCGACCAGCCCCGCAAAAACAAGGGCCGTGGCCAGCGGGACACCGCCCGCCTGCAGCAATCGCGGCAGGTGCGCGGCCATGGCGGTGCTGATGAACCAGGTGCAGGCAAACACCAGCGCCAGCAGTACCGAGGTGCGGGTGGTGCTTTGGCCGGGCCGCAGGGCTGGCGCAGCTGCCGGCTCTGGCCGCGGCGTTGCCGGAGGCTCGTGATTGGCCGGTGTCGAAGGCAGATTCCAGTTCAGCGGCAGCGCCAGCAGCAGATGTAGACCCGCCCAGTGCCGCGGCAAAGACAAGGCTGTTGGCGGCCAGTACGGGTCGGCCACCATACCGGCCAATCGCCTTGCCCGCCGCTGGCCCCAGCAGGGCAGACACCACCAGCGCCACCGAAAACGCGGCAAATACCGTGGGGTGTGCTGACGCCCAGATCGCGCGCCATGGGCGCCGCCAGGATGGCCGGCAGGTAGTAGCTCGACGCCCAGGCGAGCGTCTGGGCAATGCCCAGGCTGGCAACGGTGGCGGTACGGCCTGGCTCCATGGGGTCAGACCTGTAGAGAAAGATTCGTGAACATCATGCTGAAAAGCCTATTCACAGCGAGACCCATGCCCGTGTCCGTTGCTGCCTGCGCCTCCGTCACATCAGGCTCAGGCGCAACGCCAGTGCCGCAAGCGCAACAGCCAGCACCGGAACGGTCAGCACGATGCCCACCTTGAAGTAGTAGCCCCAGGTAATCGTCATGCCCTTGCGTGCCAGAACATGCAGCCACAGCAGCGTGGCCAGGGAGCCGATGGGTGTGATCTTGGGCCCGAGGTCGCTGCCGATCACATTGGCGTAAATCATCGCTTCCCTGACCACGCCGGTGGCCTGCGTCGCATCAATCGACAGCGCGCCCACCAGCACGGTGGGCATGTTGTTCATGACGGACGACAGCAGCGCTGTCAAAAAGCCGGTGCCAAAGGCCGCACCCCAAACGCCCCCGGCGGCAAAGTGGTCGAGCAATACCGAGATTTCCGCAGTCAGGCCTTGGTTGCGCAGCCCGTACACCACCAGGTACATGCCCAGCGAAAAGACTACGATTTGCCAGGGTGCACCGCGTATCACCTTGCGGGTGCTGATGACGTGGCCACGCGCTGCCACGGCAAGCAGAAGCAGCGCGCAGGTGGCTGCCGTGGCGCTGACCGGAACGCCCAGCGGCTCCAAGCCGAAAAAGCCGATCAGCAGCAGCAACAGCACCGCCCAGCCGACACGAAAAGTGGTCACGTCGCGGATGGCGGTGCTGGGTTGCTTGAGCTTGGTAACATCGTAGTGGCGTGGAATGTCATGCCGAAAATAAAGCATCAGCACCGCGAGAGCTGACACGATGGCTGCGATGTTGACCGGGAGCATGACGGCGGCGTACTCGTTAAAACCGATTTTGAAGAAGTCGGCCGACACGATATTGACCAGGTTGGAGACCACCAGCGGAAGGCTGGCCACGTCGGCAATGAAGCCGGCGGCCATCACAAACGCCAGCGTCGCCGCCGCGCTAAAGCCTAGCGCCAGCAGCATGGCCATCACAATAGGCGTGAGAATGAGCGCCGCGCCGTCGTTGGCGAACAGTGCCGCCACGGAGGCACCCAGTAGCACGATCAGTACAAATAGCCAGCGGCCTTGGCCGCCGCCCCAGCGCGCCACATGCAGGGCCGCCCATTCAAAAAAACCGGCTTCGTCAAGCAGCAGACTGATGATGATGACGGCGATGAACGTGGCAGTGGCATTCCAGACAATGTGCCAGACGACAGGAATATCACTGAGCTGGACCACGCCCGACAACAGGGCGACTGCGGCGCCCAGCGAGGCACTCCAGCCGATGCCCAAACCGCGGGGTTGCCAGATGACCAAAGTGAGGGTGGCGATAAATATCGATAGGGCTACAAGCATAAAAGTCCTTTTCTTGCTCTTTTTGGGTACTTCTCACCACGAGAAAATGCAAATGCAAATGCAAATGCAGATCGAGAACGACGGGTTTCTGCGGTTGACGCGCTTATGACCGGACCAGATCGCGCGCGGTGCGCTGCAGCAGGGTGCGTTCGAGTTTTTCTGGCGGGAGGCTGACCAGCAGCGCCAGGCGGCGGTGCAGGGCAAGCAGGGTCTTGCGAAAGGCTTCGAGTTTTTGCGCATCGTTGCCCTCCGTTTCCGAGGGGTCGGCATAGCCCCAGTGCGCGGTGGCGGGCTGGCCGGGCCAGTAGGGGCAGACTTCGCCGGCCGCGTTGTCGCAGACCGTGATGACCAGGTCCATGTGCGGTGCGCCGGGCTGGCCGAACTCGTCCCAGCTTTTGCTGCGCAGGCCTTCGGTCGGAATCCCGGCGTTGGCCAGCACCTTCAGGGCCAGCGGATTGGGTTGCTGGTTGTCGCGCGGACTGCTTCCAGCCGAGAAGGCCCGGAAGCGGCCCTTGGCCATGTGGTTGAGTGTGGCTTCGGCCAGGATGCTGCGGGCCGAGTTGTGGGTGCAGAGAAACAGGACATTGATCACGCGGTCGGTCATTTTGGTTCTTTCAGCAGCAGGTTGTGGAGGGGGTGATTGCTACACTTTTTGTAGCTGCAGGCGCAAAGCAGGCAGGGGCTGAGGGCATATCTGGTTTGGATTTTTGCTCGCTGAACACCGGAATGCCGTCCAGCGTGTGGAACTGCTCCCAGGCCACGCCCTGCGGGTCGGTCAGCCAGTATTTGTCGCTGCGGGCGTAGCAGCAGGTGGTTTCGCCGTCGTCCTGCAGTGCGAGGTCGGCGTCCCGGGCATGGGTCCGCAGTTCGGCAAGTTCTTCCGTGGTTTCCACCTGGATGCCCAGGTGGTCCACGCCGGTGGCGTTGCCGCGGGTGGAGATGGCGAAGTTGACCGGCGGGTCCTGCAACATCCATTTGGCGTAGTCAGCCTCGGTCCGCGCCGGAGGCTGATGAAACATGGCTGAATAGAAGGCGATGTTTTTGCCGAGGTC
>NZ_JAUXNA010000239.1 GCF_030682935.1 Polaromonas sp.
CCCGGCCTGCGACACCTGCGCCACCTTCTGCGCGCTCTCCGACACGTGCTTCGCCTTCTGGCTCGAGACCCCGGCGGCCTGCTTGACCTCCTCCACCGTCGCCGTCGTCTCGCTCACCGCGCTGGCCGTCTCCGCCGCACCGGAAGCCACCTGCGTCGTGGTCGCGAGTATCTCGCTGGACGAGGAGGCGAGTACGCCGACGCCTTCGTTCAGTTCCCGGGTTGTGCGCCGCAGGCTCTCGACCATGGCACCGAACGCGCGCAACAATAGGCCAACCTCGTCGGCGCGATTGTTCCTGGGTACCTCGACGGTGAGATCGCTCGCGGCAACCCGTTCGGCGGCGCGCGACAACGCGCGCAACGGTCCCGCGATCACCCGCTCCAGCAACAGCGCCAGCATCACGCCGATGACCATGGCCGCGATCCCGACCAACAGGAAAATGCGGAACGACTGATTGGCCTGCTGCCCGGCGTGAGCCACTGCGCGGCGCGCGCTTTCTTCAGCGGTGTTGCCGAGTTCCTGGGCAATGGCGCGAATTTTCTCCTGCCGCCCCTGCTGCACGCCGACCAGGAGCTCCCGCGATTCCACGATCTTGCCGGCGAGGATCAGGGGAATGATCTCGGTGTCCTTCGTTTGGGCGAATGCCTGCCAGACGGATTTCAACTCCTCCAGCCGCGATAGCTGGCTGGGGTCGTTCTTCGCCCGCGCCAGCAGGCCGAGGAGGAGACGGTCAATCAGTTGCGAGCGTTCCGCGGCTTGCGCCAGCAGCGGCTCCTGTTCCGCGCGCTTGCTCAAGAGCTGCGCTTCGAGCATCAGCGCCCGGATCTGGTTTTGGTGCACGCGCAGGGTCTGCAAATCGCTCAGGTTGGCGAAGTCTTCCTGGTACAGGCGCTCCTGCGACTCGCGGATGGTGCTGATGCCCGTGTAGGCGGTTGCGATCACCCAGGCCATCAGCGCAAAGATCAGCCCGAAGCAGACAAACAGCTTGTTGCGGGTCGTAAGATCCAGAAACCATTTCATGTCTGCTTCTCCTTGTCTGCTTGTCTGCTTTTCTGCCCGCCATTCCCGGCCTGCTAAGCGCCCATCTGTTCCTGCACCACGATGTCCTCGTCGGCGAGCAGCTTCCCGGCATCGAGAACCACCGTGCGCTCCGGGGTAATTCCCTTCAGGTATTTTTCCCGGATGCCGGTGAGCGTGGGCAGCGAGGGCTGGATATCGGCCAGCGCAATGCGGCGCACGCCGATAATGGCGTCCGCGAGGATGCCAAACACCATGTCTGCGGACTCGAGGACGATGACCTTGTTCAGGTCGGGCAAACCGGTTTGCGCGAGGTCGAAGAACTTGCGCACGTCGATGACCGAAATGATCTCGCCGCGCAGGTTGACGATGCCGAGCACGAAGGCCGGCGTGCACGGCAGGGGCGTGAGGTTTTCCAGGGGATAAACCTCACGCACAGAAGAAGATTCGACGGCGTAGCGCTCATGGGCGAGCAGGAATTCCACCACCTCGATGCTTTGAGCCAGGGTTTGCGTCGTGTCGGGCTCCGCGGCGAGCGCAAGCGCCCTCTCGCGCAGGATGCGTCGGGCCTCATCGGCCCCGGGCGTCCAGGCCTGCTCGCCGGCGGCTTGCGCGGCGTCCAGGCGCGCGCGCACTTCGGCCCAGTCGATGGCTGCCAGCTTGGTCTTGCCTGACGCGTGCTGGCTTGCGCTCATTGGCGTACCTTCGTGCCGGGCACTCCGGTATTCGCCCTTGGGACGGCCCGGCGGGCTCATGCCGCCAGTTCCTTATGCGCGCGCGGCAGGCTCGCCTGCACGGAGGTGATGATTTCGACCAGCCGGCTGGCGCTCAGCCCGTCCGACTCCGGCAGCAGGACATCGGCCGGGCACGCCCGCAGCAGGCTCAGCGCATTGTCGAAATGCCGTCGCGCTTCCCGCTGGCGCCCCCCGGACAGACACAGGTTACCCAGGGCGAAATGCGCCAGCGCAAAATCCGGCGCCAGGTAAAGCGCACGTCCGAGCGAGCGTTCGGCGGTCTCGCTTTGCCCTCGCTCCTGGCAGATGGCGGCGTGCAGATAATAGTGCGCCGGGTTCAGCTTGTCGGCGGCGATCGCCTGTTCGCACCACTCGGCCGCTTCGGCGAGCCTGCCTTCATCGGCGCAAGCGCGGGCGTTGCGCAGTGGCGTTTCGCGCGCATCGTGCTCGCGCGCGTCCGCGTCTTCGGCTTGCGTCGCCCGCAGGCCGCCGGCTTCGTGCAGGACTTCCGACGCGACCGCCGACCGGTCCACGCTGAAAGCCGCAGCTGGCGCCGATGCGTGTGGCGCAGCGGCTTCCCCGTCGTACCACGGGACTGGATGACTGACGGCGACGGTCCGCGGCCCGCCAGCCGCCATCTTGCGATACAGGAATGCGCCTGGAAACTCGACGGCGGTGAATGCGGAAAACAGAACGGTCGAAGTCTCTGCGGGGCTGGTGATCAGCCACCCCCCATCGATCAGCGAACGCTGCAGCTTGTCGACGACGTTTCTCGCCCGTTCCGGGGCGAAATACATCAGCACGTTGCGGCAGAAGATCACATCCATCGCGTTGGTGTTGTTCACGAGCGATGGGTAAGCATCTTCGGCGAGGTTGAGATAGGAAAACGTCACCCTCCGCCGTATCCGCGGCTGGATCTCGAAGCGTCCGTCCGCTCGTCTTGTGAAATACCGCTCCCTGAGCCAGCCGGGTGTGCCGCGGAAGGACCATTCGCCATACACGCCCTGCGCCGCCTTGCGCAGGAACTGCGGGTTGATGTCCGTCGCCAGGATGGTCACGTTCCATTGCGCGATATCAGGGATCAACCGGTCCAGCAGCATGGCGATCGAATAGGGCTCCTCGCCGCTGCAGCAGCCCGCGCTCCAGATGCGAAGATGCTTTTCGGTTTGGGCGCGCGCGCGAAGCAGTTGCGGCAAGATCTGCTGCTCGAGAATGTCCAGGCCTCTTTTCTCGCGGAAGAAATAGGTCTCTCCCACCGTCAGATGGCTCGCCAGCCCTTCAATTTGAGTTCGCGTCAGGGGCGCGGCAAGCAGCCAATGGATGTAGGCCTCGGCTTGCGCATATCCCGACTCGCGGGATGCGGCGGCGATGCCGCGCTCCAGGTCGCGCCAGCGCTCTCTCGGGAAGTGGAGCCCCACCTGGGATGCAAGGAAATCGCTCAGGCGCGACAGCAGCGCATCGGGCAAGGCGATCGGCAGTTCGATGAGCATGCATCAGCCCCTTTCCAGCGCCAGATCCAGGGACTTCTCTTCCTCTGGAGAAAAGAACCGGTCCAGGTCGTAAATCAGAACCAGGCCATCGCTCGTCTTGAGCACGCCCTCGATGTGCTGGCTGCCACGGGCGATGCCGCCGGTGCTCGCGACCGCGTCCGCCGGGCGCTCCACCACGCCCAATACCGACTCCGCGATGATGGCGAGTCGCCTGGTGCGCGCACGCGCCAGCACCAGGCTGTCGGATACCGCGATGCCGCGATGGGCAAGACCGAGGCGCCTGCGGATGCTCACGACAGTGAGCACCTCGCCCTGCATGTTGACGACGCCTTCGACGACATCAGGGGCCCCCGGCAGCGGCGTGACTTCGGCCATGCGCAGGACGCGATCCACCGCGGCCAACGGCAGTGCGTAGGTCTGCCCGTCAACCTTCAAGAGGACCCATCGAATCAGGGAAGCCGCCTTTTTCACCAAGAAGCTCCCGTATCCGCCGCCGGCGCCATGCCGATGGCCGCTTCCCGAAAATTGCAGCTCAGGAAAGCCCCCTGCAGGAAATCACGCAAGGTTTGGCGCATCAGCGCTTGATCTTCGACAATCAGCACGGTCTTCTGGCCCCGGCTTTCGGTTTTGTTCGTCATCGACCTTATTTTTGCAAACCAGGCGTCGCCGCGGCAATTCGTACGGATCGAGAGAAACTTTAACAGTAGGCAGCATCGCCGTCTATAGGGAAAGCATGGCCATGTGCCGCTCTTCGGCCCGGCCCGCTTCGGCCGCGCCCGCTACTTCGGCGTCGTCAGGCCGTGCTCGAGAGCGAATTTGATCAGCGAGGGCAGGTCCGTGACGCCCAGCGTCGACATCAGGCGACTGCGATAGGTATCGACCGATTTATGGGATAGGTGGATCAGGCGGTCGACCGGACTGCGCGCCTACCCGGAACCCCTCAAGCCGCTGCAGCCGCCTTTTGAATTTCGCCCCTGTGCTGATTCACATGCCGGCTTTGCCGCTCAGCCCGCAGCTTTCCAGACACGGCAGGCAAGGCAATCCGCTCAGCACTCAACAGATCAGCCAGACACTGCGGCCGCCCCCGCGCCCCACTGGCCCGGTAGTCCGCCAGCAAGGCGACACGCACATCACCTTCAACCAGCCCGCGAACGACGGTGAGATGGTCAAACAGCAAATCCACCAGTTTTTCCAGCGCAAATTCATGTGTCTTGCCGGTGGTCTGCCAGAGCCAGTCGCTGAAACCCAGGAAATGGTTAAAGGCGGAACCTGGTGCCAACAGCAGCTTCAGCCCCAGCGCAAAACGCCCCGAGTTGGCGACCATCTCCCAGTAGCGCGCAAAGCGCTGGATGCGCTGCATGGTGGCAAAGTCAATCGCCCCGGTCTGCAAAATCGTGTACGGCGTCTGCGGGTCGTAGACCATCGCAAAGCCTGCCGTATGCCGGGTAATCGGCGTGCCGCGCAGGCGCTTCAAAATGCCGAACTGGATCTCGTGCGGCGCGAGTTCATGCAGGCGGTCAAAGCCATCGGCAAAACTTTCCAGCGTCTCGCCGGGCAGGCCAAAAATCAGGTCGGCGTGCACATGGGCCTGGCTTTCGTTCACCAGCCAGCGCAGGTTTTCGGCGGTTTTGACATTGTCCTGCTTGCGCGAAATGCGCTGCTGCACCTCGGGGTTAAAGCTCTGGATGCCGACTTCAAACTGCAGCGAGCCGGCGGGGAACTGCGCGATCAGCGCCTTGAGCCGGTCCGGCAGGCTGTCGGGTACGACTTCAAAATGCACGAACAAGTCAGGCGCCATGCGGTCGAGGAAAAATTGCAGAATGCGCACTGAAAAATCCACCTTCAGGTTGAAGGTGCGATCGACAAACTTGAAGTTGCGCGCGCCGCGCTGGTAGAGCGCGTCCATCCCGGCCATGAAGCGGTCCAGCTCGAACGCCCAGGCGGTCTTGTCGAGCGAGCTCAGGCAAAACTCGCACTTGAACGGGCAGCCGCGCGAGGCCTCGACATACAGCAGGCGCTTGGCCAGGTCTTCGCCCGTGTACTCGTTGTAGGGCAAGGCCAGCGCCTCAAGCGGCGGCTGTTCGCCCGCGATGATTTTCATCAGCGGCTGGGGGCCATCAATCAGCGCGCGGCACAGCTTGGGAAAGCTCACATCGCCCCAGCCGGTGATCACATGGTCGGCCAGGCGGCATATCTCCTGCTCGCCGGTTTCAAAGCTGACCTCCGGCCCGCCCAGCACGATCCTGATGTCGGGCCGCAAGGTTTTGAGCAGCCGCACGACCTGCGTGGTTTCGACCACGTTCCAGATGTAGATGCCCAGGCCGATGACGGTGGGATTGAGCGCCAGCAAGTCTTCAACAATCTGCACCGGCCGCTGCTGGATCACGAATTCGCGCAGCTGCGTCTGCGCACGCAAGCCAGCGCCACCATGCGCATCCATGTTGGCCAGCAGATAACGCAAGCCCAGCGAGGCGTGAATGTACTTGGCGTTGAGGGTGGCGATCACGATGCCTGCCGGGCCAGATGGCTCGGCAGGCGTCGGCGGGGAAGTGGGCGGGGGCGCAAGGCGATTCATGCCCGTATTATCAAAGCATGACAAAAACTCCGCCTGGCCACGGTGCACCCCATGAAGCGTAGAAACTCGACCGGCGACTCCTTTTTTGCCTGGGAGGGCGAGGTGCTGGTGGTCAACATCCTGGGCAAGCCCAGTGCCAGCAAGGACGCCATCGGCAAGCCCAAGGGCACGCAGCTCAAGATCAGCGTGACGGCGGCGCCGGTGGCGGGCAAGGCGACCGACCACATGGTGCGCTTCCTGGCGCCGCTGTTTGGCGTGGCGGTGGCCGACATTGAAGTAGTGTTTGGTCGCGAAAACGTGAA
Organism: Polaromonas sp.; assembly: GCF_030682935.1. Lineage (GTDB taxonomy): Bacteria > Pseudomonadota > Gammaproteobacteria > Burkholderiales > Burkholderiaceae_C > Polaromonas. The sequence continues at coordinate 6,119 of NZ_JAUXNA010000239.1, forward strand.
CAAGCAGCTGCGCATCCGGGCGCCCAAGAAGCTACCCGCCGTGTTTGCACAGCCCTCCCTGTTGCCCGATGAGGACTGAGGCGGTTATGACTTTTTCATCCTTTTCATCCTTTTCATCGGCTGCGGCGCCCGATGGCGCCACTGGAACTAAAGGCGGAGCCACCACTCACACCTTCATCATGAAATTTCAACGCCTGGTATCTGCTATATTTTTTATAGCTGTTTATGCTCTTTCCACGGGCGCCAACGCCCAAAACAGTCTTATCAAGCTGAGCTCTGGCGGCGCGGTGGTCAGCACCGAGCAGGTGCGCGCTGAACTGCTGGCCTGGGCGCCCGAGGGCGTCGAGGCGGGCAAGCCGGTCTGGCTGGGGCTGCAGCTGACGCATCAACCCGACTGGCACACCTACTGGAAAAATTCCGGTGACTCCGGCCTGCCAACAGAGCTGGCGTGGCAATTGCCGGCCGGCATCACAGCGGGCGACGTGGCTTGGCCCACGCCCAAAAAAATTGCGATTGGCTCCCTGGCCAACTATGGCTACGAAGGCACGGTGCTGCTGCCGGTGCCGCTCACGGTGGCGCCCGGCTTTAATGCGCCGCAGCTCGATGTCACGCTCAGGGCCACCTGGCTGGTCTGCCGCCTGGAATGCATTCCGCAGGAAGGCGAGTTCACGCTGAGTCTGCCGGCGCGCAGTTCCAGCGCGGCCCACGGCCAGGCGTTTCAGGCCACCTTTGAGGCCAGCCCCAAGCCCCTGCCCACGGGCAGCAGCCAGCTCGAAGTCAGCGGCAACGCCCTCAAGGTAGCGCTGGCAGGCCTGCCCGCCACCCTGCAGGGCAAAACGCTGGCCCTGTACCCCGAAACCAACGGTGTGATAGCACCCGCCGGCCCGTGGCAGCAAGCCTGGCAGGGCGCGCTGTGGACGGCGCAGCTCCCGCTCTCAGACCAGCGCACCGAAAGCCCTGCGCAGATGCCGCTGGTGGTGGCCTTCAATGGCGCGGCCTACCGCATCGAAGCGCCCGTTACCGGTCCCTGGCCCGCCGTGGCGCCCCCCGCCGTGGTCTCGCCCGCGCTGGAAGCGGCGCTGCGGGCCAATGCGTTGGCCGCCGCCCTGCCCGGCAGCGCACCTTCCGTGGGCCTGCTGGCCGCCTTGTTGGGCGCGCTGCTGGGCGGCATGATTTTGAACCTGATGCCCTGCGTGTTTCCGGTGCTGGCCATCAAGGTGGTGGGCTTTGTACATGTCAAAAACCAGTCGACCCGGATCAGCCACGGCCTGCTTTACAGCGCGGGCGTGGTGCTGTCGTTTCTGGCGCTGGGCGGCTTGCTGCTGGCGTTGCGGGCGGCGGGCGAGCAGCTGGGCTGGGGCTTTCAGCTGCAAAGCCCAGTGGTTGTGGCGGGGCTGGCCGCGCTGTTCACGCGGATCGGCCTGAACCTGGCGGGCCTGTTCGAATTTGGCAACTTTCTGCCCGGCCGCGTTGCCAACCTGCAGGCCAAAAACCCGGGCGCCAATTCTTTTCTGACAGGGGTGCTGGCGACCGCGATTGCCTCGCCCTGCACCGCGCCCTTCATGGGGGCGGCGCTGGGGTTTGCCGTCGGGCTGCCCGCCGTGCAGGCGCTGGCGGTGTTTGGGGCGATTGGTGTCGGCATGGCGCTGCCCTACCTGGCGGCCAGTGCCGTGCCCGCCGTGGCGCGCGCCTTGCCGCGTCCCGGCGCCTGGATGGTGACCTTCAAGCAGCTGATGGCGTTTCCGATTTTCGCCACTGTCGTCTGGCTGGTCTGGGTGCTGGGCCAGCAAAGCGGCATCGACGGCGCGGGCGCGCTGCTCGCCCTGCTGGTGCTGATGGCGCTGGCAATCTGGGCGCTGGGCTTGCGCCATGCCAGCCCCCGGACCCGCACCCTGCTGGCTACTTTTTCAATCGTGCTTCTTGCCCTGGGGTTGTGGGCCATTGGCCCCAACATCACCAAAGAGATCGCCAGCCCGGTGAGCGTATCATCTGCCGCCGCACCCGGAAAGTGGCAGGACTGGGAACCGGGGCGGGTCGAGCAGCTCACCGCGCAAGGCCAGAGCGTGTTTGTCGACTTCACCGCCGCCTGGTGCGTGACCTGCCAGTACAACAAGAAAACCACGCTGGCCAATGCGTCGGTGCTGGCCGATATGGAGGCCAAAAATGTTGCCCTTCTGCGCGCCGACTGGACCCGCCGCGACCCGGCCGTCACGGCCGCGCTGGCGCAACTGGGCCGCAGCGGCGTCCCGGTATATGCGATTTACAAAGCGGGCCGCCCCCCCGTGGTGCTGTCAGAAATTTTGTCGGTCGATGATATGCGGGCCGAATTGGCCAAGCTGTAATACTTTCAGGATGTGAGCCGCCCATGAATCCCCTGCCCTCCGCTGAGCGCATCCCTTATATCCTCACCCATTGCCGCACCATTGCGGTGGTGGGCCTGTCGCCCAAGCCGCACCGCGCCAGTTTTGAGGTGGCGCGCTACATGCAGGCCATGGGCTACCGCATCATCCCGGTGAACCCGAACGCGAGCGAAGTGCTGGGCGAAAAAGCCTACGCCACGCTGGCGGAGGCCGCGCAACACGAAAAAATCGATCTGGTGAACTGCTTTCGCAACAGCGAAGACATTCCCCCCATCGTCGATGACGCCATGGCCATAGGCGCCAGGGCGGTCTGGATGCAGCTGGACGTAACGCACCCCGCAGCCACAGCCAGGGCTGAAGCCGCAGGCCTGCTGGTGGTGCAGGACCGCTGCATCAAGATCGATCACCGGGTGCTGCTGTCAAGCGGCCTGCTGCAGGCGCCTGCGCCATCGGCCTGACGGCATTCCCTTTGGCCCCGGCCAGCGCGCCATGCTCCAGCTGAAAAATCAGCGCCTTGACAATGCCGTACATCACCGCGCGGTCCCGCGTCGGATGGTCTGCAAAATGAACCAGCGTGTCGCCGATCCGGGCGAACGGGCCGCCCGTCGGCCCTGAATCATGGCCGTAGGTCACCGTGATGCCGTACTCGGTCATGAGCGGCCCGCAGGCCCGCCAGTCGCGCGTCCACTGCGGCAGGGCCTGGGCCTTGTCCCACAGCGTTCCGGCGCTTTCATAGCATTCCTCGATCTGCTGGTGACCGAGCAAATGGGCCAGATGCCGCTCTTTGGCGATGCAGCTGCGAAAATATTCCTGGTCAGACATGCGCATGGGGTGCCCTTTTTGAGTCCATCAAAAGCTCACAGCGCCATGGTAGTGCTGAAGCGAAACGGTGGCTAGTGGGGTCTTGCAAAGGGCCACCCCCTCACGTCTGAGACAATCTACCCATGTTTGCACCACTTCAAAACGACACTTTTCTGCGTGCCTGCCTGCGTCAGGCGACCGACCACACCCCCGTCTGGCTGATGCGCCAGGCCGGCCGCTATTTGCCGGAATACCGCGCCACGCGCGCCCAGGCCGGCAGCTTCATGGGGCTGGCCACCAACACCGACTACGCGACGGAAGTCACGCTGCAGCCGCTGGAGCGCTATCCGCTCGATGCCGCCATTTTGTTCAGCGACATCCTGACCGTGCCCGACGCGATGGGCCTGAGCCTGTCGTTTGCGCTGGGCGAAGGCCCGAAATTTGCCACGCCGGTGCGCGACGAAGCCGCCGTGGCCAGGCTCGAAGTGCCCGACATGAACAAGCTGCGTTATGTGTTTGACGCCGTCACCTCGATCCGCAAGGCGCTCAACGGCCGGGTGCCGCTGATCGGCTTTTCGGGCAGCCCCTGGACCCTGGCCTGCTACATGGTGGAAGGCGCGGGCTCGGACGACTACCGTCTGGTCAAGAACATGCTGTACCAGCGCCCCGACCTGATGCACAAGATGCTGGCCGTCAACGCCGACGCCGTGGCACTCTACCTGAACGCCCAAATTGAAGCCGGCGCCCAGGCCGTGATGATTTTTGACAGCTGGGGCGGCGTGCTGGCCGATGCGGCCTTTCACACCTTCAGCCTGGCCTACACGGCACGCGTGCTGAGCCAACTCAAGCGCGAACACAACGGCGTCATCATTCCGCGCCTGGTGTTTACCAAGGGCGGCGGCCAGTGGCTGGAAAGCATGAAGCAGCTCGACTGCGAGGTGCTGGGCCTGGACTGGACCGTGAACCTGGCGAAAGCGCGGGCGCTCGTCGGCGAAAACGGCCCGAACGCCAAGGCGCTGCAGGGCAACCTCGACCCCAATGTGCTGTTTGCCAACCCGGCGCAGATTGAAGCCGAGGTCGCCAGCGTGCTGGACAGCTTTGGCGCGCCGCACACCGACCTGACCCAGACCGGACCGACCCATATCTTCAATCTGGGCCACGGCATCAGCCAGTTCACGCCGCCCGAAAGCGTCGAGGTACTGGTTCACGCAGTGCACGCTCACTCTCGCAAGTTGCGCGCAGCCCGGGGCTGAGGTCGCTCGAAACATGTTTCAACGGCTGGTTTTTGGGGCTATTTCAAGCGTGACTAGCACAAAACCAGCCGCCCGCCGCCGGACTTATGCACAAAACACGCGCTGCGGGGCCATCCGCCCGGGGACCCTGCCCGCACTGCGCTATCAAACCCATAGCGCACGTAAGTCATTGATTTATATAGGATCTTTAAATTGCCATTTTTCCGGGCAGTTTAATGAAAGCCTTGATTTACAAGGCTTTGCGGCGTCTCAGGGCAATCTATCAACAAAGTTATCCACAGAAAACCGGGACATCTTCAAAGCGGTGAAAAATCAAGGACTTAGCGCATTGTTTGTATGTACTTGTGAAGAAATGCATACACTTTGATACACGAAATGAGGTACTGGCTCCAGGTAGTGGTGGCCACCCCTGCCCACAGCGCCATTGCCGGGCCCCTGACCTACCGGAGTGAGTCTCCACTCAGCCCCGGCACCTTGGTGCGCGTGCCGCTGGGCAAGCGGGAGGTGCTGGGCGTGGTGTGGGAAGTGCTGCCCGACAGCGGCGAACTGCCCGAGACCAAGACCCGCGACATCGCCGGCGTGCTCGACGGGCTGGCGCCGCTGTCAGCCACCTGGCGCAAGCTGGTGACGTTTACCGCCGGCTACTACCAGCGCTCGCTGGGCGAAGTGGCGCTGGCCGCCCTGCCGCCCCAGCTGCGCGAACTCAGCGCCCTGCAGCTGGCGCGGCGTCTGAAGCGCCCCGTGGTCGACACCAGCAGCCCGCCAGACACTACTGATTTAATAGCACTAAGCGCTCAGCAGGATTGCGCTTTGGCCGAATTTGATGCCGAAACCATGGGGGCCAAGCGGCCCGCACTGCTGTTTGGCGCCACCGGCAGCGGCAAAACCGAGGTCTACCTGCGCGCGGCGGCCAAGGTGCTGGCGCAGGACCCGAGCGCGCAAGTGCTGGTGATGGTGCCCGAGATCAACCTCACGCCGCAGCTGCAGGCCCGTTTTGAAGCCCGCTTTGCCCACCTGGGCAAAGAGCGCGTGGTGGCGCTGCACAGCGGGCTCACGCCCGCGCAGCGGCTTAAAAGCTGGCTGGCCGCGCATGCCGGCCAGGCGCGGCTGGTGCTGGGCACGCGCATGGCCGTGCTGGCGTCGCTGCCCAACCTGCGGCTGCTGGTGGTCGACGAGGAACACGACCCCAGCTACAAGCAGCAAGAAGGCGCACGCTATTCGGCGCGCGACCTGGCGGTGTACCGCGCCAGACTCGAAACCACGGCAGGCGATACCCCTCAAAAAGCGGAATTTCCCGACGGGCCGCCCCTAGGGAAATTAGCCCCCTCGGGGGGCAGCGAAGTACGCGAAGCGACAAGCGTGGGGGTCAAAATCTGCCGCGTGCTGCTCGGGTCGGCCACGCCCTCGCTGGAAAGCTGGCAGGCCACGATCACCGGCCGCTACCAGCGCCTGAACATGGGCGACCGCATCGGCAGTACCGTGCCGGGCGCCGGCGGCCTGCCGACGGTAAGGCGCGTTGACATGAACCACCAGCCCAAGCAGTGCGTGATTGCGCCGCCGCTGCTGGCGGCCATTGCCCTGCGCGTGGCGCGCGGCGAACAGTCGCTGATCTTTCTGAACCGACGCGGCTACGCGCCGGTGCTGGCCTGCCACGACTGCGGCTGGAAAAGCGAATGCCCGCACTGCAGCGCCTTTCGCGTTTTTCACAAGATCGACCGCACGCTGCGCTGCCACCACTGCGGCTTCACCGAGCGCGTGCCGCGCGCCTGCCCCAGTTGCGGCAACATCGACATCGCCCCGGTAGGGCGAGGCACCGAGCGGCTCGAAGAACACCTGGCCGAACTGCTAGCCGGCGTGCAGCGGCCCGATGGCGCAGCCGTGCGCATCACCCGCATCGACGCCGACACCACCCGGCTCAAGGGCGCGCTGGAGTCGCAACTGGCCAGCGTGCATGCCGGCGAGGTCGATGTGCTGGTTGGCACGCAGATGATTGCCAAGGGCCACGACTTCCGGCACATCACGCTGGTGGCCGCCATCAACCCCGACGGCGCGCTGTTTTCAAGCGACTTCCGCGCGCCCGAGCGGCTGTTCAGCCTCTTGATGCAGGCGGGCGGCCGGGCCGGCCGCGACGCCCGGCACAGCGCCGCCAGCGATATGTGGGTGCAGACCTTTCACCCGGCGCTTCCGCTGTTTGAGGCCCTGAAGCGCCACGACTACCCGGCCTTTGCCGACCAGCAACTGGCCGAGCGCCAGGCCGCCGGGCTGTCGCCGTTCGGCTTTTCAGCGCTGATCAGGGCCGAAGCCAAGACCCAGGAAGTGGCCCAGGGCTTTCTGAACGCCGCCGCCCTGGCCGCCCAGGCGCAGCAGCTCACCGGCCACGCCCATGTCACGCCCTACCCGGCTGTGCCCATGACGATCCAGCGCGTGGCGAATATCGAGCGCGCCCAGATGCTGGTCGAAAGCCCGTCCCGCGTGGCGCTGCAGGGCTTTTTGGCGGCCTGGCAGCCGCTGCTGTTTGAAACGCGCCGGCAGGCGGAGTTCAAAAGCCTGGTGCGCTGGGCGATTGATGTGGACCCGATTGCGATTTGAGGGAGCGGGAATATTTTTATGGGCGGGTTATCGGCCATCAGCGGTCGCTCAAGCGTGAACCGCCGGCGACTCCAAAAGACTGACTCCGGACTTTCAGATTTCCAGATAGCAGTCGTTCAACGTTGGAGGTAACCGGCGCCCAAGAATAGGGGCCGAGCAGCGGCCGGACGCACTTGGGCGTCCGTGTTGACTGACCTGTTAGCCTGCATCGAGCAGAGCCCGGATGCGTGCATACACATGCTGCAACTCCCGGAGGGTAACCAAGAATAAGTTTGGCTCAAAGCCGAACGCGCCGTCCCAAGTCTTGCCGTCAACGCCTGCGGGATAGCGATGACGCTGGTCCTCAGGGACCTTCTTGTTGCGTTCCTCAATGTAGGCAAGTAGCTCGGCAAGTTCGTCAGCGGCCATTCCTCCAACTATTTCGGGAATCTCGCACCGGAACGGCACTTCAAACTGGAACTCCTTCTTCGGGTACAGCTTGAAATAGCGTTTGGAGAGAGCATCCAAGTCGTGGCCGGACTTTCCGCCGAACTGCTCTCCGGGGCACGCCTTCAATATGCAGCCCTTCAAGAAGAGCTCAAGCGAATGAAAAGCGAGAGACATGACCACCGCCCCGTGCGCATAGTTCGCGTGCTGCACGTCGGAACATAGGCTGTCGCAAAGCACTTCCGCGGAGTCGAGATACGCCCCGGCGAAAGCGAGTAGCTGCCCTTGCACAGGCTGCTGTTGCAGGTCCGAGAAGTTGAGCATCCGCCAGGCCATCTGAAGGCTAACGTTGAAGGCAAGGTGACGCCGCAGGCGGTCGCCGCTTGGCCGACCAGTTAAACATCTTCTCCCCCGGCGCGACTGTTGACAAACGCAATTAGGAATGCGAGAACCGTCGCGAGCGTTGCAAGCGGTAGCTGCCACCAGAGCGCCGCAATTGAGTAGAGAACAACAACTGAGCCAATGTCAGCTAAGACGACGTGCTTGCGTATTGGAGCAAGCATGCCCCCGTACATCTTGTTCAGTGCGACGGTTCGCCCGATATTCGGCAGGCATACGACAAGGAACAGCAAAACCAAAAGAACAGAAGCTGCCACCAGCAACCACTGCTGCCGATAGTAGCCCGCTGTCCAAACGATACCGATTGCAAGCAACCACACAAATATGAAATTGACGCCGGTGCGGCGAAGACTCGCACGTACCTGCTTTTCCACTTCATCAAGTTGATCTTGGGTCACCATAGGATGCTGTTTAACGTGATGTAGATCGGCGGATATCCTGGGCGCCCAGGATATCAGACTGGATAAATTCGAATTCCATCCCCGAATACGAATAGTCCATCAGCCGGCGAGGCGCGTGCAGACTCGCTTTGCCCCCAAATACCAAGAAAATCGAAGTCATTTGCTTACCCCCAAAACCTTATCGTCTATCCTGTCCAAATTGGGTAGTGCCGAGTTCACTTCCCCGACACTTCATGTGGTCGCCACTATAGCCCCGTAGGAAATGCGCCCGAATGACTCCTTACGCTGCAGTCCCGTCGTTCGAATCTCAATCATCGATGACCGCTTTGGGCACGCTGCAGTCCGTGATGAACGGCAGGTGTGCGGGTGGTCTGAATCACCCCACCAAATACAACGCCACACGGTCGGTTGTCCACGTCGCCACGCCCGTACCAAAAAAATCGGCATCCTCTGTCCATACCGGGCAACCTATCGTCATGGCACACGCAAGAACCGGCCAGTCATCGGCATCGCGCATGGCAATTCGCTGGAGAGCTTGTTGTTGCAGGCCCGCATAGTGATCAAGTTCGAGGGGACGAACAATTGATTCAAGGGTATCGAGAACCGCTATGGCGGCTGCGCTTTTGACGCCGCGCTTCTCCAGCAACGCTGGCAGGTACTTCCGGGCATCGGCGTACGCTACGTCAGGCGCGAAAAATTTGACTGTTGCCGCATTTGCAAGAAGGAGTTCTCGCACCCGCTTGCCCAACACCGCACGAATCAGGATGTTGGCATCCAGGACGATGGCCTTGTTACTCATGCCGCGGTGGCCTTGGGCTTTTTGCGGGGGCTTAGCCGTTTGCGGACAGCTTTGAATTCAGCGACCACTTCTTCGACATCAACGCCCTGTGCCGCAAGCAACTGATCCAGGGTCTTGCTCGCCTTCTTCAGTGCTGCGATGTCAGCGTCAGCGCTCCCTTGCGTAGGGATGAAGTAGCCGACAGTTTGACCGTGACGCGTAACGGCCACAGGCGTGCTGGACGCAATGTACTCCGCCATACCTGCGCGGAACTCTTTGATGCCTACTTTAGTCGTTTCCATAATTTTGACCTCCTTGTGCGTCATTGCACATTGGTGAATCTTAGTGTACACACTTTTCACTATTCTGGTGAATCAGGCGCATAGTTGAACTCCCTTTATTGACAAGGAGATTCATCATGGAACATGACATGTAATCAGTCCCCGCGCCCACGCGAACCGTGGAACAAAGGAAAATTGGTCGGGCAAAAGCGCCCTTCAAGCGCAAGGAAATCTGGGCCATCTGCGTGTGGCTTCAACTTGAGCACCGCATGGTCGCTCAACCCTCAAGTCAGCAGCGCCACCACCCCCGGAAAGCTGAAAAACGCCAGCACCGTCGACAGCAAAATAATCCGGGCGATGCGCCCGTTGTCCGCCTCAAAGCGCTCGGCCAGCAAGGCCACATTGCTGGCGCTGGGCAGCGCGGCCAGCAGCACCACCACGGTCAGCGTGAAGCGGTCCAGCGGCAGGCCGAGCGCGATGGCGGCCAGGCCCACGCCGCCCACCAGCACCGGGTGAAGCACCAGCTTTATAAGCACAACAGGCACATAGTCGGCCATGGGCGTGCGCGAGTCGCTATTCATTTGCGAGCGCGCCAGCACCGCGCCAATGGTAAACAGCGCCACCGGCGACGCCGCATCAGCGAGCAGGCCGACCGTGGCCATCAGGGGCGTTGGCAGCGCAAAGCCCACCCCTGACGCCAGCGTGCCCAGCGCAATCGACCAGGGCAGCGGGTTGATCACCACGCCCTTGAGCGCCATGCGCGCCGCCCGGGCTGCGCCGTGCTCGTCGGCGCCATCGAGCCGCGACAGCGCAATGCAGAGCGACGAGGTGATCACCATGTCGACCATGATGGTCACGATGGCCGGGCCGGCCGCCTGGGCACCCAGCAGGGCGACCAGCAGCGGCACGCCCATGAAGCCGGTGTTTGGAA
>NZ_JAUXNA010000269.1 GCF_030682935.1 Polaromonas sp.
CACCTATGACTTTTTCGGCCATTGCGGTTAATTTATCGACATCCTCGATGAGTGGATTGTCGGCCAAAGCCTTATTTCGTATGGCACTTAGTCCCAGCTTCAATCCGATATATGGCTGAATAGCCGTGTCATGAAGATTCAGTGATATTTTTTGTCGCTCCCGAGATGCAGCTTCCGAGGCCATCCTGTCGAGAAGCTCAATGTTCTCTATAACAGGAAATGCCTGCTCGGAAATATGGCCTAAAAACACGGCGTCTGCTTTAGAAAATGATCCTTCGCGTGAAACGACATAAATACGGCCATCTTGTTTTCTTAATGGCAAAGGTGCGCTGATAAATGTACGCGCATCCAGAAGCTCGGCCAGACTTCTGCTTGATTGTTCATCGTTTTTTACCCATCGATGCCCAGTGCTGTCATACGCCAGAGATTCTTCAAATAGAGACGACATGGCAGGCCAAAGCGGGCGGCTATATACAAGGATACGGTCTTCTGAAAGAGCCAGGAGCGGCGCTGCCGCTTCTGCATTCACTGGATCAGCGCTTATCGATTGTGGTGCATCTCCTCCATTTATCGTACGCAAATAATAAGCGCCGGACTCTTTGTTCCGTACAATAAAAATACAGCTACTAGCCTTGAAAAATAGCCGCGTTTGTTCAAGAACATTGGTGATGGTGTGATCGACTCCAAAACGTGGATTTGACAACCGACTCACATCGCGGAGCAGCTCCAATTGACGCATTAATCTTACTTTTGATTCGCCCCAGTGGACGCTCATATAGCCAAGCGTAAGAAGAAATGTCGTGCGCAGCAATAACCTTGGAAGGTCATTTTGCGACTCCAACGCCAAGCCAGATACGGCGAATAATACGGCCGAAGCGATGGTAATTTTTGCACCCTCTTCAAACCCCCATCGAAAGGAGGAAGTCAGAATGGCGAAAAAAAAGAAAAGGAAAAAAAAGCTGTCAACACCGCCTGTAAAAACAACGATCAACGCAAACCAGAGTACATCCAGCCGGTGAATCAGCATGCTTTGGGAAAACGGCTTATTCAACAGAGAATAAACGTAAATGACGATACTGTGAAAAAGGTAACCGAAAAAGACGAGCCAGGTAAAACCGTCCACGCCGCTTAAACCTGAAGGATCAATAAAAACCGCCAGCAGCACCGACACAGCCAACACCATGCGCATCCGGCTAACCATTTGTGCATCGGCGGCATTCGTGGCAAAGCTTGAGTCAAATTCGCTTTTCCTGTCAACACCGAATCTCAGCATGTGCCCTCTCCCCCTATTCGCTCCTCATCATTAAATACCGAATAGAACATTTGGATGCAAAAAAAACAGTTTCGATCTGTTCAAGGTCACGTCCTCCTGAAATTTTCTGGCCCAGCCAGCCCTTGAGCACTGAATATTTAAACGCGCGACCTACAAGTCAGCTTCATGTAAGAATTCTACGATTAATAACAATGAATACTGGCAAGCTACAAACTCCTGACCGTGATGTAGCCGCAACTTCGCATGACGCCCGTGCGACTGCCCAAGTAACTCAGGGCGCGTCCCTGGAGCGACAATGTAAAGCTTGTTAGTCACTCAAAAGACAGCCCATGGACGATCCTATTCTTACGATAGACGAAAGAGCGGCCATCAACAGCGGCCGCTGGTTTTCATCCCTGTCCCCATCCCTCAGACACGACATACTTCGATGCGCCTACGTCAAACGCTACAAAGACGGCGAACTCATTTGCGCCCGGGGCGACCCGCCGGAAGAGTGGATTGCCTGCGCCACAGGCGCGGTGCGCGTGAGTTCAACGTCGATCTCGGGAAAACAGGTCACGCTGACCTATGTGGAGCCGGGCATCTGGTTTGGCGATGTGGCAATTTTCGACGGCGAACGGCGCACGCACGACGCTTATGCACATGGCTCCACGACCACCCTGTGCGTGGCGCGCGGCGATCTGCGAAAGATCTTGAGCCTGCACGTCGAGTTGTACGAAGCCCTGCTGCGCCTGCACGCACGGCGCATCCGTCAGTTGTTCGGCCTGGTGGAAGACCTCAACACCCTGCCGCTGCGGGCGCGCCTGGCCAAGCAGTTGCTGCACCTTGTGCGCAGCTACGGCGTACCGAGTCTGGCCGATGGCCGCGAGGTGCGCATTGGCCTGCAATTGGCGCAAGAGGAGCTGGCCCAGTTGCTGGGCGCCTCGCGCCAACGCGTCAACCAGGAACTCAAGTCCATGGAGCGCGAGGACACGATTCGCATCGAACCGGGTGGCCTGGTGGTGCGCAATCGCGAAGCCCTGATGCGCATTTCTGAAGCTGAAATTGACAAATAGGCAAGTACCCACAGCATGAGCAATTTCGACCACTTTGTAGGAACCCGGGCTGTCTCGGGGGCCAACGCCATTGACGCAGAAGCCCTGACAGCCTACCTGAAGCAGCACCTGGAAGGATTCGAGGGCCCGCTGACGCTTGAAATTTTCAAGGGAGGCCAGTCGAATCCAACCTACAAGCTGCTCACGCCAGGCGCGTCTTACGTGATGCGCGCCAAACCCGGCCCGGTCGCCAAACTGCTGCCGTCTGCCCATGCGGTGGAGCGCGAGTTCAAGGTCATGCGGGGGCTCCAGGGCACCGGCGTGCCTGTGCCCAAAATGTATTGTCTTTGCGAAGATGAAACCGTGATCGGGCGCGCTTTTTATGTGATGGAGTTTGTCGAAGGCCGTGTGCTGTGGGACCAGGCCCTGCCCGGCATGAGCAACCGCCAGCGCGGCGAGATTTACGATGAAATGAACCGCGTCATCGCCGCGCTGCACAAGGTCAGCTATGCAGAGCGCGGCCTGGCCGACTACGGCAAGCCCGGCAACTACTTTGAGCGTCAGATCGGCCGCTGGAGCAAGCAGTACATCGCTTCGGCCGATGGCGCGGGCCCCATGACCCAGCCCATCGCCGAGATGACCAGCCTGATGCAATGGTTGCCAGCCCACATTCCGGCCAGTGCGCGGGACGAAAGCCTGACCTCCATCGTGCACGGCGACTTCCGGCTCGACAACCTGCTGTTTCACCCGAGCGAGCCGCGCGTGTTGGCGGTACTTGATTGGGAGTTGTCCACGCTGGGTCATCCGCTGGCGGACTTCAGTTACCACTGCATGGCCTGGCATATTCCACCGGGCACGTTTCGCGGCATTGGCGGACTGGATGTCGCCAGCCTGGGTATTCCCACGGAGGCCGAGTACATCCGCCGCTACTGCGAGCGCACCGGCCTGACCACGCCCGAGGCCCTCAAGGCCGACTGGAACTTTTATCTGGCCTACAACCTGTTTCGGCTTGCCGCGATTTTGCAGGGCATTGCCAAACGCGTTGAAGCAGGCACCGCTTCGAGCGCGCAGGCCGTCAGCTCGGCAGCTGGCGCCCCCCTTCTGGCCAAAATGGCTTGGGACTTTGCCCTTAAGAGCAAGTCCTGAGTCCAGCGCCGAATTCAGTCCCCGTTCAAACCACTCACACCACCCCAGGAGATTTCATGGACTTCAACTACACCCCCAAAGTACAGGAACTGCAGGCGCGCCTGCTGAAGTTCATGGACCAGCACATCTACCCGAACGAAGCGCGCTTCTTCCGGGAAATTGCCGAGAATCGCGCCAAGGGCAATGCCTGGATTCCCACCACGATCATTGAAGAACTCAAGCCCAAGGCACGCGCAGCGGGTTTGTGGAACCTGTTTTTGCCGCACTCGCCACGGGCACCCGAAGGCCTGTCCAACCTGGAATACGCGCCTTTGTGCGAAATCATGGGCCGCGTGCCCTTCGCGGCGGAGGTGTTCAACTGCTCGGCGCCCGACACCGGGAACATGGAAACCATTGCCCGCTACGGCTCTGAAGCCAACAAGGACCAGTGGCTGGAGCCACTGCTCAAGGGCGAAATCCGTTCAGCCTTCCTGATGACCGAACCGGAAGTTGCTTCGTCCGACGCCACCAACATTGAATGCCGCATCGAGCGCGATGGCGACGACTACGTACTCAACGGACTCAAGTGGTGGTCGTCCGGTGCCGGCGATCCTCGCTGCGCGATCTACATCGTCATGGGAAAAACCAACCCCGATGCCGGCCGCCACGAGCAGCAATCCATGATTCTGGTGCCCGCCAATGCGCCCGGCATCACCGTGATTCGCCCGCTCACCGTGTTCGGCTACGACGACGCGCCGCACGGCCACATGGAAGTACGGCTGACCAATGTGCGCGTGCCTGCCAGCAACCTGCTGCTGGGCGAAGGCCGCGGCTTTGAAATTGCCCAGGGCCGACTTGGCCCCGGACGCATTCACCATTGCATGCGCAGCATTGGCAGCGCCGAGCGCGCACTGGAGCTCATGTGCAAACGCCTGAACACCCGCATTGCGTTTGGCAAGCCTATCGCAGCCCAATCGGTCTGGCGCGAACGCATTGCCGAGGCCCGCTGCATGATCGAGCAGGCGCGGCTGCTGACGCTCAAGGCCGCCTACATGATGGACACCGTGGGCAACAAGGTTGCCAAGGCCGAGATTGCCATGATCAAGGTGGTGGCGCCCAACATGGCCTGCCAGATCATTGACTGGGCCATCCAGGCCCATGGCGGCGGCGGCGTGTCGGATGACTTTCCGCTGGCCTACGCCTATGCCCACCAGCGCACATTGCGCCTGGCCGACGGCCCGGACGAAGTGCACCGCGCCTCGCTGGCCAAGCTGGAACTGGCCAAGCATTTGCTGATGCCAGGTGAGGTCGAAATGCCAGTGACACGCGGCAGTTAAGCCGCTCGCCAGGGTTGAACACGGTTTCTGCTTTTCCCGTAAAGTGCAGCACGCAATGCTGCGCTAAAAGGAACTATCAATGATCGATGTTTATTCCTGGCCCACGCCCAATGGCCACAAGGTCCATATCATGCTGGAGGAATGTGGCCTTCGCCTGGGGCGTGACTGGCAGGTTTTTCCGGTCAATATCGGGACCGGCGACCAGTTCAAACCCGAGTTTCTTGCCATCAGCCCCAACAACAAGATTCCGGCGCTGGTCGACCCCCATGGCCCGGACGGTAAACCGATTGCCCTGTTCGAGTCGGGTGCCATCCTGCTCTACCTGGCGGCCAAAACCGGCAAGCTGCTGCCCAAAACCGACCGGCTCAAATTCCAGGTGCTGCAGTGGCTGATGTTCCAGATGGGCGGCGTCGGTCCCATGCTCGGACAAGCCCACCATTTCCGGATGTATGCACCCGAGAAGGTCGATTACGCCATCAAGCGCTACACCAACGAAGCCAAGCGCCTCTACGGCGTGATGGACAGGCAGTTGGCCACCCGCAAATTCATCGCCTGCAACCAGTACACCATCGCCGACATCGCCATATTTCCGTGGCTGCGCAGCTGGGAAAACCAGGGGATTGACTGGGCCGACTACCCGCACCTCAAAAAGTGGTTTGACCTGATCGGCGACCGCCCGGCCGTGCAACGCGGCGTGCAGGTGTTGGCAGACCTGCGCCGCCCCATCACCGGCGACAAGGAACGAGAAATCCTGTTTGGCAACACGCAGTACCAAAAACGCTGAATTTCAAGGAAAAACAGGCTCTAGCCTTTATGCAGCGGGCGATGATAGCTATATAAATAGTAGCGTTTTCAAAAACACCCAGAGAACGACAGGACTGGTTTGCCCTGGCTTGAACAGTCAAACTGCGGCGCGTGCTGGGTCTTGATCGGTTTTGTGCGGATGATTGGGGCAGTGCCACCAGGTGTCAGGCCGCCATGCACCACCACCTCTGGGGTGAATTCCATCAAGATCCAAGTCCCGCAATCCCAATGCAAACGGCTCACTGAGTTGTCCCCGCGGCCTGTGGCCTACGCTGTGGATAAGGTGCGGCATAACTCGCCAAAGCCGCGTCAGCATTGGGCTGGCGGAGCATGCTTTAAAAACAGGCACCCGCCGCTACCTGGAGGCCTCGGCGTCATCCGCACCTCATCGCGATGCGGGTCAGGGCGGGCCCTTCAGGTTCAGGACAATGCGCAGGCGGTGCGACGTGCCGCTGCGGAAAATGTTGTAAAGCTTCATCGGTGTCAATCCCTGCTCAGTCCGTGGCCAGGCAGTTGTTGACGTTCCAGCCGTACAGCCATTCCATCGCGTCATAAAACCGCTCGGGGGTGCGGCCTTTCCACAGGTCGTTGCGCACCAGGCGTTCCACGCCCTTGGCGTGGTAGATGCGGCCCATCTCGCGGCTGGACAGCACGATGCGGGCGGTACGCGCCACACGGGAGCGCTGGTACAGATCAAACGCCTTGATGAAGTCATTGTTGTTGACGCGCAGCGCCTCGCCCAGCGTCACGCCGTCTTCCATCGCCATGCAGGCACCTTGCGCCATGTACTGCGTAGTCGGGTGGGCGGCGTCGCCCAGCAAGGTGGCGCGGCCAAATGACCACTGGCCAATCGGCTCACGGTCGGCGGTGGCCCAGCGCTTCCAGGTCTTGGG
>NZ_JAUXNA010000287.1 GCF_030682935.1 Polaromonas sp.
ACAGCGGCAGCACCATGAAGGGCAAATACACATAGGTCATGCCCACCAGCATGGACACATCGGTGTACAGCATCTGGATCGGCTCAGCCGTCAATCCCAGAAACATCAGCGCCCGGTTCAGCACGCCCTGGTCGGCCAGAATGCCCTTCCAGGCATAGACGCGCAGCAGGAACGAGGTCCAGAACGGCAGCATCACCATCATCAAGAGCCCAGGTCGCAGGCTGGCGGGCGAGCGCGCAATGAAATAGGCAAACGGATAGCCGATGGCCAAACACAGCAGGGCCGTGCACAACGCGTACCAGAGGGAACGCAGGTAGGCTTCAATGTAGAGGGTTTGAAAAAGCGCGCCATCCTCCCCGCTTCTAAAAATAGACCCGTAGTTTTCGTACTTGAGCTTGAGCAGACCGGTCTGCGAATCCCAGATCGGCTTGAAGGGATTGATGTCGTTGCCCATATCGACAAAGCTGATGTAGAGCAGGATCAAAAAGGGCAGAAAGAAAAAGATGATCAGCCACACATAGGGCACGCCAATCACAAAGCGCTTGCCTGGTACAGGAAAGGTGGAGCTCGCCATGTCGTTCCTTGATCGGATTAAATCGGTTCAGTCGCGCAGCACAATGCCGGCGCGGTCGTCCCACCAGAAAAAGACCTTGTCTTCCCAGGTGATGTCACTGAGGTCCTGGTGCGACGTGTTGGCCTCCGTGATCCTGACGCGCGAGCCGTCGCTGGCAATCACGATGTAGGTGTTGTAGGAGCCGAAGTAAGCAATTTCCCTGACCTTGCCGGTGAAGACATTCCGCTCTGCCGCCGGCCGCTGCTTGCTGATCCCGATCTTCTCGGGGCGCACCGCAATCGCCAGCGGCATGTTCAGCATGCCGCTCACGCCATGCCCCACCTGGATTTCGCCAATGCCCGTGACAGCAGCACAGCGGTCGCGTTCGTCCACGCTGAGCCGGCCCTCAAACAGATTGACGTTGCCGATGAAGTCGGCCACAAAGCGGCTCGCGGGGTGCTCGTACACCTCCTCGGGTGTGCCGACCTGCAGCACCCGGCCCTTGCTCATCACCGCAATGCGGCTGGCCATGGTCATGGCTTCTTCCTGGTCGTGCGTCACCATCACGCAGGTCACGCCCACTTTCTCGATGATGTTGACCAGTTCGAACTGGGTCTGTTCGCGCAGTTTTTTATCCAGCGCCCCCAGCGGCTCGTCGAGTAGCAGAAGCCTGGGCCGTTTGGCCAGGCTGCGCGCCAGCGCGACCCGCTGTTGCTGGCCACCCGAGAGCTGGTGCGGTTTTCGCCTGGCGTAGGGAGCCATCTGAACCAGATCAAGCATCTCGCCGACGCGCTGCTGGATCTCGTTTTTGGGAAGGCCTTCGCGTTTGAGGCCAAACGCGACGTTTTCCCAGGTGTCCAGATGCGGAAACAAGGCATAAGACTGGAACATCATGTTGATGGGCCGGTCGTAAGGCGGCAAACTGGCCACGTCCTGACCGCCCAGCAGGATGCGGCCCGAACTCGGTTTTTCAAAACCCGCCAGCATGCGCAGCAAGGTTGACTTGCCACAGCCCGAGCTGCCCAGCAGGGCAAAAATCTCGCCCTTGCCCACCGACAGCGACACCTCGTCCACCGCCAGCGCTTCGTCAAAACGCTTGACCAGTCGCTCGGTGACCAGATAGCCCGCTTTTTCGTTCTTGTCTGCCATGTATCTATCACTCTCTGTTTTTATGCAGCATTGGAAACAAAAAGGGCTGCTCATACCCTTGCGTACAAGCAGCCCGGGGTTGCCTCTGCGAAAAAACTTACTTGCCCTTTTTGAAGCTGTTGTAGGCGTTGGCCATGGCTTCACGGGCTTCATTGGTAAAACTGCTCGGCGGAATCATCTTGCTGAAGTAATCGGCCTCCACAAAGATGGTCTTGTTGCCCGCGATTTCAGGCTTGATCTGCGCGATGGCGGCCTTGTTACCCGTGGGGTAGCTCATCTCATTGGCCATCGCTGCGGCGTTCTCGGCGCGCAGGTAAAAGTCGATGAAGGCATGGGCATTGTTCGGGTGCCTGGCATCCTTGGTCAGGGCCATGGTGTCAAAGAAGATCAGGGCGCCGGTGCTGGGCAGCAGGGCCTGGATGTCATCCTTGGAGCCGTTTTCCTTGGCCCGAGCAGCGGCAATGTTGATGTCGCCTGACCAGCCAATCGCCACACAGGCTTTGCCACCCGCCACATCGTCAATCATGGTCGCACTGAACAGGCGCACGTCCTTGCGCACCTTGGCCAGCATCTCGTTGGCCGCCTTGTAGTCGGCCGGGTCGTTCGAATAAGCGTCCTTGCCGATGTAGTGCAGTGCCACCGGCATGATCTCGGTGGGGGAATCCAGGTAGGCGATGCCGCAGGACTTGAGCTTGCTGGTGTACTGGGGGTTGAACACCAGGTCCCAGGCGTTGTCAGGCATCGGCATGCCGCCCAGCGCTTTTTCCACCCTGGTTTTGTTGATGCCTACGGTGGTAAAGCCCCAGGCCCACGGCACCAGGAACTTGTTATCGGGGTCGGCCTTGGTCAGGGTCTTCATGATCGCCGGGTCCAGGTTGGCCAGATTGGGAAGCTTGGACTTGTCCAGCGGCTGGAGCAATCCGCCTTCGATCTGGGGTTTGGCAAACACGGTCCCGGGCACCACGATGTCGTAGCCCGAATTGCCCGCCACCAGCTTGGCGTGCAGGGCTTCGTTGGTTTCAAAGGTGTCGTAATTGACCTTGATGCCCGTTTCCTTTTCAAACGCCGGGATCAGGCCCTCTGGAACGTAGTCGGGCCAGTTGTAGATGTTGAGCACCTTTTCCTCGGTGTTGACCGGGGCTGCCGGCGTGGCGGCCACGGGCGCGGGAACCACCGCTACAGGCGCTTCCTTTTTTCCGCAGGCCGCCAGCAAAACCGCCGACATGGCCACCGCCAGTACGAGCTTTTTCATATTGAAACCTTCCACAAAAACAGGTAAAAAAACCGATGAAACACAGAACAAAAACGCTCAGAAGCGCACCCCGTTGGCCAAGCAATATCCGGACCCGTTGTGGGCCCCCGGGCGCTGCAACCGCATTCTATTCAAACTGTCCGGCGGCGCGCAGTTCCGCCAGGGTGCCGTCGAGGCAGCGGCGTATCAGGGCCATCATTTCATCGATCTGTTCATGGGTCATGATCAGCGGCGGCGCAATGATCATGCGGTCGCCCACGGCGCGCATGACCAGGCCGTTTTTAAAGCAGAGGCTGCGGCAACGCATGCCGACCTCCAGATTCGGGTCAAACGCCGCCTTGGTCGCCTTGTTTTTCACCATCACCAGCCCGGCCATGAAACCGCAGCTTTCGGCCGCGCCCACCAGCGGATGCTCGTTCAGCTGGGTGAAAGCCCGGGCCAGGTAGGGACCGATGTCGCCACGTACCCGGCCCGGCAGGTTCTCGCGCTCCATCAGGTCCAGATTGGCCAGGGCCACGGCACAGGCCACCGGATGCCCACTGTAGGTGTAGCCATGGTTGAACTCTCCGCCTTGCTCAATCAGCACCTTGGCCACGCGGTCGCCCACCATCACGCCGCCCAGCGGTATGTAGCCGCTGGTGACCGCCTTGGCAAAAGTCACCAAATCGGGGCGATAGCCGAATTTTTCGTAGGCAAACCAGTGGCCCACCCGCCCAAATGCGCAAATCACCTCGTCGCTGATCAGCAAGATGCCGTATTTATCGACAATGCGCTGGATCTCGGGCCAGTAGCTGTCGGGCGGAATGATGACGCCGCCCGCGCCCTGCACCGGCTCGGCGATGAACGCAGCCACTTTGTGGGGGCCGATAGCGAGGATTTTTTCTTCCAGCCAGCGCGCGGCACGCACGCCGAACTCAGCCGAAGTCTCCCC
Organism: Polaromonas sp.; assembly: GCF_030682935.1. Classification (GTDB taxonomy): domain Bacteria; phylum Pseudomonadota; class Gammaproteobacteria; order Burkholderiales; family Burkholderiaceae_C; genus Polaromonas. The sequence goes on from NZ_JAUXNA010000287.1 coordinate 3,886, forward strand.
CGGCTTGCCCAGTGCATAAAAATAGGGTTGCTCGATGTGCGTGATATTGGGAATGGGCAAGTCGCCCTGTGCGTGCATGGCGCTCATGCCGCTCAGGGACGCCCCGGCCATGGTGCTGCCGTGGTAGCCATTGTTGCGGCCAATGATGACCTTGCGTAGCGGCTGGCCCAGCAGGTCCCAGTAACGGCGCACCATGCGCACATTGGAGTCATTGCTCTCGGAGCCACTGCTCGAATAAAACACATGCTCAAAGGCGCGCCCGTCCACCTTGGGCGCCAGCGCTGCCAGGCGGGTGGCCAGCTGCACGGCCGGCACATTGGTGGTTTGAAAAAAGCTGTTGTAGTAGGGCAGCGTCATCATTTGCTGGTAAGCGGCGTCGGCCAGTTCCTTGCGCCCGTAGCCCACATTCACGCACCACAAACCGCTCATTGCATCGAGCATCTTCTGCCCTTCCGAGTCCCAGACGTAGATGCCCTCGCCCCGGATAATGACCCGCGAACCGCGCGCCGCCAGGTCCTTGAAGTCGGTAAACGGATGCAGAAAATGCTCGCGGTCCAGGGTCTGGATCAGCGCGGTATTGACGCTGTTACTTGCTGTGGTGTCAGCGGCAGTATTCATGGCTTGGTCCTCACTTCAGTGATCAGGTGCGGGGGCTGGCGTCACACATGCAGCAGCAGGTGTTCACGCTCCCAGGGTGATATGACTTTCATGAATTCGGCAAATTCGAGTTCCTTGATTTCGGAGTAGACCGTGACAAATTCGCGGCCCAGCACCTCATGCAGGTCGGATTCGCGCCGCAGCCAGTCAAGGGCCTCGCCCAGGCTGCGCGGCAGTGAATAGGGCGACAGGTAGGCGTCCCCCTTCATCTCGGCTTTGGGCTTGATCTTGTTCTTGATCCCGAGGTAGCCGCAGGCCAGCGTCATGGCCAGCGCCACGTAGGGGTTGGCGTCGGCGCCAATGACCCGGTTCTCGACGCGGCGCGCCTGCGGGGTGGCAATCGGCGAACGGATGCCCACCGTGCGGTTGTCGTGGCCCCACTCGATGTTGATGGGCGCTGCCGTGTCGCGCGACAGCCGCCGGTAGCTGTTCACATAGGGCGCGACCAGCGCCATGGCCGCCGGAATGTAGCGCTGCAAGCCCCCTATGTAGTGGAAAAAAGCCTCTGACTCGCTGCCATCTTCATTGCTGAAGATGTTCTGGCCGGTCTTGGTGTTCAGGATGCTCTGGTGCACATGCATGGCGCTGCCGGGCTCGCCGGCAATCGGCTTGGCCATGAAGGTCGCGTACATGTCGTGGCGCAGGGCCGATTCGCGCACGGTGCGCTTGAAAAAGAACACCTCGTCGGCCAGGCCCAGCGGATGCGCGTGAAAGAAATTGATCTCCATCTGCCCCGCCCCCACCTCGTGGATCAGGGTGTCGACGTTCAGTTCCATCTTCTCGCAGTAGTCGTAAATCTCTTCAAACAAAGGGTCGAACTCGTTCACCGCGTCAATGCTGTAGGCCTGCCGCGAGGTTTCGGCACGCCCGCTGCGGCCGATCGGCGGGCGCAGCAAGGTGTTGGGGTCGGTGTTGCGGGCGACCAGGTAGAACTCCAGCTCCGGCGCCACGATGGGCGACAGGCCCTCGGCTTCGTACAGCTCGCAGACCCGGCGCAACACGCTGCGGGGCGCAAAAGGCACGAGCTTGCCGCCCGGGTCAAAGCAGTCATGAATCACCTGCGCCGTGGGGTCAGAGGCCCACGGCACAATCCGCACCGTGGACGGGTCGGGCCGCAGGTGCATGTCCTTGTCGGTCGGGCTGATCACGTCGTAGTAAGGGCCGCTTTCGGGGAACTCGCCCGTCACCCCCATCGCCACCACCGCTTCGGGCAAGCGCATGCCGCGGTCTTCGGTGAACTTGCCGCGCGGCAGAATTTTGCCGCGCGCCACGCCGGTCAGGTCGGGGACCAGGCACTCGACTTCCGTGACCTTGCGTTCGTTCAACCAGTTCTCAAGATCGGTGAATGTGACAGCTTTACTAACGCCCATGGAACACTCCTGTTGTCGACGTTTGTCGGTTTTTCGAATCGGTGAATTCAGGTCACGAGCCGCCCCGCTGCGAGGCGCGCCGCCTGGCGGCGTTTGCACGCCTGGCCAAATGCGCCCAGGATGGCACTGTAAAAAGGGTTGTCCAGGCAACGCCATTCGGGGTGCCACTGGACCGCGTAGGCGAACGTCTGTGCGCCTTCAATTTCAAGCGCTTCAACCAGGCCGTCGGGCGCATGGCCCAGCGCGCGCAGGCCGGTGGCCAGCTGGGCAATGCCCTGCCCGTGCAGCGAGTTGACCCGGGCCGTGTCGCCGCCGGCCCATTGCGCAAACGCCGAACCGGGCACGAAGCGGACTTCATGCGCCGGCCCGTAAGCCTCATCCACGCTGACGCCCACGGGTGCGCGGTGATCGAGTTGCCCGGCGCGCGCATGCACGGTCTGCTCCAGCGAGCCACCCAGCGCCACGTTGATTTCCTGAAAACCGCGGCAGATCCCCAGCAAGGGCACGCCCGAGGCCACACAGGCCCGGACCAGCGCCAGCGTGAGCGCATCGCGCTGCGGGTCCAGCGGCAAAGAAGGGTCGGCCACATCCTGATCAAAGTGGGACGGGTGCACATTGGAGGGCGAGCCGGTCAGCAGGACGCCGTCCACCACGCGCAGCAGCGCCGGTATCTGCTCAGCCTCTGCCAGCGGAAAAAGGACCGGCTGCGCATTTGCGCCCAGTTTCACGGCGCGGGCGTATTTGTCACCCAGGACCAGAAACGGCGTCTGGTCGCCCTCCTCGCCCAGAAACCGGTGATCGGCAGGTAGCCAGACTAGGGCTTGAGACAATGTTTGTGCGCTGTTCAACATGGTTTTCCGGTGCATTTGCGATGGATTCACGCTTGTTGTAGTTTTGTCGACGAAAGCATCTTCATCATGCGGAGCGCTTGGTTCCAAATAGGTGCCATTTGGGGCAACCCGATGGTGCCACTTTTGCCGCCATCCCTCAAGCACCCGCAACACGCACACCCTCATGCCGAATACCTGATTTACGAAATAGCCCGCCTGCGCGCCGCCAGTTGTACGAGTCACTGCGGCGCGTCATGCTGGATGGGCATTTGCAGGCCGGCGAACGGCTCGCCTCCAGCCGTGACCTGGCGCAGGCCCTTAGCCTTGCTCGTACCTCGCTCCATAGGCCGCAAGTAGCGTGATGCCTCATTCCCGCCCCATCGCCAAGCCCGCCAGGCCCGCAACCAAGTGGTCAATCCACACGCGCAGTTTGGCCGGCAGAAAGCGATTCGGCGGGTAAAGCAGCCACGCCATGCCGGCGTAGTCGGTCGCGTGCTCCCAGTCATCCAGCACCGTCACCAGTTCCCCGGCGGCCAGGGCAGCACGGGCGGTGAATTCGGGCAGGCTGGCAATGCCCAGGTGATTCAAGGCCCCCTCCAGCCGCACTTCGCTGTGATTGGCCACGTAACGGCCGCGGACCTTCACCGTGACCTCGGCCCCCGCGCGGCGAAAACGCCAGTGGCGGTCACGCTCGTCTTCACCTAAATACAGGCAACTGTGCTGGGCCAGATCGCGCGGATGCAGCGGGCTGCCGTGCTCGGCCAGGTAGCGCGGACTGGCGCAGGTCAGGTGGGCAATTCGCATGAGCGGCCGCCCGGCCAAGCCCGGCGGCGGTGCATCGGTGATGCGGATGGCCAGGTCGATGGCCTCCTCGAACAGGTCCACCGTGCGGTCCGTGATGACCAACTGCACGTCGACCTCGGGGTATTGCGCAAGAAAGCGGGCCATCAGCGGATGCACCACCAGGCGACCGAATGCCTTGGGCATGCTGATGCGCACCAGGCCGCGCGGGGTGGCCGTGTTGGTGTCGCTGAGCGCCAGCACCTCACGCGCAGCGGCCACCATGGCCTGACAACGGGTGTAAGCCGCTGAGCCGGCCTCGGTCAAACGCAGCTTGCGGGTGGTGCGCTCCAGCAGCCGCACCCGCAACACGCCTTCCAGCCGCGCCACCTGGCGGCTGACGGCCGACGGCGTCACGCCAAGCTCGCGGGCCGCGCCCGAGAAGCTGCCGGCGTCGACCACGCGGGCAAACACGGCCATATCCGGCAGGTTGTCCAACGCGTTATTGATGCTCATCGCGCACAAGTTCTGTTCTTCATGAGCGGATTATCACGCTGGTCGATGCAATGAATACTGGGTCCTTCCTCACCATCACAAACCTTCGCCATGAACACGCTCACCCTGTCGCAGTCCAAAAACCTGCTGCGCCTGTCCGATGTTGCCCTGCTGCTGGTCGCCGTGGTCTGGGGCACCAGCTATGGCGTGGCCAAGGGCGCGCTGGCTTTCTACCCGGTGCTGGGCTTTTTGGCGGTGCGTTTTATCCTGACCTTTGTCCTGCTCTTGCCCGCCTTGCTGCGCGCAGGCGGGCCGCAAAGACGCGACGCCGTCCGCACCGGCCTGCCGCTGGGCGCGCTGATGCTCGGTATTTTTTTATGCGAAACCTTTGGCGTGGCACTGACCCAGGCCAGCAATGCCGCGCTGCTGATCAGCCTGTGCGTGGTGTTGACGCCCTTTGCCGAGTGGTGGCTGCTGGGCAGCCGACCCGCGCGGGCCATGTTTGTGTTTGCCGGCATCTCGGTGCTGGGCGCCGCCTTGCTCAGCGGCGGCATGGCGGGTGCGTTCGGCCCTGGCGATGGGCTGATGCTGGCGGCAGCCGTGCTGCGCGCCATCACCGTGTGCCAGACCAGCAAACTGACCCGCCACAGCACTGCACCCGCCCTGGCGCTGACGGCGGTGCAGGCCGGCGTGATCGGCTTTGGCAGTCTGCTGCTGGCCCTGTGCATGCCGGGCGGACTGCCGCCGCTGCCGCTGGAAAGCGCCTTCTGGCAGGCCAGCCTCTACCTGGTGCTGGGCTGCACCGTGTTTGCGTTCTTTGCGCAAAACTGGGCGCTCCAACACAGCTCACCCAGCCGGGTCGCATTGCTGACCAGCAGTGAACCGGTCTTTGGCGCCCTGTTTGCCGTGCTCTGGCTGGGCGAAGGGCTGAGCGCGGCCGGCTGGCTCGGCGGTGGACTCATCGTATTGGCCGCGCTGTGGACGACCGCCCGGCGTGCGTAGGTGATGTATCGATGGGCGAAACGTTGGCGGTCTGGAGCGGACAGTTGACTGCCAGTCGTTTTGTTCCTATACCGAATCAGCCTCTAGCCCATGGCCTGTGGGCATTAACAGCTATTTTTTTGATAGTGCGCGCATTGGGAGTGGCTTGCTCCGAGGTGTCTGGATGAGGTTCAAGCGGACTTGCATGAGATTAGCGCGTTGTTGCGGACTGACTGCAATGCAGCGAAACTTGCCTGTCACGTTCCGTCGATCCATGAGGGCTTACGCTGCAAAGCTGCCAGTCGATCCTGGTGCTCCTAAACGACAACTTGATCAGGGTCAATGTATAACAAGCAAGCTTCAACATCACACATGCCCGAACTTCAGGCGGCCAGATAGGTGAATATCGATGGTGACGGCGACATTCCGCTTCCATAATGAACTCAACGACTTCCTGTCGCCAAAGCGGCGCGAGGTTGAGTTCAGTGTGTCCTGCGCTCGCAATGCCACCACCAAGCACATGATCGAGGCCCTTGGCGTGCCGTACACTGAGGTCGAATTGATCACGGTGCAAGGCGAAGTGACAGGGTTTGACCGGCTTCTCCATGATGGAGATCGCGTGGTCGTCTACCCCCATTTCGGGTCGCCAGAAGCCACACCTCTGGTACACCTTCGCAAGTGGCCACTGTATGTGACGCGCTTCATTGCCGACGCCCATCTCGGCGGGCTCGCCCGCCTTCTGCGAATGGCAGGTTTCGATACGATTTACCGCAACAACTTGCGGGACCGCGATATTGCCGACATCGCCATCCGCGAGGGCCGCATCGTGCTGACGCGCGACCGTGACCTGCTCATGCTGCGCGACATCACCCACGGCTGTTACGTTCATGCGCTCAAGCCGGAACAGCAACTAGCCGAGATCATGACCCGGCTAAAAATTACAGACAGTGTCCATCCCTTCTCGCTATGCCTGGAATGCAACGCACCCTTACAGGCAATCGACAAGTCGCAGGTGCTCCAACGGTTGCCCCCCTTCGTTCAGGCGAGCCACGAACATTTCATGACCTGCTCGCTTTGTGGTCGAGTCTATTGGAAAGGTTCGCACTGGAAACGCATGCAGCGTTTGCTGGATGCTACGATTCGGCAAAGCGGCTAAATTGCTCTGACCGAAAGTCAAGTATTTTTCGTCGAGGCTCTGGGAAAGGGTTGCAATTGAAGGCTGGCTCTTTGCGATCCTAAGCAGATCTCAGTTTGAGCGGGCAGGAGGGCTAACAAAATTCCCGATCTTCTCAATAGTTTCAACTGATGCATCCCAAGGTTGGAAATCAACATCATCGTCAAATAATGAACGATTGATAGTGTGTCTTACGGTCAACCGAAACAGAAGACGCATGTCTAGCGGCGCATCAATATTGACTCGCCGTAGAACAACATTGACGTTGTCTGGATCACAGGAAATTTCCTTTGTTACCGCTTTACTGAAGTAGCGCGGGAGGTACCCGAGGAGAGCCTTTGGATCATCGCTTCTCAATGCAACTGCG
>NZ_JAUXNA010000302.1 GCF_030682935.1 Polaromonas sp.
AGGCCAAAATACTGGAGGTGCAGGAAAAAGCCGGCTTTGTGCCCAACGTCTTTCTGGCCCTGGCAAGGCGCCCTGCCGAATGGCGCGCCTTCTTTGCCTACCACGACGCCCTCATGCTGAAAGAGGAAAGCGGCAACCCGACCGGCTCCCTGACCAAGGGCGAGCGCGAAATGATCGCGACCACCACCAGCGCCGCCAACCACTGCCTGTACTGCGTGGTGGCGCATGGCGCGATTTTGCGCATTCATGAAAAGAAACCGATGGTGGCCGACCAGGTGGCGGTGAACTACCGCAAGGCCGACATCAGCCCGCGCCAGCGTGCCATGCTCGACTTTGCAATGAAGGTCTGTCTGCAGTCCGACCAGGTCGAGGATGCCGACTTTGCAGCGCTGCACGCCCACGGCTTCAACGATGAGGACGCGTGGGACATTGCGGCCATCACGGCCTTTTTTGGACTGTCCAACCGCATGGCCAGCTTCAGCGGCATGCAGCCCAACCACGAGTTCTACCTGATGGGTCGCGTTCCCAAACAGAAGTAAGCTGCAAAAAACTTCTTCAGCGCGGCTGTCCGGGTTTGCGCCCGGGCTTATGGGGGCCCGACAACTGGCAGGCACGCCGGTAGTCCTGCAGGGTTTTCTGCGCCTGGCCCAGCAGGCTGTCGGGGGGGTAAACACCCGCAGCGTCGAGCGCGCCAAAAGACCTGCCTGTCAGCAACTCCAGGCCATCACTGGCGCGCGCTGCGGTGTAAATATGAAAGCGGCCCTGGCTTACCGCCTGCACCACCTTGCGGTCCAGCATCAAATGGCGACGGTTGCGGTGGGGAATCAATACGCCCTGGTGGCCGTCCAGCCCGACAATCTCGCAGCTTCGGAAATAGCCCTCTATTTTTTCGTTGATGGCGCCGACCGGCATCATTTCGCCATGCTGGTTGACCGCCGCCGTGACGGCGATGCCCTGCCTGAGCGCCATGCCGGACAGCGACGACAGCAGCGCGTAGAGCTCGGCGCAAGACGCTGAATCACCCTCGACGCCGTGGTATTCCTGTTCAAAAACGACAGCCGCATTGAGCGCCAGCGGTGCGATATGGGAAAACAGCGCGGACAGGTAGCTGTGCAGGATGAGCACCCCTTTGTCATGGATGGGGCCGGACAGCTTGACCTCGCGCTCCACGTTGAGCAAGCCTTCATCGCCGGCATAGGTGCGGGCCGTGACGCCGACCGGAAACCCGAACCGGTAGTCGCCCAGGTCAATCACCGTCAGGCCGTTGAGCTGGCCGACCTTGTCGCCCGACAACACCAGCAGCCGTTCCCCGTCGGCAATGGTTTCCTGCTCGCGCTGTTCCGGGTAGTCGTGCCGGTATTTGCGGGCACGCAGGGCCGCCTCGACGTCCTCCAGATCCACCCGCGTGGCGCCACGGGTACGGCAAACCGAGGCACTCTCCATCACCAGGGCCTCGGTGTGCGCAAAGATCGCACTCTGGCGCGCCTGGTCGTCGACTTCGCGGTGGGAGTCCTCCAGCAGGCACGCCACGGCGGCGGCTGAAAAATGGGCAAATCCCATCTTGCGGCAGGTGTGCGCCACAAAAAGGGCCGACGCGCGCCAGGTCTCGCCCGTGGCTGAAAAGCTCTCGGCAAAGTCCACCTTGCAGCGAAACCGCCGCGAAAACTCCGGGTCGCCCTCCTGCACCGCGTAGTACTCCTCCACAGATGCAATCAGGATGATCTTGACATCGACATCCACCGCCTCTGGCGTCAGCGACACGGCGGCAATCGGCGAATACATCGTGCCCGGCTCTTCAATCTGCAGGCGGCCGCTGCGCAAAAAGCGGCGCAGCTTTTCCCAGACCAGTTCATCGGCCAGCAGGTCGCGCAGATGCAGCATCAAAAACCCGCCGTTCGCCTGCAGCAGGCTGCCCGCGCGAATGTACGAAAAATCCGTCACCAGCACATCCTCGTCGGACTGGTGCTCGATGCTGCCAAACAGGGTGCGAAACAGCGGGTTGTCCTCCACCAGCACGGGCGCACCGGCCAGGCCATGGTTGTCCACCACCAGGTTGATGCGGTAACGCGACAGCACCGAATCCAGCGCTTCGAGCCGCAGGTCTTCTTCGGTGTCGCCCACCTGGAACAATTCCACGTTTTCCAGCACATCGTGCAGGACCTCATCCAGGTAGCAGCCCAGCCGGACCAAATCACCGGCTTGTTGCTTGAGTTCTTCGCGGATTTTCTGCAGCGCATGCGCCACCATGGGCTTGACCACCTGGCGGCGCAAGGCCGCGAGCCCCTCGTTCATGACCCGCTCCAGGGCGCGGGTCTTGTCCAGAAATCGGGCAATCTCGGCACGAAGCGCCTGCTCTGCCTCGTCAATTTGGGTGCGCCGCTCCTTGGGTAGCGCCAGCGCCTCGGTTTCGGTCAGGGCCTTGCCTTTGGCGTCCCGCAGGGTAAAGACCAGATGGCCCTCTTCACGAAACAGCGAAAAGCTGCGCGCTTCCGCAAACGCATCAAGCTCTGCGTAAGCCGGCGCCTCTTCGGCCTTGTAGGCTTTTTCAAGACGCTCGCTTTCGGTCCTGAAATCCTGACCCCTCAGAAGTTTGGGGATTTCCGCCTGCAATGTTTTGGTCAGCTGCGTCATGCGCTGGCGCAGCACGCGCCCCTGTCCGGCAGGCAGGCGCAGGGCGAGCGGCCGTTCCGGGGTGTCAAAGTTGTGGAGGTAACACCAGTCCGGCGGCACGGGCCGGCTGGCCGCCAGCGTCTGGGCCAGGTCGCGAAGCAACGTAGACCGCCCGCTACCGACTTCGCCCAGCACAAACAGGTTGTAGTCACGCTGGCCCATCTCCAGCCCAAAACGGGCTGCAATCTGGGCCCGCTGCTGGCCTATCCAGGGCAGCGTTTGCGTCAGCAGCTCGGAGGTGTCTGCAAAACCCAGCGCAGCGGGGTCAATGGTGAGGCGCAGATCGGCGGGGATGACTTCAGTAATGGGCATTTGAAAAACCTCCGGGTCCGCCCATCATGCACTCAACTGACGAGCTGCCGCATCCAGTCGGGCAGCGTTTTTGCCTTTTGCGCCGGAAAGTCCACCCAGATCGTGGTGGCGCCGCCCTCGGCACAAATCACCCCCGGCGCATCGGCGCGCTCCATGGTGGCCCAGCTTTCAAAGGTGGTGCGGCCCGGGTCGCTCACATACATCCTCATCAGCACATCGCCCGGGTACTCCAGCTGCTTGTAGAAGTTGCAAAAGGCATTGACGATCACCGGGCCCTCGCCCAGCGGGTCAGGCTTGCAGCCAATGGCGTACATCCAGTCGATGCGAATGGTTTCGAGGTAACGGAAATAAGTGCCGTTGTTGAGATGGCCCATCGCATCCATGTCGCCCCAGCGGATCGGAATGCGCATCTCATGGACCAGTTTTTTCTTTTCGGGAAGTTCAAATTTCATCGGTTGCCCTGATTCATGGGTAAAAAAAGTGCCGGTGCGACCCGGCCAAAGGCTCAGCGGTGCGCCCTAATCGAGGCCACGATGCCCATCAGCACGTCACCGCCTGCGCGCCAAATCGGGCATGCTTGGTCACAAGCGCGACAAGCCGTGGAAAATTCATACAGACGGCCATTTAGCACTCCTGCTGATTAAAAGTCAGCGACCATTAGCGCGCCGCATTCACAACATAAAATAAAACGCGAGACAGCGCATTGCCCTGACAGTCCTGAAATTCATTATCAGCGAGCCCTCCGAATGAACAACCAAGAAATTCTGGCCCAATTTGGCCCCCGTGAAGCCATGGAATATGACGTGGTCGTGGTCGGCGGAGGCCCCGGCGGTCTGACCGCCGCGATTCGCCTGAAGCAACTGGCAGCCGAAAAAGGCACAGACGTGTCGGTGGTGGTGCTTGAAAAAGGCTCCGAGCCCGGCGCGCATATTTTGTCGGGCGCGGTGATGGACCCCAAGGCCCTGACCGAACTGATTCCCGACTGGAAGGCGCTGGGTGCGCCACTGAACCAGCCCGTGACGGGTGACGAGGTGCTGTTCCTGACCGAAACAGGCGCCGTCAAAACGCCGGCCTTTCTGGTGCCCGACTGTTTTCACAACGACGGCAACTACGTCATCAGCCTGGGCAACGTCACGCGCTGGTTGGCACAGCAGGCCGAGACCCTGGGCGTCGAAATATTTCCCGGCTTTGCAGCGGCCGAAGTGCTGTACAACGAAGACGGCTCGGTCAAGGGGGTGGCCACCGGCAATCTCGGCGTTGGCAAAGACGGCGAGCCGACCGACCACTTCCAGCTCGGCATGGAACTGCACGGCAAATACACCGTGTTTGCCGAAGGCGCGCGCGGCCACCTGGGCCGCCAGCTGATCAGCCGCTTCAAGCTCGACGAAGGTAAAGACCCGCAGGCCTATGCGCTGGGCATCAAGGAACTGTGGGAAATCGACCCCACCAAGCACAAGCCGGGCCTGGTGGTCCACACCGCCGGTTGGCCCATGGACAGCCAGACCTATGGCGGCGGCTTCATGTACCACCTTGAAGACAACAAGGTCACGCTGGGCTTTGTGACCGGGCTGGACTACAGCAACCCCTACCTGAGCCCGTTTGAAGAAATGCAGCGCTGGAAAACGCACCCCAGCATCAAGGCCTACCTGGAAGGCGGCAAGCGCATCAGCTACGGCGCGCGCGCCCTCACGGCAGGCGGCGCGCTGAGCCTGCCCAAAACCGTGTTTCCGGGCGGCGCGCTGATTGGCTGCGAAGCCGGCTACCTGAACGCGGCGCGCATCAAGGGCAGCCACGCAGCCATCAAGACCGGCATGCTGGCCGCCGACGCCGCCTATGCGGCAGTGACCGCTGGGCGCCAGCACGATGAACTGAGCGCCTACCCCGAGGCCTACGCCGGCAGCTGGCTGGCCCAGGAGCTGGACCAGTCGCGCAACTTCAAGGCCTGGTTCAAAAAAGGGCTGTACGTGGGCTCGCTCATGACCGGCATCGAACACTGGCTGCTGCCGCGCATCGGCGTCAAGAGCCCGCCATGGACAATTCACCGCACCCAGGCCGACCACGCGATGCTCAAACCCGCAGCCGAGTGCCAGCCCATCGTCTACCCCAAGCCCGACAACAAGCTCACCTTTGACCGCCTGAGTTCGGTGTTTGTGTCCAACACCAACCACGAAGAGCAGCAGCCCGCGCACCTGACGCTCAAGGACGCCAGCGTGCCTGTCAACATCAACCTGGCCCTTTATGCCGGCCCCGAGAGCCGCTACTGCCCGGCCGGGGTGTATGAATTCGTCAAGAACCCCGACAACACGGACCGGCTGCAGATCAATGCGCAGAACTGCGTGCACTGCAAGACCTGCGACATCAAGGACCCGACGCAGAACATCGTCTGGGTCACGCCTGAAGGCGGTGGCGGGCCGAATTACAGCGGAATGTAATGGAACTGAACGGGTGCTGCGGGCGGGCGCTCCCTGCGCCAAAAGCCGGCAGTCCCAAAACGTACCGAGTCATCGCCTTATTCCCGACCCAACCCACAGAAAAAAACGCCTGACATGCTGGAAAACCTGACGCCCTTTCTTGTGCACTGGGGCATCACCGCGCTGTCGCTCTGGGTGGCCAGTCATATATTCGATGGCCTGAAATTTGACAATGCGTCGTCATTGATCATCTCTGCGCTGCTGCTCGGCTTTGCCAACGCCATCATCAAGCCGCTCCTGATCGTGCTCACCTTGCCGCTGACACTGCTGACCTTCGGTTTGTTTTTGCTGGTGATCAATGCGCTGATGATCTTGCTGGTGGCCTGGCTGGTCAAGGGTTTCAAGGTGTCCAGCTTCTGGACGGCATTTTTTGCCAGCATCTTCATTGCCTTGCTGAGCCTCGTGATCGGCTCTTTCGTCGTCACGGACAATCCGGCCACCACCCTCCAGATGCCGCGCGATGGCCTGTGGCTTTGAGCCCGCCATCCTGGTGAAGCAATCCCGGGCGCAGAAATTTCTGACGGGCCGCCATGCGGGCAAGGGGCAGGGTTTCCCGCTCACACCCCACAGTGGACCTGTTCGAGGTGCTCTGCGCGGCTCTCTATCTGCTCAAGAGTAGCGGTCAGCGGCGCATGCTGACCGGAGGATTCCCGAAGCGAGGCATCGTGCATTCTTATTTCACCCAATGGAGCGAGCCCGACCGGGACGGCTAAAGTGAACCCCAAATTTGAAACAGCAACTCAAGCAGGACACTGTCGCAAAAAATAGTGGCGACTTAACAAACCTATGCTTCTTTCGCGCCATTAAGAATATTGAAGCTGCGCAGCAGATGAGGCACGAACTGCGTTTTCAAACCCAGATTGCCCGCTACGGTGTAAGCATTGTGGACGGCATCGCCGATGAAAGACACAGCCTTGGCTTCTCCGGCCATCCGGGCGTAATAATGCATGTCCTTGTGCGCGTTAGCCAGCGAAAAACGGAACAGCTGATCGTTGCCCTCGATCACATAAGGGCGCAGCCGCTGGAACGCGGTGCTGTTCGCCCCACCGGAGGCGATCACGTCGCACAACACATCAAGGTTCACTCCGGTCTTGCTGGCACACGAAAAAGCTTCGGCCAGAATAGCGGCGTTGCCCAGCACGACGAACTGGTGCAGCAGCTTGGTGGTGTGCCCGGCGCTGACCGCGCCGCAGTAGTAGATGTTCTTCGCAAACAAGTCAAAAACAGGACGAACGTTTTCGAGCACTTCCTTGTCGCCTCCCACCAGCAGGTTGACTGTTCCTTCGTCGGCATCCTTGGGCGTACCGGTCATGGCGGCATCGAGGAACTTGCCGTTCTTTGCTGCAATGGCCTCAGCCACACGCAGTGTGGAGTCGGGCAAGGAAGTAGAGCAGTCCACCACCACGCAGCCCGGCTTCAGCCCCTGGAGGATGCCGTTTTCGGAAAACACGACTTCCTCAACTTGCGGCGAGCCGGTGACGCAGATGATGATCACATCGGCCGTGGCCGCTACCTCGGCGGCGGTCTTCAGGCTCTGTGCACCACGCGCCAGCAGATCAGCGCAGTGCATCTCGTTTTCCTTTGAGCGCAGCAGCAACGCGACCGAGTGGCCCTTGTCCAGCACATGCTTTGCCATGCCCCGGCCCATCATTCCCAAGCCAATAAAGCCTATCTTTTGGCTAGATTCAGAATTCCTCATTACCAATTTCCTCTCAAAAATAAACGCGTCACAGATAAGGCCTGAGCCAGCCCAGCCCGGCTGACGTGCCGCCAGGCTGCATCCCGGCTCGGGGCCGGTACTCACAACCGACCCAACCCGCGTAGCCCAACTCGTCAAGTACGGCGAACAGATAAGGGTAGTTCAGTTCGCCCACATCGGGCTCGTGCCGCTGCGGCACGCCCGCAATCTGAATATGGCCGACATTGCCGGTTGGCAGGTAGTGGCGCAGTTTCATCGCCAGGTCGCCTTCAACGATCTGGCAGTGGTACAGGTCCATCTGCACTTTGAGGTTGGACGCGCCCACGTCTGCGACGACCTTGTGCGCATGGTCCTGGCGGTTCAAGAAGAAACGCGGGATGTCGCGCGTGTTGATCGGTTCGATCAACACATCAACGCCCTGCCTGGATGCCTCCAGAGCGGCCCAGCGCAACTGGCTGACGTAGGTGGGGTGCAGCGTCTCGGGCTCGACGCCCAAGGGCAGTAGTCCGGCCATGACATGAATGCGCGGACAGTCCAGAGCGGCGGCGTAGTCGAGTGCCTTGCCGATACCGGCACGAAACTCGGCTTCGCGTCCGGGCAGGCAGGCCAGGCCGCGCTCGCCACCGTCCCAGTCGCCGGGCGGTGCATTGAACAGCACCTGCTGAAGGCCATGGGCCTTGAGGCGGGCGGCGATTTCGCGGGCTTCAAAAGCGTAGGGAAACAGATACTCTACCGCCTTGAAGCCGTCTTTGGCGGCAGCTTCAAAACGATCAAGAAAATCAAGCTCGGGATAGAGCATGGACAAATTGGCAGCAAATTGAGGCATAAGGTTCACCAGCGGGCGCCGAAGGTTTGGCGCAGTTCATTGATTTGGATTTCGGTCAGGGGCTCGGGCACAGAGGCGCTGAGACTGACCAGGCGGGCGGTTTCTTCAAGCTCTTCGAGTGTGGCCATGGCAGCGGCAGGCGAGTCGTGCCAGACGTTGGGGCCCAGCCGCGCCAGCATGACGGCACGGATCGGCGTGCCAGCTTCACCATAGCGCGAAATAGCCTGCGCCACAAGCTCCGCCGTCTCGGGCGCGCCGGGGCGGTGGTAGGCCATCACCGGTACATGGCCGACCTTCATCACAAAGTAAGGCGTCACGGCGGGCAGCAGTTCCTCACGACCAGGCTGCAATGTCAGCGCCACGCAGTGCGTGCTGTGGGTGTGGATCACACACCGGGTTTTTGAATCAAACTGGCTTGCAGCCCTGTAGATATGGGCGTGAAGCGCTATAGTTTTACTGGCACGATCACCGCTGATTTGCCGGACTTGATCGTCCAGCCGGGCCAGCCGGGCCGGATCGAGAAAGCCCAGGCAGGCATCGGTGGGTGTGATCAGGTAGCCGCCGCCTTCCGAGGCATCGAGCCGTACGCTGATGTTGCCGGCCGTGGCATGCACGTAGCCGCGCTCGAACAGACTGCGGCCGACACGGCAGATTTCTTCGCGGGCTTGTGTCTCGGTCATGCCAGCATTGAAAAAGCTTTGCTGAAGAAATCGTCGGCACCAAAATTGCCAGACTTCAGCGTCAGGTGCAGGCCGCCATCAGGCGCAGCATCGGTTTGCGCATGGCACCAGGGCACACCGGGATCGATTTGCGGGCCTATCTTCATTTGCGTGATGTTCAAGGCCTGCACGCAGGCGCCCGAGGTCTCCCCGCCCGCCACCACCAGCTGGCGCACGCCCAGCGTCACCAGGCCGCGTGCAATGGCGGCCAGGGTACGCTCGACCAGCGCACCGGCCTCCTCCACGCCAAGCTGGCCCTGCACCGACTTGACGGCAGTCGAATCGGCTGTCGAATAAATCAGCACCGGCCCCTGGCCCAGCAGGGGTTCAGCCCAGGCCAGCGCCTGCCGGGCCACATCGACCCCGGCAGCGACCTGCAAGGCATCAATCGCCAGCGCCGGCCGTCCCGCCTGGATGAAGGCCGCGACCTGCCGGTTCGTCGCCAGCGAGCAGCTGCCCGACAGCACCGCCTGCAAGCCGGTGGCGGCGGGCAATGCGCTGGCCATATTGGACGGCGCAATGCCGAAATTGGCAGGCAGGCCAATCGCCACGCCCGAGCCCGCCGTCACCAGCGGCATGCCCTTGAGCGCCGGGCCCAGCCGCAGCAAGTCGTCGTTGGAGATAGCGTCGACGATGGCCAAAGCGACGCCCTGGGCACGCAGCTGGTCGATGCGCGCGCGAATCGCGGCCTCGCCCTGGGCTACCGTTTTATAGTCAATCAGGCCCACCTTGCGGCGACATTGCGCCTGCAGCACGCGCACCAGGTTGGCGTCCGTCATGGGCGTGAGCGGGTGGTTCTGCATGCCGCTTTCATTGAGCAATACGTCGCCGACGAACAGATGGCCCTTGAAGACCGTGCGCTGGTTGTCGGGGAAAGCGGGCGTGGCGATGGTGAAGTCAGCCCCCGTCAGATCCGCCAGCGCCTCCATCAGCGCCTCGGCCACCGGGCCGATATTGCCTTGTGCCGTGCTGTCAAAGGTGGAGCAGTACTTGAAATAGATTTGCTGCGCGCCCTGCGCCTGCAGCCATCGCAGCGCGTCCAGCGACTGGGCAATCGCGTCATCCACAGGCAAGGTGCGCGACTTGAGGGCGACCACCACGGCATCGGCATCGGTGCCCTGCGGCTGGTCGGGCACACCCATCGCCTGCACCACGCGCATGCCGGCGCGCACCAGGTTGTTGGCCAGATCCGTTGCGCCGGTGAAGTCGTCGGCAATGCAGCCCAACAATAGTTTTTTCATGGCTTCTTGGGCAACTCAATGCCGGGAAATATCTTGATGACCGCGCTATCGTCCTCGCGGGCAAAGCCTGCGGTGGACGCCTGCATGAACATCTGGTGCGCGGTGCTGGACAGCGGCAGCGGAAACTTGCTGGCGCGGGCCATGTCCAGCACCAGCCCCAGGTCCTTCACAAAAATGTCCACGGCCGACAGCGGCGTGTAGTCGGCCGCCAGCACATGGGCCATGCGGTTCTCGAACATCCAGCTGTTGCCCGCACTGTGGGTGATGACCTCATACAAGGCCGCCGGGTCCACGCCTTCGCGCAGGCCCAGTGCCATCGCCTCGGCCGCAGCGGCAATGTGCACGCCGGCCAGCAGCTGGTTGATGATTTTTACCTTGCTGCCTGCGCCGGCCTGGTCGCCCAGCCGGTAGACCTTGGCCGCCATCGCATCGAGCAGCGAGCCGACCACCGCGTAGGCCTCGGGCCGTCCGGACGTCATCATGGTCATTTCGCCGCTGCTGGCCTTGGCCGCGCCCCCGGAAATCGGGGCGTCGATGTAGAGGATGCCCAGCGCGGCCAGCCGCGCCTCCAGCGCCATCGACCAGTTCGGGTCGACGGTCGAGCACATCACAAACACGCTGCCCGGCTTCATCGCAGCGGCGCAGCCACCCTCGCCAAACAGCACGCTCTCGGTCTGCGCGGCATTGACGACCACTGACACAATCACATCGCACCGCGCAGCCAGTTCGGCGGGCGATGCGCAGGCCACGCCGCCCTCGGCGGCAAAGGCTTGCCCAGCCTCGGCGCGAACATCGAAAACATGCACATTGCAACCATGGCGGCGCAATGAACGCGCCATGCCACTGCCCATGGCTCCCAGTCCGATCACACCTGCGGTTGATGTCATTTGTTGGCTACTTTCAATTGAGATTCAGTCTAAGGGCACAGTGCCCGTATCCATATTTTATAGGGTTATCGTACAAATCCGAAGCACACCCGACACCCGGGTTTACCCGGCATCTCACACGTGGGCGTGCGTTTCATGGACAAGGACCTCAACGTTTCAGAGGCAGGCCCGAGACGAGTGGGCGCGCCAGTTGCACCCCCGCCTGCTGCCAGAATGCCGAGTCAGCCTGCTCGATGCGTTTGATGGCGTTGTTCATATGGCGCGCGGCCGCCTTGCGTGCCGCGGCCGCGTCGCCGGCTTCAATGGCGCGCAAAATCTTGTCGTGCTCGTCGCGCACCTGCCGTGCGAAGTCGGCTCTGCGCGCTTCATTGGCGCGCGTGACGCGGGTGGCGCCGCGCAGGAACTGGCGCAGGTATTCCAGCGTGCCAATAAGAAAAGGATTGCGCGCAGCCTCCGCAATGGCACGGTG
>NZ_JAUXNA010000316.1 GCF_030682935.1 Polaromonas sp.
CCATGGCAATCGTGCCCTGGCCGGCAATCACGTCCGGGTCGTCAAACGGATGCACAAAGGTCAGGCCCTGCTTTTTCTCAAGCACCACAGCGTGGGCGTAGGCGTCCGAATAGCTGTCGCCGTGCAGCACCACCTCGCCGCCCCAGCCCTTGACCGCGTCAATCTTGAGCTGCGGCGTCGTGGTGGGCATGACGACCACGGCGCGGGTGCCGAGCTTTTGCGCGCTCAGCGCCACGCCCTGGGCGTGGTTGCCGGCCGAGGCACAAATCACGCCCTTTTTGAGCTGGGCCGGGCTCAGGTGCGCCATCTTGTTGTAGGCCCCGCGCAGCTTGAAGCTGAACACCGGTTGCTGGTCTTCGCGCTTGAGCAGCACCGTGTTGTTCAGGCGCTGACTCAGGTTTTTGGCGGGCTCCAGGGCCGACTCCACCGCCACGTCATAGACGCGTGCCGTCAGGATTTTTTTCAGGTAGTCCGCCGGCTTGAGCACCTTGCCTGAGGGTTTTCTGGCAGGTTTTGCGGACGCTTTGACGGCAGAAGATGCCGCAGTGGACACAGGGGTCGGGGTCGATTTTTTGGAGGTTGGCATGTTTTTCTCGCAGCCTGACATCATAGTGGGCAAGAAAAAAGGCCCAGACCTTGCGGTCTGGGCCTATAAATCCACCCTTTGAGGAGGTGGAGGAGACAAGCGGTGCAAAAATACGGTGAGTTACTGGTAATTACCCGTATTGATGCGATGATTTCAGTATAGCGGAGGTATGTTGCGATGCAACATGTTTTTGTGACAAATTAACAATTGTCACGATTTTGGTCATAGGTTTTTTGTATAAGGAATGTCGATTATGGAATGCACGGTGAGTTGGACAGGCACAAATGCGGCAACGGGATCGCGCTCAGGCATGACGTTTTTAGCCGAAACCGGTAGTGGCCACACGCTGGTCATGGACGGCGCGCCCGACGCAGACAAGCCTGAAAATGGCGGCGCCAACCTGGCCCCCCGCCCCATGGAAACCGTGCTGGCAGGCACCGGCGGCTGCACCGCTTATGACGTGGTGCTGATTCTCAAGCGCGGCCGCCATGATGTGCGGGGTTGCTCGGTCAAGCTCACCTCTGAAAGGGCGCCGGTCGACCCCAAGGTGTTCACCCGGATTCACATGCATTTTGTAGTCACCGGGCGGGGTCTGTCCGCCGGCGCCGTGGAGCGCGCGATTGCCATGAGCCACGACAAATACTGCTCGGCCACCATCATGCTGGGCAAAACGGCGGAGATCAGCACCAGTTTTGAGTTGCTGGAAGACTGAAGCAGATTTTAACTGTTTGCGCCCATTTGGCGGGCGCTAATAGCTATCGAAATAATAGCTTAAGAACAGCTGATCTGAAGGTTTCCTGGAAACCTGCAGCGCGTGCTTCAGACGTAATGTGCTGTGGTTGTCATGACCTTGGCCGCCGAACGCATCAGCGCCCTGACCGGTGCTGGTAACTGCAGCGCGCCCGCATCTTCTGCCTCCCGTGCATGCTGCGCCTCGTCGTCTTTCATTTGCGCCACGATGGCGCGCGACGCGTGGTCGCCTTCAGGCAGGCGCTCCAGGTGGCTTGCCAGGTGCGCTTCGACCTGGCGTTCCGTTTCCACCACAAACCCCAGGCTCACGCGGTCGCCCAGCCGGCTGGCGACCAGGCCCAGGCCAAAGGCGCCCGCATACCACAGCGGGTTAAGCAGTGAAGGGCGCGCGCCCAGTTCGTCCAGCCGTTCCCGGGTCCAGGCCAGGTGATCACCTTCCTCCCGGCTCGCTTGCAGGAAATGCCTGCGCAGGGCCGCGTCGCGGGTGCCCAGTGCCTGCGCCGCGTACAGCGCCTGCGCGCACACCTCGCCCACATGGTTGACCCGCATCAGCGCCCCTGACAGCGCCTTGTCTTCGGTGCTCAGTTCGGTGGTTTGGTCCGCCAGCGTGGGGCAGGCCCTGGAGGCCCGGGGTTTGGCAAACAGCGTGCGCAGCGCGCTGTCTGCGGCGTTCAGTGCAAAGTCAAGGGAAGGTGTCATGGGCTCAATGGTAGCGCCGACACGGCAAAATAAAAAGCCCCAAAAAGGAGGCTTTCATGGAACGCATTTCAGGCCGCAAGGCCCAAACCGGCGATCAGAAGTAGTGGCGAATGCCAAAGGCCACGTTGGTGGAGTCGGTGCCGGCAGAAGACGTCACGCCGCCCAGAAAACCGTTGCCGCCGGGCGCAACCTGTCCGGCGCCCTTGTTGTTGAAACGCGTCAGCACGGCATTCAGGTTGGTGCGCTTGGACAGCGCGTAGGTGTAGGTTGCGCCGTAAGAATCGGTGTCGGCGTTGACGGCGCGTTTGTCATCGAGGCGGTTGTACGCCACCACCACGGTGTGAACCCCGCTGGTGACCTTGTAGCCCACATGCATGAGGCGGGCGTCTTGCCTGAATGCTGCGTTGTAGGCGTTTTGGAACACGGGGCCGGCCGTCACAAAAAATGGCGAAAGGCCGGACGGATTTTCATCCTTGATCGTGGCGTACTGGCCATACAGGGTGCCAGGTCCCACGTCCACGGTTCCGCCCAACACGTTGTTGGTCAAAGATTTCTGGCCCAACTCGTTTTTCTTCTCGTTGTGACCAAAACCGACAGAGAAACCGTCGGCTTTGTACATGACCATACCGCCGAGGAAGCGGCCTGCGGAGCTGTTGCCCGCGACCTCGACCGCGCCATACATCAAGGTCGCGGTGATGCCGCCCGTCTTGATGCCGTATTGCAGCGTGTTGCTCAGGCGGATGTCAAACGCAGCCGGCAGGCTGGCAACCTGGCCGGCTGCCAGGCTTGATTGGGTTTGCGACGCGTCGAAGGCTGCCGTGGTGAGATAGGCTGGCGTGTATTGGCGGCCCAGCGTGAACGCGCCAAACGGTGTGATCAGTCCGGTAAAAGCCTGACGATCAAACAGATTTCCGGCCAAGTTAACGCCAAATGCATTGGTGCCAATGGCGTTGTTGATGGCTGAGATGGTGCCGAGTGCAAGTGGTGTTCCCGCGAGACCAACGGGTAAGTTGGCATTAACGGTGGTGGCAACGCGATCAGGCAGCTGCGCACCAGACGCTGGCCGGTTGGTCACCGAACCCGTATCCAGCTCAAAACGGCTTTCAAGCGTGAAAATCGCCTTGTAACCACCGCCCAGATCTTCGGAGCCGCGCAGGCCCCAGCGCGAACCCTCCATGATGCCGCTTGCAATGGCCGTAGAAGACCCGTTTTTCAGACCGCTGACGTAGTTGACGCCGCCATCCGCAACACCGTACAGGGTCACAGTGTTTTGTGCCATGGCGGCTGGGGTGGACAGCAGTCCCATGACCGCAGTGGCAACAAATGTCAGTTTTTTCATGGAGTCTCCAAAGAATAGGAATTTGAAGGAAACAAAAATGATGAGCAAGCGTTGTCAGGACCCGCTTGAATTGATGAAGATTAACGGGGTTATTACGAGCCGTACAGGGTGCAACCACCCGGTGCATCACCTTGGTGGCAAGGGAAAACCCTGTAATTGTCGACGCCATCCGAGCGCCTTAAAAGCGTGCGCTGGGTGAGCCTTTGTTGCTGTTTTCACCTCTGAAACGCAGCTTTTTTGGTCTGATTGAATCAGGGGTACTGCTGGCCCTTGCAGGATACGAAAAAGCCCGTCAGTTTTTAACGCCCTATTTTGAAATGCGTGGTGTCCGAGCGACATCGCGTGCATTGGGTTGCTCAAAACGTGATGCTGGACCGATCTCCCTCGCCAAGGCCAGAGGGAGGCTGCTTCGAAGTAGATATTTTTCTTTAAAATCGACAAAAAGTAGATATTTATAAAAATCCAGAGACGTTTTTCCAATAACCAGGGCCTTTCGTCCATGACCACTGCCACCGCTCGCACCTATCTGGGTTATGAGGCGCTCATCCGTCGGTTCAACCTGCGGGTGCCTCCTTTGCGCCGGGTTTTCATGGCCACAGAGCGCACGGTAAAGACGCATGCTCGCACGTCGGATGGCGATGAGCGCATCGAACTGCCTCTACATCGCTTGTCGGACACCGCGTCCCTGGTGGGCCAGCTGACGTTCGCCCTCAAGCGCGAACACCTGAACCTGACGGTCCTCGGAGCGCTTTTTGAGCGGGAGGAGGCCTTGGCGGCCGTCCAGGAATGGCTCCATGAAAAACCGAGCTCGCGCTACTCGCGCACTGCCGGCCATCTGGCGACGTGGCTCACCGGGCACCAGTTTGACTACGCCCTGCCGCCGGGCAGCCCGAGGGTTTCCTTGTTGGAGAGGGGTGAGTACGTCACGGGCCTGGGCGTGTCCGACTCCAAGTTCGGCGTCATCAACAACGTCTTGGGCAATCAGGCGTTCAGCCCCCTGGTGCGGCGCACGGACAAGCTCACCACCTTGCTCAACGAAGGCCTTGCTGACAAGGTGAAGGCTGCGCTGAGCACCATCGAGCCGGAGATGCTCTCGCGAGCGGTGGACTACCTCTACCTGTCGGAGACGCGCTCGACCTACAACATCGAGAACGAAATTCCGGACAACAACCGGGCTGCGAAGTTTCGACGGTTGCTGGAGTCGGCAGGGGAACCCGGGGCGCTGAGTGAAGAGCAGTTGTGCCAGTGGCAGAACCAAATTGTCAGCCCCCTGGTGGCCGAGCACCAATACCGATCAGTCCAGAACTGGCTTTCTCGCTCAGGGCGGCTTCGCAACATCGCCGACTTCATCCCGCCGGCCCCTGACCAGGTGGGCCTCATGATGGAAGGTGTTGCTGCGGTCGCGGCTTCTGGGTCGACGGGCGAGCTCGATCCCGTTCTGGCGGCCGCTTGTGCTTCGTTCGGCCTGGTCTACGTTCACCCGTTCCTGGACGGCAACGGGCGGCTCCATCGCTTCTTGCTGCACCACCTGCTGCGGCAGTCCGGGTTCACGCCGGCCGGTGTCGTGTTGCCCTTGTCCTCCCGCATGCTCAAGCAGATGGAGCGATACTCGACTTTGCTCAAGAGCTACTCGCGCCCTCGCACCGAGCAGCTGGAGTACATGCTCGACAGCGAGAGCGGAACCATCCTGGTCAAATCTGCACAGCCTCGATGGCTCTATGCTTACTTCGACGCGACCGAGGTCTGCGAATTCATCCTGGATTGCTGCAAGCTCTGTGTGGAGGAGGACCTCCTGTCCGAGGTCCTTTACCTGCGTGCCCATGACGAGACCGTCAAAACGCTGGAATCCTGGCTGGACATGCGCCAGTCGCAGCTCAACACGCTCATCGACCTTATCGTGCAAGGTAATGGCACCCTGTCCAACCGCAAGCGAAAGCTGGCAGAAGGACTCACCGACGAGCAGCTGGCTAAAGTCGAAGCCGCGGTGAGTGAGCACTTCGCTGCGTACATCGACAGCCGGGCCTGATGTAGACGTTTTTTTAGAATAGTATAAAAAGTAGATGAATCCGGGATATGGAGGGTGTTTTTGCAAGGGCAGGCGTCCCAACCAGGCGTTTTGTGAACGCTGCCGCCCCGTTCTTCGGGAAGGTTTCGCCCTTGGCCCTGCCAGCGACCAAGGGTACGAAGATACCCACGTGAAGCGAGCAGTCCACGCCGATGCGGCTCGGAAATTGAGTAAGAGCAGCCCGTTCGAGGAAGTTAGTGGGCGCTTTGGGTCATCAATTTGTTAACACCAATGGCAACAAAAAAGCCGCCTTTCGGCGGCCTTCTTGGCGTTTTCGTTAAAGGATTCGTTTAGAACGAATGCAGGACACCAACTGCCGTACGGTTCGCGGTCGTGTTACCCACTTGCGTGATCAGACCCAGGCTGGTGTCTTGCGCCGCAGCCGAACCTGCCTTTGCATGCGTCAACGATGCGTAAAGAATCGTGCGCTTGCTCAAGGCATATTTGCCCAGCGCAACATATTGTTCTGCCTTGCCGCTGACATCGCCAGAGCGCTTGGTGTTGTAGTAAGCGCCGGTCAGCGTCACGGCTGGCGATACGGCGTAATCTACGCCGAGGCCGGTCACCGCGATCTTGCGATTGGTCGTGTCTACTTCGTTTTGGGCATAGGTAGCACGCAGTGTCAATGTGGTATTCAGGGCGTACTTCGCGCCGCCGCCCCACAGCGTCAGCGTGGAGTTGTCGGCCTTGTTCTTCAATTGGGCATAAGCCAGGGCAGCGCCCGATTTGCCATCGGTGAAGTAACCCGAAATGCCGGCATAAGAGTTGGCGGATGAATTGCCCGGCTGCTCGCCGAAGCCATACATCAGGGCACCACCAAAACCAGACATGTTAGGCGTCAGGTACTTGATCGAGTTGTTTTGGCGAAGTGCAGCGCCGCCACCATTCGTGCCGTAATCGCTGTACAAAGCACCTGCATTCAGTGCACTGAACGCTACGTTGGGGTTGGTGCCAGCGTGCGCAAGGCTGATGGGATCGGCCAAACCAATGGAATCTACACCCAGGATATTTTGGCGACCGACATTGACAGAGCCGAAACCACCCGAGAAGCCGACGGTAGCTTGACGGTCAAACAGTGATGTCGTTGTTCCGGCAGGCGTACCGCCACCAAAACCCAGACCTGCCGCGCCCGTATCGTTAATCAAGGTGCCTTCCAGGGTGAAGTTGGCCTTCAGGCCGCCACCCAGGTCCTCGCTCCCCTTCATACCCCAACGCGACGTGGCCAACTGGCCTGCATCCACGGCGATCTTGGAGCCGCCGACCTGATTGGTCGTGTGAACAACCGCCGCGTCAACAATGCCGTACAGCGTGACAGAACTTTGCGCCATGGCAGAAGTGGACAGCAGGCCCAGGACTGCAGTGGCAACAAATGTCAGTTTTTTCATGGAGTCTCCGAAGAATGGTAATTTGAAGGGAATTAAAACGATAACCAAGCGTTTTTCAGACTGGCTTGGATTGATGAAGATTAATAAGGTTGTTACGAGTCGTACATAGTGCAACTACCCGGTGTATCACCTTGGTGACAAGGGAAAACCCTGCATTTGTTGCGTCGATGCGAGGTCCCAAAAAGTGTGCGTTGGGTGAGTCCGTGAGGCTGTTTTCCCTCTGAAGCAAAGCTTCTTTGTTCGGTTTGCGTTGGGCTGGAGCAGGCGCTCTCGGGGAGGCGAAGAAGCAAGTACTTTTTTAAGGCACATTTTTGAGGTGCGTGGCTTGCGAGCGACACATCCCGCACATCGTTGTGTCCAAAAAAGGGCGTTCTCCGTCCTCCGCGCAGGTTGGGCTGGGTAAGCCGGGGTCAATGTTTACCTGGAGTCTTGGCCGTCACGACCTGCGGTATTCGCCATTGGCGTGCTTGACATGCACCAAAAAAACGCGCAAGCGCCACGGACTGCACCATTTTTGACGGATCGGAAACACCGAAGCCCTTTAAAGCAGTCTGGAGAAGCACTTACAGCCTGTAAGCGAGAGGTTGCACCCGTCAAGCATTGCCTAAAGCCAACTTGGTTGGCCCGAAAAATGCTTTCATGGTTGAAAGTTTTGCATTGCCCGTACCGGTTTTGTGAAATCTGCAGAAGGGGCGAACAAGAAACCCTTGGCAAACTTTTTGGGGTAAGTGTTTTCGTTTTTTTTACTTTTTGGAGGTTCTCAATGAAAAAGAGTTTGATCGCATTCGCAGTGCTGGCTGCATCGGGTGTGGCGTCTGCACAATCCACCGTCACGCTTTACGGTATTGCGGACGTGTGGCTGGCCAGCAAAAAGGCGGATGGCCTTCGTCAAACCGAGATTGGCAGCGGCGGCATCAACCAAAGCCGCTTCGGCCTCAAGGGCTCGGAAGATCTGGGCGGCGGTCTGAAGGCTAATTTCCTGCTGGAGTCGGGCTTCAATATCGACACCGGCGCCTCCAGTGGCTTCACCAATGTTGCGGGTGCCACGACGGATGCCAACCTGTTCAGTCGCCAGGCGTATGTCGGCTTTGCGGGCGGGTTCGGTGAAGCAAAGCTGGGCAAAATGTGGACGGCCTACGACGACATCAGCGGCATGACCCATCCGGGCTTCGATTCGGCCTTGTCGCCCCAAAATAACGTCTGGAAGAGCACGGGCTACAACGGCAACCCCGGCAACTCCGTGTATTACGCAACGCCTGGTTTGGGCGGCTTCAGCGGTGCGGCCAGCTACAGCCTGGGTGAAAACAAGACCGCAGCGGTCAATGCGGGCAAGATCGCCAGCGTCCACGCCAAGTACGAAGGCGGTCCTGTGTACGCCGGCGTGGCCTACCAGACTGAAAAAGCAACGGGCGCTGACGACACCAAGAAATTCACGCGCGTGAACGCATCCTATGACCTGGGCGTGGCCAAGCTGCTGGCCGGTTATGGCCGCGTTGCGCTGGCTGACCAGCGGACCACTGACTGGCAAGCAGGCGCCGATTTCCCTGTGACCAGCGCCCTGACGCTGTCTGGTGGCTATGCGCGCTCCAAGGACAACGCAGCCGCTGGCGATGCCAAACGCACCGGTCTGGGTTTGGCGGCCAGCTATGCCTTGTCCGTGCGCACGTCGCTGTATGGCGGCGTTCAGGCCAGCAAAGGTACGAAATCTGGCACAGCGGACGTCAAGACCGACATCTACGCCGTGGGCATTCGCCACACGTTCTGATTTGGGCAGGTTTGGCGCTGCCTTCTTGTAAAAGGTTAAAAGCCGTTTCGGGGACACCTGAAACGGCTTTTTGTGGTCTGTCCGTGTATTTGCTGTATCGCGCTGTGGCGTTACCGCGTAGCGCGGCGCAAGTTGGCGTTTTCATACCCGGCAGGCGGTGCCGCGCCGCGCCCGCCTGTCGGGTGATACCGCGTTGACGTGAACTGCCTTCGCTCTTGATTAAATAGCTGCCAGCACCCGTCCTTATTCGGTCATGGCTACTTTTTGCTTGAAATCTTCGCGTTGGGTGCCGAGCCGGGTTGCATCCTGTTACGGTCGATCGCTCTTTGCGGTGTTGCGGGGTGGCCTGCGCCCCAACCCGCGTTGCAGAGCGGGGCTGTGTTGTATCTGCTCCACGGCATCGCTTTTAGTTGTGGTGCATGTGCAACGAATTAATCTTTTTTCAACGTATTTCTTTGCGCAACCGGGTCCGGTCTGGTGCAATAGACCCAACTTCCCGAAAGGGGGTTGGCCCGGGTCTCTGGGGGTGCTGCAAAGGCGAAAGCCTGAAACAGTCCCCACGCCGGAGCCCTATGTTTAACCTTGGAGAAACTCTCAAATGAAAAAATCCCTCATCGCTCTGGCTGTACTCGCTGCTTCCGGCGCCGCAATGGCCCAATCTTCTGTGACCTTGTACGGCATTGTTGATGCCTACGTTGGCCAAACCAGCACGACCCTCACGTCTACCTCTGCCAAAGTTAAGCAAACCGTTGTTAACAGCTCCGGTTTCAACAATTCCCGTTGGGGCATGAAAGGCGCTGAAGATCTGGGCGGCGGTCTGAAAGCCAATTTCACGCTGGAAGGTGGTTTTGCTGCTGATACCGGTGCAGGCAATGCCGGTCTGTTTGACCGCAAAGCTACCGTCGGTTTGTCCGGCGCTTTCGGTGCTGTGGATCTGGGCCGTAACTACACCGCTTACGACGCACTGCGCGGCGCAACGAACAACCAGTATGACTCCAACTTCGCCACCACCGGTACGGTCTGGAACAACGGCGTTCGTGACTACACAAGCCGCATCAGCAACTCCATCGTTTACGCATCGCCAAGCTTCGGCGGCATCAGCGGTGCTGTTGCTTACGGCCTGGGTGAAAACAAAAACCTGGCTCCAGCTAACGCAGGTGGCAAGGCTACCGACAACCTCAGCATGCACATC
>NZ_JAUXNA010000326.1 GCF_030682935.1 Polaromonas sp.
ATTAAAAAAATAGCAAATTTGGTCCGCTGCGCCCGTTAAAGCCGTGAGGGCTGGGTATTTTCGTAGCCGACCGGCGCAAGCTCGCCGGCCGACTTTCCAATTTCCTGATCGCGTATGAAAAACAGGCGATTCAGGTCTTCCTGTGCGTCGCTTGTTTCGGCGGCCGGGGCGATTTCAATCGCTTGGGCAACGGGTGCTGCCCGGGCTGCCTGGGCTGCTGGGACTACTGGAACTGCCGGTGTCGCTGGCTCAAGCCAGAATGTCTTGTCAGGCAGAGTGGTGTAGGGGCAGCTGTCTGCCATTTCCAGCTGCCATGAAATGCCATGCAGCCATTTGGAGGCCTGCGGCTCAAAGCGTGTAATGTCGGTCAGCAGCTCGTTCTGCAAAGCCTGGGCGTAGTTCATCAGCCGTTGGTCCCACCGCTTGATGACCAGCCGCACATACAGGCCAGCGCCGCGGCTGCTGCTGGATACCACCAGCATTTGCAGGTCTATCCATTGAGGCGGTATGCCGTTCTTGCGTATGACATCGCGCAGCAGTACCTGCACCAGTTGGCGCCGGATGGCGTTTTCCGATCCTTCTTGTATGGTGGAGGGGCTGCCGGGGTTTGGGGCTTTATTGAGCAACGCCGACGACGCCAGGGTTGAATCTGGTGTGGGCGTGCGAAAGAGTTTTTGTATCAGATTTATCATTTTTCGTCTCCGCTCGAACATGGCCTGGACTCATAAAGTCCCGTCGATCCGAACGCCTGGCTGTGCGTGGAGGGCGGCTAGCGTGGTTCGAAATGCTTTTATCGTCGTTGAGCCCGCCGGGCAAGTCAAGTCAAGCTTTTGCTGTGGGCCCCCAAGGCGTGGATTGATGCCGACATTCTGGCTGCAAGGCCTGGTTTTGTGCCTGAAACGGCCTTGTATGATGAAGGCGCCATGATCCCGGCTTGCCACCGCCCCGCCCGCAGTCCTTTGCAGACTCCAGCACGCCGTGCAGGCAAGCCGCTTTGCGCCAGCGCGAACGGCTGGCCTGTGATACCTTCCACGCCACTTCAAGAATCTGGGAACGACGAAATGACCAAGTTGCATGCGCCTGCGGGCGCGCTTTTGCAGGACCGCCTGAAAGCGCTTACCCCGGCCCGGCTCAAGGGCATGCGCCGCGGCATCGAAAAAGAAAGCCTGCGCGCCCAGCCCGGTGGCGGCCTGGCGCTGACGCCGCATCCGGCCGTGCTCGGATCGGCCCTGACACACCCCCACATCACCACCGACTTCAGCGAGTCCCAGGTGGAGCTGGTGACGGGCGTGCATCCAAGCCCTGAAGTCGCGCTGGAAGAGCTCACGCAACTGCACCAGTTCACCTACCGCGCCATGAAGGAAGTAGGCGACGAAATGCTCTGGGTCTCCAGCATGCCCTGCGATTTGCCGACCGACGAGACCATTCCGATTGCCCGCTTTGGCGCGTCCAACATCGGGCGCGCCAAGAGCGTCTACCGCATGGGCCTGAGCCACCGTTATGGCCGGCGCATGCAGACCATTTCGGGCATTCACTACAACTGGTCTTTGCCCGATGTGACGAGCGAGCAGTACTTTGCGTTGATTCGCAACTTCCGCCGCCACGCGTTTTTGCTGCTGTATCTGTTTGGTGCATCGCCCGCCGTGTGCTCGACCTTTGTGGCGGGCCGCCAGCACGAGCTGCAGCCGCTGGCCGAAAGCACCATGTACATGCCGCACGGCACCTCGCTGCGCATGGGGCGCCTGGGCTACCAGAGCGATGCGCAGGCCTCGCTGGCCGTCAGCTACAACAGCCTGGAGGGTTACGGGGCTTCCTTGCAGGACGCGCTGACACGGCCCTACCCGCCGTATGAGAAAGTCGGCATCCGCAACCCTGGCGGCGACTACAACCAGCTGGCCACCACGCTGCTGCAGATTGAAAACGAGTTCTACGGCACCATCCGCCCCAAACGCGTCATCTTTCCGGGCGAGCGCCCGCTGCACGCCCTGCGCGAGCGCGGCGTGGAGTACGTCGAAGTGCGCCTGATGGACCTGGACCCTTTTGAGACGGTGGGCATCAACGCGCAAACCATGCGCTTCATCGATGTGTTTTTGCTGCACTGCCTGCTCAGCGACAGCCTTGATGACACGCCGCAGGAAATCACCGAGCTCAAGCACAACCAGCACCAGACGGCCGAGCGCGGCCGCCAGCCCGGCCTGACCTTGAAGCGCGCTGGCCGCGAAGTGCCCTTGACCGCATGGGGCGCCGAGCTGGTGGCCGAGTGCGCGCCCATTGCCGCCGCGCTGGACGCCGCGCACGGCGGCACGCAGTACAGCGAAACGCTGGCCGCAGCCCAAGCCGCGTTGCTTGATGCCAGCACCCTGCCATCGGCCCGCGTGCTGGCCGCCATGGCCCAGGACTTTGACAACTCCTTTGTGCAGTTTGCCCGGGCCCAGTCCCAAAAGACGCAGGGTGAACTGCAAAACCTGCCCTTGTCGGAGCAGCAACTCGCCCGCCTCACAGCGCTGACCGAGCAGTCGATCCAGGCGCAAAGGCAAATTGAAGCGTCGGACACCCTGCCTTTTGAGATTTACCGCCAGCAGTATGTGTCGGCCGAGCGCCTGGGCGTGCCGGGCCGCGAGGCGGCACACGCTTGAAAAAAATCTTCACTATTTAAGTAAAAAAGGCCAATAGCCGAAGCAGCGCGGGCGCTGACAGCTACTGAATAAATAGCAATTTAGAGTCTGAGCATGGCACGTCGTGGCCGCTTTAAACGGCTCAGGCCTGCAGCTTGAGCAGCACTTCTTCGCGCCAGTAGGCCACCGCGCTGTAATAGCCTTCCCAGACACAGCCGTTGCAGCCGCGCCCGCAGCAGGTGGTGGGTTCTGGCGGTGGTGGTCGCAGCGCCACACTGGCTACCCGGGCGCGCTGCTGCAAGGTGTGCATGAGCGCGAGCGCTGCTTCGCGGTCGGTGGGAACATTCGGCATGCTTCCTGGCTTTGCGACCTTACGGTTTTTGGGGCGCTGCCAGGCGCCGTTTGATGTACACGCCGATGAACGCACATCCCAGCACCAGGGAAAACCAGCCGACCAGCGCGGTCTTGGCCACAATGCCCTGCATGCCCGGTGAAGTGATGAAATAGGGCGACACCAGCACGCCCAGGCCAATCAGGATGCACAAAATCCCCTTGATCAGCACATCGTTGTTGGCTTTACTGTCAGCCTGGCGGCGGGTCGGGTTGTTGGGCCGGCGGGTGGGGGCTTCAGGTAAGGGCATAGGGTATTCAATCCGTATCGGGTGATGAGGTAATGGGCTGGATGCGGGGCGTGACCCTGCAGCTTGAACCAGCGGTTTTCAAGTCCGCTTTGCGTAATTTTCCTTCATCCGGAGGGCTTGCGTGCAGAGAGGATGGGCGCAGGCCGGCTTTCAGGCGGCCAGAGCGTTCACAATCCGTGCTCGTGCACTGCAAAAAGTAAAGAAAGAACGTTCAGAGATGGCTATTCAATGGTTTCCGGGTCACATGCATTTGACCAAAAAAGCGATTCAGGAGCGCATCAAGGAAATTGATGTCGTGATTGAGCTGCTCGATGCGCGCCTGCCCGGCTCCAGCGCCAACCCGATGCTGGCCGAACTGACCGGGGCCAAGCCCGCGCTCAAGGTGCTCAACAAGCAGGACCTGGCCGACCCGGCGCGCACCGCGCTCTGGCTGGCCCACTACAACAGCCTGCCCGGCACCCGGGCCATTGGGCTGGACGCCAGCATGACCACGCCCGCCAAAGCCCTGATCGAGGCCTGTCATGCGCTGGCACCGACACGCGGCAGCATGGTCAAACCGATGCGCGTGCTGATTTGCGGCATTCCCAACGTCGGTAAATCCACGCTCATCAACACCCTGACCGGCAAACGCGTGACCAAGACCGGCGACGAGGCCGGCGTCACCAAGCTGGAGCAGCGCATCGTGCTGGCCGACGGGTTTTATTTGTGGGACACGCCCGGCATGCTGTGGCCGCGCATCATCGTCGCCAAAAGCGGCTACAACCTGGCCGCCAGTGGCGCCATTGGCCGCAACGCGTTTGAAGAAGAAGAGGTCGCGCTGGAGCTGCTCGATTACCTGATCAAAGCCTACCCCGGCTTGCTGCAGGCGCGCTACAAGGTCGAGGTGCCGCCCGGCATCACGGATGAGGAGCTGCTGGAGAACATTGGCCGCAAGCGCGGCGCGGTGTTGACCAAGGGGCGCATTAATTTGCAAAAAGCCGCTGAAATCGTGATTTACGAATTTCGCGCCGCCACGACCGGCCGCATCACGCTGGAGACGCCCGAAGAATATGCCCAGTGGCTGGCCGCAGGGCAGAAGCTGGACGCCGAGCGGCAGGTCAAAAAAGACAAGATCGAAACCAACCGGCTGATCAAGTTCAAGAAGATTCCCCGGCCTGCGAAGCCCGAAGAAACCTGAAGGGTGCAGTGGCCGCTGGCGCTAGATCGCCGCCGTTTCCAGGTTGAACACGGCGGCCGGCCGCTCGCCCGCCAGGGCCTGCAGCAAGTTGCTGGTAGCCAGCACCGCCATGGCATGCCGCGTTTCAAACGTGGCTGAGCCAATGTGCGGCAGGGCGGTGACTTTGGGGTGGGTGCGCAAGGGCGAATCCATAGGCAGCGGCTCGGTGGCGAACACGTCGAGGCCGGCGGCGCGCAGCGTGCCGTGGTCCAGCGCATGGAGCAGGGCGTCTTCCTGCACGATGGCGCCGCGTGCACCGTTGATGAAAATTGCACCCGGCTTCATCAGCCCAAACTCGCGCGCGCCCATCAGGCCGCGCGTTTCAGCGGACAGGGGCAGCACGGCGGCGACGATGTCGGCGCGGCGCAGCAACTCATCCAGCGGCATGTGGGTGGCCTTGCCGGCCAGTTCGGGCAAGGCGGTGGCCAGGTCCAGTGCGCGGCGGCTGTGGTACAGCACCGGCATGCCAAAGCCCAGCGCGGCGCGCCGCGCCACGGCCTGGCCGATGCGGCCAAAGCCCAGAATGCCCAGCGTCTTGCCGTGCACGTCCCAGCCAAACAGCTCTTCGCCGATGTTGCGTGTCCAGCGGCCTTCGCGCACATGGCTGGCCAGCTCGACCAGGCGGCGGCTGCTCGCCATGATGAGCGAAAAAATGGTGTCTGCCGTGGTTTCGGTCAGCACGCCGGGCGTGTGGCACAGCAGGATGCCGCGCGCCGCCAGGGCGCTCAAGGCGTAGTTGTCCACGCCGACGGACACGCTGGAAATAACCTTGAGTTGCGGCGCGTGGGCCAGCAGGGCTTCGTTGATGGGATAGCTGGAGCCAATCATGCCTGCGGCGCTGGCCAGTGCGGCGTGAAAGGCCGGCAACTGCCCGGGTACGCGCGGGTTGGCGACCGTGACCTCGTGCTGCGCTTGCAGGCGCGCCAGCTGGTCGGGCGGCAGTTCCCTGAAGACCAGAACCTTTTGCCGTGACGTGTTGGCGGCCATTTTTTAAAGTCCTGCCTCGCCGAGTTCGTCGCGTGCCGGCAGGCCTTCGCTGTCGCCCAGCACCTGCACGGCGCGCGCGCCAATCCAGGCGCCGCGCTTCACCGCTTCGGGCACGCTCAGGCCATCGAGCAGCGCGCTGATCACGCCCACCGCAAAGCCGTCGCCCGCGCCCACGGTGTCAATCACTTCGGCCACCGGAAAGCCCGGCACATGGCCGCAGCCCGTTTCGCCGTCGAAGTAAGCCCCTTCGCTGCCCAGCTTGACGATGACGAGATGCGCGCCGCGCTGGCGGTAAAAACGGGCGATCCCTTCGGGGCTGTGTTCGCCGCTCAAAAATCGGCCTTCTTCCAGGCCGGGCAGCACCCAGTCGGCACGCGTTGCCAGGTCGTTGATGGACGCGCGCATCAGCTCGGGTGTGGCCCACAGCGTGGGGCGCAAGTTGGGGTCAAACGACACGCTGCGGCCGGCGGCGCGCATCAGGTCCATGGTCTTGCGGGCGGCCGGCAAGGTCGTGGCCGAGAGGGCCGCAAACACGCCGGTGGCGTGCAGGTGCCGGGCCGAGAGCAGCCAGGTTTCGTCAATGTCGCGCGCAGCCATGTGGCTGGCGGCCGAGCCCTGGCGATGGTATTCGACTGGCGGGTCGCTGCCGTCGGTCACCTTGCCCTTGAACTGAAAGCCGGTTTTTTGCGACGCGTCGCAGACCACGTGCGAGCAATCAATGCCTTCGCCCGACATGGCGTTCAGCAGGTAACGGCCCATGGAGTCGGTGCCCAGGCGACTGGCCCAGCCCACCCTGAGGCCCAGGCGCGCCAGGCCAATGGCCACGTTGGTTTCAGCGCCGGCGGTGCGCTTGTGAAAAGTCTCGGCATGTTCCAGCGGACCGGGCCGGTCGGCGACCAGCAGCATCATGGCTTCGCCAAAAGTAATCACGTCCAGCGCTCGGGTCATCTTGCGGTTCTTTTGTTTGAGGAAGGGATGCGCGTGCGGCTTGCCATGCTGGCGGCCACCAGGCGCAGCTGCCCGATTTCCTGGCGCGTCACGGTCAGCAGGTCATCACCCGCCAGCGGATATTCAATGGCCCAGGGCACATCAGCCGGCAGGGCGCGCAGCACGGCGCGCCAGGGTGCGCTGGACTCGGCCAACGGCACGGCGACCCAGCGCTGCGGCTGGCGCTGCACGCCTTTGCAATGCACATAACGCACTTGCGGCGCCAACGCGGCGGCGGCCTGCAGCGGGCACTCCCCGGTCCAGTGCCAGTTGCCCATGTCAAAGGTCATGCCGAGAAGAAGTCCCTGCGCATTGGCCGTGTCAAAAAAGTCTTGCAGCGCGGCCAGCGTGCCCGCAGCGGGGGTCTGGTCGTTCTCGATCACGAGCTCGGTGTTGGCGGCTTGCAGGCGGTCTTGCAGCGCGGTGAGGGTGGTGAGGGTGGTGTGTGACGCAGGGTTAAATCCGCCAATGGCCATTTTCAGCCGGGGTGCGCCCAGGATGTGGGCGGCCATCAGAGCGCGGTCCAGCGCGGGCGTAGCCAGCGATCCGTCTGCGGCCCAGAGATCCTCGGCACTGGAATAGACCACGCTTTTGCCGGCCGCGCGCACGGCTTCGGCAATGGCGGGGAGTTCGGTGGCGGCATCGACCACCAGTTCGCTGCGCACTTCAACGCCATCGGCGCCGGCAGCGTGGCTGAGCTGGGTAAACCAGAGCTGCCCGTGGCGCCGCACTTCGGTGGCGCCAAAGGCAGACAGGGAAATCAGGATGCAGGGAGCGGCACCAGCGGCCAGAGCGGGAGTTGACAGTTCAGTGCGCATGTTGTGGGTTCAGGATCTGTCCCAGGAAATTGCGGGTTTTCTCATTTTGCGGATTGCTGAAGAACTGCTGCGGCGGCGCCTGCTCAATGATCTTGCCGTCGGCCATGAAGATCACGCGGTCGGCCACGCTGCGGGCAAAGCCCATTTCGTGCGTGACGCACAGCATGGTCATGCCGTCGTCGGCCAGGCTGATCATGGTGTCCAGCACTTCCTTGACCATCTCGGGGTCCAGCGCGGAGGTGGGCTCGTCAAACAGCATGATCTTGGGCGTCATGCACAGGGCGCGCGCAATCGCCACGCGCTGCTGCTGGCCGCCCGAAAGCTGGCTCGGGTATTTGCGGGCCTGCTCGGGGATGCGCACGCGCGTCAGGTATTTCATCGCGATGGCTTCGGCTTCCTGCTGGCTCAGGCCGCGCGAGCGCATGGGCGCCAGCGTGCAGTTCTGCAAAATCGTCAGGTGCGGAAACAGGTTGAACTGCTGGAACACCATGCCCACTTCCTGGCGCACCGAGTCCACGTTGCGGCCGCCAGCGGTCAGGTCAATGCCGTCCACCACAATGCGGCCTTTTTGCACGGTCTCCAGCCGGTTGATGCAGCGGATCAGCGTGGACTTGCCCGAGCCCGAAGGCCCGCAGACCACAATGCGTTCCCCGGCCGCCACGCTCAGGTTGATGTCGGTCAGCACCTGGAACTTGCCGAACCACTTGTCCACCGCTTCGATGCGGATGATGGGCTCGGCCCCGGCGGGGGCCAGGGTGGGGGATGGCATTGTGTCTGTCATGAAAGCACCGTCCGGGATTTATTGCAGCTTCGGCAGGTCGGTTTCCAGCCACTTGCGGTACAGCTTGTTGAGCTCGCCGTTGGCCGTGTTGCGGGCCACGAAGTCATCCACCGTGGTCAGCAGCTCGGCCTGGCCGGGGCGCATGGCCACAGCCATGACCTGCTGGCGCAGCAAAAACTTGTTTTCGTAGGTGTTGGCAGGGGCGCGCTTGTCGATCTGCGCGGCCACCGTGGTCGAGCAGCCGATGGCATCGACCTGGCCCGACATC
>NZ_JAUXNA010000337.1 GCF_030682935.1 Polaromonas sp.
TGCAGGCGCACTGTTGGAGCCCCTGAAATTGGCAAGCAGGCGACGCCTTCCCGTCGCAACATCATGCGAATAAATGACTGGCTTGCGCGACTCAAAAGAAACATACGCCAACTGAGCACCGTTGGGCGACCAAGAAGGCGAAATAATGGGTTCCGCGCTCGCGAGAGCTGACTGGGCGCCCTCCCCGTCTGAATCGGCCACCCAGAGGTTGTAGCGCTGTGCCGCCTTGGTGACGTAGGCAATTCGCGTTGAAAAAATGCCTTTTTCGCCCGTCAGTTTTTCATACACAAAGTCGGAAATACGGTGTGCAGACAGACGCAAATCAGCCTGGGTTACGGTGTAGCTCTGGCCGCCCAGATCCTGTCCCCGCACGATATCCCACAGGCGAAGCCGGACGTCAAAGCGTCCGTCCGCAAGAGGCACGACGCTGCCTGTCACCATCGCATCAGCGCCTTTTTGCCGCCAGTTGGCCAGGTCTGGACGCGTGTTCTCATCTGCCACCAGGCCAGCGGCATCAACCGCCCGAAACATGCCGCTGCGCTCAAGATCAGCCCTGACGATCGCACCAATTTTTTGAGGTGCCTGCGCTTCGCCACGAAACGCGGCGATCGCGATAGGTAATTGAGTCAGGCCCACACCAGACACCTCCACCCGGAATTGTGCAAATGCTGGCGATGCACCAACAGCCAGCAGGCTGATAAGGGTTCGACGGCTTAAAGGTGATGTGATGCTCATAAAAATTTTACTCAGTACAGTTGGGTTACTTTAGCGGGCGATTTTGGGTCAATTTCAGAAAGTCCTTTGCCGCCGCGATCAGATAAGTTTTCGTGCGTTGTACCGCCACGATCTTGCTGACGGACGCCTGATCGCGAGTATTTCTGCGATGTCCAAGGTGAGGCACCTTTTCGGCTGTAAGCCCGTTTCCCCGTAGGGCACCCAAGCGCGTTAACCACAAAACGAGGTCGCCATCCAGATGGTCCATCCAGGAAAAATATCGTCAAATTATTGACTATAAAGAAATAGCGCTGCAAGACGCCGAAGTTATAGCATCGAGTACTGAACCCGTAGCCTCCCTGTTTTACCCTGAATAAATGCCCCGACCGGACAGGGAGGTGCAACAGTTTGTTGCAGGCTTCGCCGCAAACAGGTGCCGCAGCAAAGAAGGGGGTGAACTGAAGGGAGATTTCCTCCCACTGATCTCCTGGCCCATGAAACCTTGCACTTAGCAAAAAATGATGGGCATTGAGCCAATCAACCGCCTTGTCATCCTGCGTGAACCACACGACACGCGCTGGACATACGAAATGTAGCCGTCACCCGCCATCATCACTATTGACCGCGCATCCCTCGCATAAAACGTTGAATTTCTTATAAGGTGCGCAATTGATTGTAGGCAGGAACAGATGCGCTGATTTTTAAGGCGCAGGAGGCCCTTTCCTGGAATCCCTGCCTAGAAGCCATAGCTTCAAATACCTGTAGTAGGTAGCGTCGGCAATGGAAATGGCCAGGACAAGACCCATACGGCCATCTAAAAAGCCCAGACGCAAAAAATAAGTTCGGAAAAAGGCCCAGAGGCCATGTCCAAGCGCGGTCCCCAGCGATGCAGTTTTTCCTCTATTCAGCAGGCTTTGAGCGCCTGCGCTTGAATAGCGATTGGCCTTGTCGAGGACCGCCTCAAAGCTCCGGTAGCTTTCATGCAGTAATTGGGAGCGCAACTTTCCGACAGCGCTTGAAGTGACGATTCTTTCATGTACCAGATCATCTGAAAATTGGGCTGTTTGACGACGGAAAAGACGCGTCACGCGGTCCGGATACCAGCCGGAGTGATGCATGTACTGCCCGCAATAGCTTGAGAGTCGAGGGAAAGAATAGGCATCAAATGCCGGAGCATCAAGTACAGCACGGATCTCCGCCTGCAATTCAGGTGAAAGCCGTTCATCGGCATCCAGTGAAAGCACCCAGTCAGAAGTCGCAAGCGCGAGTGCCCGGTTTTTTTGGACGCCAAAGCCCTGCCAGTCAGGGTTGATGCTGACCTCGGCACCCAAGGATCGGGCTATCCGGACGGTGTCATCGGTGCTGCCAGAATCCAGCACCACGACTTGGTCCGCGAACGGCACTGACCGGAGGCAGGCCTCGATATTTGCGGCCTCATTTTTGGTGATCACGGTGACGGATAGGCTGGTCAATGAATACCTCTTGACTATTTAAATGGAAGTTGACACAAGAAATACGAAATTTGAAGTACCGCAAAGACCCCCTTGAGTCAAACTCAGCCTTCCTGAACTCGGCCTCCTTTTTTTTCATCTGTTGAGAGTATCCATGCGAGCGCCAGGCTCAGCGCCAGCATCACGCCGTAGTAGTTATGGCCAAAATTCATATTGGTCAGGCCCGAGCTCAAGTGCATCCAAAGCACCCCAGCCAG
>NZ_JAUXNA010000361.1 GCF_030682935.1 Polaromonas sp.
CACCAGCGGAACGCCGGCCTTTTCCATCAGCTGCTTGGACTCGGACTTCAGGCCCATGGCCTTGATGGCAGACGCCGGCGGGCCGATGAAGGCCAGCCCCGCGTTGGCACAGGCCTGCGCAAACTCCTCGTTCTCGCTCAGAAAACCGTAGCCGGGGTGAAACGCCTCGGCGCCCGTCGCCTTGGCGGCTTCAATGATTTTTTCCCAGCGCAGGTAGCTGTCTTTGGGCGCGCTGCCGCCGATGTGAACGGCTTCATCGCAAAAGCCCACATGCTTGGCGTCGGCATCGGCGTCCGAATACACCGCCACGGTCTTGATGGCCATGCGCCTTGCGGTAGCCGCCACACGGCAGGCAATTTCACCGCGATTGGCAATGAGTATCTTTTTAAACATGGTGAACTTTCGCGGTGAAATCGCCTGCACGCGCTTCGCGTGCCATGCAATTTAGCTTCGCTGCTGCGCGGCTTTGCCGCTGGTCGCCCCGGTTTGCAATCAGTATTTTTTTAAACATGTCGGCCGTTCTTTGAAAAATGTGGCGTCAGGGTAATGGAGGGCGATCCGTGATCAGACCAGCCAGGACGGCCTGCGCTTTTGCAGGAAAGACTGCACGCCCTCCCGGCCTTCGCTGCTGGTGCGAATGTCGGCAATGCCTTCCACGGTGCGGGCGATCAGCGGCGCTTCGATGCCCTGGCCAGCCACCTCCTGCACCAGCGTTTTGCAGCTTCGCACGGCGTTGGGGCTGGCATTCACCAGCGCCTGGGTGATCTCGGCCACCTTGGCGTCAAGGGCTTCGGCGTTCACCACTTCATGCACAAAACCGATGCGGTGCGCTTCCTTCGCGTCAAAGCGCTCGGCCGTCAAAAAGTAGCGGTGCGCCGCCCGCGCGCCCATGGCGCGAATCACATAGGGGCTGATGGTGGCCGGAATCAGCCCCAGCTTGACCTCGCTCAGGCAAAAGTTCGCCGTATCCACGCTCACGGCCATGTCGCAGGCCGCCACCAGCCCCATGCCGCCGGCATACACATCGCCCTGGATACGGGCAATGGTGGGCTTGGGGCATTCGTACATCACGCGCAGCATCTCGGCCAGCGCACCGGCGTCGGCCAGGTTTTCGGCGCGGGTGTAGTCAGCCATGCGGCGCATCCAGTTCAAGTCAGCCCCGGCGCAAAAGGCCGGGCCCACGGCGGCCAGCACCACGGCGCGCACCTCGGCGCGGCTGGCCGCGTCCTGAAAGGCGGCGGTGATTTCGGCAATCACCTCGTCGTTGAAGGCATTGCGTATGTCGGGGCGGCTGAGCGTGAGCGTCAGCACGGCGCCTTGCTGGGTGGTTTGCAGTGCAGTCATCATTTACATCCTGAACAGGCCGAATTTCGTCTCGGGAATGGGCGCGTTTTGCGACGCGCTCAGCCCCAGCGCCAGCACGCGGCGGGTATCGGCCGGATCGATCACGCCGTCGTCCCAGAGCCGCGCGGTGGCGTAATACGGATGGCCCTGGTGCTCGTACTGGCTGCGAATGGGCGCCTTGAAGGCTTCTTCTTCCTCGGCGCTCCAGGCGCCGCCCTTGCCCTCGATGCCGTCGCGCTTGACGGTGGCCAGCACGCCGGCCGCCTGGTCGCCGCCCATCACGCTGATGCGCGCGTTCGGCCACATCCACAAAAAGCGCGGCGAAAACGCCCGGCCGCACATGCCGTAGTTGCCGGCGCCAAATCTGCCGCCGATGATGATGGTGAACTTCGGCACGGCTGCGGTGGCCACGGCGGTGACCATCTTGGCGCCGTTGCGGGCAATGCCTTCGTTTTCGTATTTGCGGCCGACCATGAAGCCGGTGATGTTCTGCAAGAACACCAGCGGAATCTTGCGCTGGCAGCACAGCTCGATGAAGTGCGTCGCCTTGAGGGCCGACTCGCTGAACAAGATGCCGTTGTTGGCAATGATGCCGACCGGCATGCCTTCGATGTAGGCAAAGCCGCAGACCAGCGTGGTGCCGTAGCGCGCCTTGAACTCGTCAAACTCGCTGCCATCGACGATGCGGGCGATGATTTCGCGTACATCGAAGGGCTTGCGCACATCGACCGGAATCACCCCGTAGAGCTCTTGCGCTACGAATTTGGGAGCTACAGATGCCCGCAACGATTGGGCCAACTCCTTGTTTTTATTCAAATTCTTGACCGAGGCACGGGCCAGCGCCAGCGCGTGCAGGTCGCTCTGCGCCAGGTGGTCGGCCACGCCCGACAGCCGGGTGTGCACATCGCCGCCGCCCAGATCTTCGGCGGTGACCACTTCGCCCGTTGCGGCCTTCACCAGCGGCGGGCCGCCCAAAAAGATCGTGCCCTGGTTCTTGACGATGATGCTCTCGTCGCTCATGGCCGGCACGTAGGCGCCGCCTGCGGTGCAGCTGCCCATCACCACGGCGATCTGCGAGATGCCCAGCGCGCTCATGTTGGCCTGGTTGAAGAAGATGCGGCCAAAGTGGTCGCGGTCCGGGAACACGTCGTCCTGATTCGGCAGGTTGGCGCCGCCCGAATCGACCAGGTAGATGCAGGTCAGGTTGTTTTGCTGGGCGATTTCCTGGGCGCGCAAATGCTTCTTGACGGTGAGCGGATAGTAGGTGCCGCCCTTCACGGTGGCGTCGTTGCACACGATCATGCAGTCCACGCCGCTGACGCGGCCAATGCCGACGATCAGGCCGGCGCAGGGCGCATCGCCGTGGTACATG
>NZ_JAUXNA010000363.1 GCF_030682935.1 Polaromonas sp.
TGCAGGCACACGCCAGACGCCTGACGCCTGATGCGCGGGCGCCGGCCCGCCTGGCTGGCTGGTGATCTGGATCAGCCCGTGGTTGTGGCAGAACCGGATCATGGTGACCACCGGAAACTGCAGCATCTGCTCGGTCGGGCAGGGTCAGGTCAACGGTGTGGGTGTGGCCGCCAAAATAATCGCCGGCTTAAAACAGCGTGACCTCGGCCACGCCGTGCAGCGCATGCGCGGCTGCCAGGCCCGAAATGCCCGAACCCACAATGGCCACACGCAAGGGGGCGCTGCTCACGGGAACACCGGCAGGATAAAAATGTTGCGAAGCATCCCGGAACGAACTGGGGGAGGAGGGAGGAGGAAAACCGCCCCGGGCTGACATCTGAACCAGAGCGGTTCAGAAGGCTTCGCAACAATGAAACTGATTTTTTGCGGGCGCCGTGTGTGAAGACAAACGGCGCCTTACTTTTTTTGAGGGTGCTGCGATGACCATAGTTCCCCGCAGGATCGGGACCGGCCCGGTAAAGTTTTGTGAAGGCTGCAACGGCGCAGGCCTGTCACTGGCACGGTCAAGGCCCTTTTCAGGGGCGTGGCGGGAGGGCCATGACGACGGCAAGGCAGGCACATGCCCGCATCATAAGGGCCTTATTACCATTTGGTCAATATAGTGACTAAATGGTAATTAAATTTTGAGCGCTGATTATTTGCGGGCCAGCTGTTTTTCAATTTCAGCGATAAATGCAGGGCTGGCGGGGTCGGTGCCGGTGTTGAAGCTGAGCACGCCGACGCCGTCGCGGGCGATCAGGTACTTGTGAAAGTTCCAGCCCGGCGCCTTGCCGGTGCTGGCGGCCAGCTGCCTGAACAGCGGGCTGGCGTCCTTGCCGCGCACGCTGGTTTTGGTGAACATCGGGAATTTCACGCCAAAGGTGCTCTCGCAGAAATCGGCAATCTCCTGGTTGCTGCCCGATTCCTGGGAAAAGTCGTTGCTGGGAAAACCCAGTACCACCAGCCCGCGGTCCTTGTAACGGGCATGGAGCGCTTCGAGTCCTTTATACTGCGGCGTGAAGCCGCAAAAGCTGGCGGTATTGACCACCAGTACGACCTTGCCGCTGTACTGGCACAGCGACTGCGGTTTTTCATCCTGCAGGCGCAGCATACTGTGTTGCAGCAGTGCGGGACACGGCGCGGCCATGGTCGCTGGCGTGGCCGACCTGACGGGCGGCGCAGACAGCACGGCGCTGCCCAGCAGCATGCTCCAGAGCAAGGGTTTCAGGGGCAGGGCGTTCATGGCGGCACTCGCTGAAAAATGAGGGGGTGTCATGATTCTGGCATGCGGGCTGAAACTGGCGACCGTTGTAGGGCAATAGCCTGCAAGTCGTCTGCCGTCACATTCGCCGCCTAAAATGCAGGGGTTACCCAGGATGGGCCTGGCGGGACATCCAAGGCAGATTTCTCTGCGTATCCCTTGCAAGGAGTTCCTATGCTTTACCCCGAATTATTTAAACAGCTTGAATCCGTCCGCTGGGACATGGACAAAGACATCCCCTGGGATAGTTTTGACGCTTCCAAACTGACCGACGAGCAAGCCCAGACCATCAAGATGAACGCCATCACCGAATGGGCGGCCTTGCCGGCGACGGAAATGTTCTTGCGCGACAACCGTGACGACAGTGATTTTTCGGCGTTCATGTCGATCTGGTTTTTTGAAGAGCAAAAGCACTCGCTGGTGCTGATGGAGTACCTCAGGCGCTTCAAGCCGGAGTTTGTACCCACGGAAGCGGAGCTGCACGAAGTGCGCTTCGAGTTCGAGCCGGCCCCTGCGCTGGAAACGCTGATGCTGCATTTTTGCGGCGAGATTCGCCTGAACCACTGGTACCGCTGCGCCAGCGAATGGCACACCGAGCCGGTCATCAAGCAGATCTACACCCAGCTCAGCCAGGACGAAGCGCGCCACGGCGGCGCCTACCTGCGCTACATGAAGCGCGCCATCAACAAGTCCGGCATCGAGGCCAAGATCGCCTTTGCCAAGGTCGGCGTGCTGATGGCCAGCGCCCGCCGCACCTCGCAGGCGCTGCACCCGACCAATCTGCATGTGAACAAAAACCTGTTCCCGCGCGACACCATCCAGAGCCGGCTGCCCGATCCCGCGTGGCTGGAACAGTGGCTGGACACCCAGATCAAGTTTGACGCGGCGTGGGAAACCAAGGTCGTGGACCGACTCCTGCACAACATGAGCCTGCTGCTGAACCAGAGCTTCAAGACCGTGCAGGACCTCAACCGCTACCGCAAGGAACTGGGCCGCGAGGCCGCCGCCCTGGCCGCTGCGCCGCTTGAAGCCACGCCGCAAGCGGTGTGAGCGCGCCCGCTTTTCTGGCCAAGCTGGCCGCGCGCGAAGATGCCCAGGCGCGCGTCGCAGCGCTGCCGCGCCCCGTCGTGTTCACCAACGGCGTGTTTGACGTACTGCACCGCGGACACGCCACCTACCTGGCGCAGGCGCGCGCGCTGGGCGCCAGCCTGGTGGTGGCGCTCAATACCGATGCCTCGGCCCGGCGGCTGGGCAAAGGCCCGGACCGCCCGCTGAACAATGAGCAGGACCGCGCCGCGCTGATGGCGGCGCTGGCGTCGGTGAGCCTGGTGACCTGGTTTGACGAGGACACGCCGCTGGCGCTGATCACCGAGCTCCGGCCCGATGTGCTGGTGAAAGGCGGCGACTACGACATGCGCACGCTG
This sequence comes from Polaromonas sp., assembly GCF_030682935.1. Lineage (GTDB taxonomy): Bacteria > Pseudomonadota > Gammaproteobacteria > Burkholderiales > Burkholderiaceae_C > Polaromonas. The sequence continues at coordinate 2,725 of NZ_JAUXNA010000363.1, forward strand.
GCCGAGACTGCGGTGGTGGAAAGCTATGGCGGCAAGGCGCTGGCGATTCCGTTTGTCGACGGCTACTCGACCACGGCGCTGGTGCAGAAGATTCGCGAGAAGTCCTAAATTAATAGCGGCTTGCGTACACTGGTAAAGGGCTAGAGGCCGATTTGGCTTGTATTTTTTGTAGGGCCGGTTCGCGCCTTCCTGGCTCGCCAGTTCCACAAATTCTCGTTTGATGTCCATCACGGCTTTCGGTGTCCAGGGCATGGCCTTCTCCTTGCGCGACTTGCGCAGAAGAAGTGTTTACCATGTCCTCGCACACCTGTTTCGTATGTCTCCGGTCCATACAGAAAAGAAAGCCGCTGTGCCAGCCCCACTCAGGCGACCGGGTTGAACGTGCTCGTCCACAGCGCCTGGATGGCCTCGCGTTCGGCCACCAGTGCGGGCGGGCTGACCTGGGTCGGCTCTTCGTTCAGGCGGGCCTGGTGCTGCACGCGGCGCAAGGTGCGGTAGGCGCTGGCCGCGTGCTGGCCCATGCCCTCGGGCAACAGGCTGGCCAGTTCTGCGCGCTGCAGCAAGGCAATGTTGCCGACGTTGTCGGCCAGTTCGGGGTGCCTGGCCGACTCGGACAACACCAGAAACTGCACGGCAAATTCAGCGTCCACCATGCCGCCCGTGCTGTGTTTCACATCGAACTTGTCGCCCTTGACCGGGTGGGCCTTGCGCACCTTCTCGCGCATTGCAACGATTTCGCTGCGCAGCGCCGACAGGTCGCGCGGCGCCGAGATCACGCTGTGGCGGACCTCGTCAAAGCGCCGCCGCAGCGACGCATTGCCCAGCACAAAGCGCGCGCGGGTCATGGCCTGGTGTTCCCAGGTCCAGGCGGTATTGCTGCCGCGCTGCTGCTGGTAGCGGGCGTAGGCCTCAAAGCTGGTGACCAGCAGGCCGGAGTTGCCATTGGGGCGCAGGGCGGTGTCGATTTCAAACAGGTCGCCCTCGCCGGTCTTGATGGTCAGCCAGTTGATCAGTTTGCGCACGAAGGCGGCATAGACCTCGGGGGCGCGCTCGTCCTCGTCTTCGTAGACAAACACGATGTCCAGGTCGCTGCCATAGCCGAGCTCCTTGCCGCCCAGCTTGCCGTAGGCAATGATGGCGAACTGCGGCGTTTCCCGGTGCCTGTTTTTAAGGCGCTGCCAGCACCAGTCGGTGGTGATGTTCAAAACGGCTTCGGCCAGTGCGCTCAGGTCGTCGGCCACCTGCTCGACCGTGAGCACCCCCTCCACATCCCGCGCCAGCGTGCGGAACACTTCGGCGTGGTGGGCACGGCGCAGCAGGTTCAGGCAGGTTTCCTCGTCATCTTCACCGGTGCGCCTGAGCGCGGCCAGCCGCTGCTGCAGCTCCCTGATGAAGGCGGCGGCGTCAAAGCGCTCGTGCATCAACTCGTCGCTGGCAAGCTCGTCAATCACGCCGGGGTGCTGGAACAGGTAGCGCGCCGGCCATTTCGCCGCGCCGAGCAGCCGCAGCAGGCGCTCGTGCACCGCCGGGCGTTCGAGCAGCAGCGCTAGGTAGCTTTCCCGCCTGAGCAGGGGCTCTATCCAGTCAATCAGCCGCAGCGCGGCCTCTTCCGTCACCCTGCCCTCCATCAGCCACAGCGCGCTGCGCTGCAGCAGCCGGCTCAGGCGGGCGCGCGAGTCTTCGCGCAGGGCGAGTACCCTGGGATGCTGGCACCACAGCGCCAGCCTGGCCCTGAACTGCGCCGGCCAGTGCGCGGGCAACTGTTCCAGCAACTCTTCGAGCTGCGGCGACGCCGCGCCGGCGGCCCCGTTGCCATTGCCATTGCCACAGCCTTTGCACTCGGGTTTGCCGCCGAGCAGCTTGTCAAATTCGCCCGCCACCAGCTCACGGTGGCTGTCCAGTTCGCTGAGAAACTGGCAGCAGTTGCCGTACCCGAGGGTCTCTGCAATCCAGCCGAGGTCGTCGTCGCGGGTGGGCAGGACATGGGTTTGCTGGTCGTCCAGGTACTGGATGCGGTGCTCCACGCGGCGCAGGAAATCGTAGGCCCGCGCCATCGCATCGGCGGTGTCCTGGGGCATCAGCCCGGCGCTGGCCACGCGCTGCAGCGCGTCCACGGTGGGGCGGGTGCGCAGTTCGGGAAACTGCCCGCCGCGCACCACCTGCAGCAACTGCACGGTAAATTCGATCTCGCGTATGCCGCCGCGCGACATTTTGACGTCGTTGGCGCGCTCGGGGTGACCGGCGCAGCGCTTGGCCGCGTGCTCGCGGATTTGCCGGTGCAAAATGCGCAGCGCGTCAAACACGCT
>NZ_JAUXNA010000372.1 GCF_030682935.1 Polaromonas sp.
GCTACGCAGTTTCCGGGTGTTGGCCGAACAGCGACCCCCAAGGAAGTGGCCGCTTGGGACATCGATGTGCGGCCGGACTTCAAGGGCCTGCCCGCCGGCTCCGGGACCGTGGCCAAGGGCCAGGATGTGTGGGAGGGTAAATGCGCCAGTTGCCACGGCGTCTTTGGTGAATCGAACGAGGTTTTCAGTCCCCTGATTGGAGGCACTTCGGCTGATGACGTGAAGACCGGTCGTGTGGCCAAGTTGATGGACCCTACCGGTGGCCGCACCACGATCATGAAGGTGGCGACCGTCTCCACCCTCTGGGACTACATCAACCGGGCCATGCCATGGACGCAACCCAAGTCGCTGAGTACCGAAGAGGTGTATTCAGTCACGGCGTTCCTGCTGAACCTGGCCGGCGTGGTGCCGGAGAACTTCACGCTGTCGGACAAGAACATCGCAGAGGTGCAGGCCCGCATGCCCAACCGAAATGGCATGACGACCCAGCATGCCATGTGGCCGGGCAACGAGTTCAAAGGCACCAAGGTGGCCGACGTTAAAAATACGGCCTGCATGAAAGACTGTGCACCCGAGCCCAAGGTGGCCTCCTTTCTGCCCGATTTTGCACGCAATGCCCATGGCAACCTGGCGGAGCAAAATCGGCCGGTTGGGGCCCAGCGCGGTGCCGATACGACCCGACCGGAAGGGCAGCTTCCTGGTGCACCTGGCGCTGCGGCACCTGCCGCGGCCATTGTGGCCCAGGCGCCCGCCGTGGCAAAGGTTGCGGATGCCCCCAAGCCCGCAGGTGGTGTTGACGGTAAGGCAGCTCTGGCACTGACCCAAAAGAACAGCTGCACGGCTTGCCATGCCATGGAGAAAAAAATCATCGGCCCCAGCTTTGCCGATATAGCCAAGAAGTACGCCGGCAAGGCGGACTATCTGGCCGGCAAGATCAAGGCCGGTAGCTCGGGCGTCTGGGGCCCGATTCCGATGCCGGCCCAGGCATTGGGCGAGGTGGAGGCCAAGGCGATTGCGGTTTGGCTGGGGGCCGGTGCTGCAAAATAATGATCAGGGATTACACCACTGACATTCGTTGATAACTTTATTAGAATTCATTTAACAATCAGGAGAAATCGCATGCAATCTCGCAGACAAGCACTCAAAAAAACGGCCTTGGTGGCCGGCCTTCTGGCATCCACGGGCATGTTCCCTCAGTTCGCCTTTGCATTTAGCAAGGATGCCTTCGAAGCCAAGAGTGTTTCGGATGTGCTCAAGGCCCTGGGCAAAGGCGCCCCGACCGAAAGCAAGGACGTCACCATTACCGGGCCGGACATTGCCGAAAACGGCGCCGTGGTGCCGCTTGGCGTGAGCACCACGCTGCCCGGGGTCAAGCAGTTGCTGATCTTGGTCGAAAAAAATCCGGCCGCGTTGATCGCTTTGTTCAATGTGACCGACAGTGTTGAAGCTGCATTTTCCATCCGCGGCAAGATGGGCCAGTCTTCTGACGTTTACGCCGTCGCCATCATGAACGATGGCAAGGCCTTCTTCGCCAAGAAGGAAGTCAAGGTCACGCTTGGCGGCTGCGGCGGTTAAGCATTCACTCCACCATAGACACAATTTAAATTCAGATTCAGGAGCTAAAAATGGCAGATCCGATGCGCATTCGCGCCCAAGCAGCTGGTGATAAAACTACCGTCCGCGTCTTGATGGCGCATGAAATGGAAAGCGGTCAGCGCAAAGACGCTGCCGGCAAGATCGTTCCGGCCTGGTACATTCAGGAGGTAACCGCCACCCACAACGGCAAACCGGTGCTGACCGCCGAGTGGGGCCCCGCCGTGTCAAAGAATCCTTTCCTGCAGTTCGTGGTCAAGGGCGCCAAGGCCGGCGACAAGATTGCCGTGACATGGAAAGACAACAAGGGTGAATCGCGTAGCGACGAAGCCACGGTGTCCTGAGCAAGTTCGATGCTCCAACTGGGGAAAGTGAAAGCTTTCCCTTTTTCTTGACTACTACACAAGCACGAGGTGACCATGAAGACTAAAAACGCACTGGCCTGGATCGCGTTGGGCTGTCTGGTGAGTACGGCGGGCTGGGCTCAAAAATCGGCAGTTCAGTCGATTGAAGAGTACCGCGCTATGCTCCAGGACGGCAATCCCGCTGAGCTGTTCGAAGCCAAGGGGGAGGGCCTCTGGAAACAAAAGCGGGGCCCCAAGAACGCATCGCTCGAACAGTGTGATCTGGGTAAGGGCCCGGGCGTCTTCAAGGGTGTTTTTGTAGAGCTACCCCGTTATTTCGCTGACACCAAGCGGGTTCAAGACCTGGAATCGCGCTTGCTGACCTGCATGGAGACGTTGCAGGGGTTCAATGCCGCCGAGATCGCCAAGACACCCTTTGGCAAGGGCGAGCAGAACAACATGACAGCGCTGGCCACCTGGATTGCGGCCGAGTCCAAGGACATGAAGTTCAATCTGCCCCAGACTCACGGGCAGGAAAAAACGTTCTATGAAGTAGGCAAGCGCCTGTTCTTCCAGCGCGCTGGCTCTCATGATTTCTCCTGTGCGTCGTGCCATGGCCAGGACGACACCCGTATCCGCCTGCAGGATCTGCCTAACCTGACCAAGAATCCTGGCGATGGCGTTGGTTTCGCCGCTTGGCCAGCCTACCGGGTGTCCAATGGCCAGATGTGGGGCATGCAGCAACGTTTGAATGACTGCTACCGCCAGCAGCGCTTTCCGTACCCGGGGTTCGCCAGCGATGCCACCGTTGCGCTGGGCGTCTACCTCGGTGTCAACAGCAAGGGTTCGGCGTCCGTCGCGCCTGCCATCAAGCGCTAAGCAACTGGAGAAATGCGATGAAAAAGCAACACAAGATCACATTGTCCGTGCTGGCTGCTGCAGCCGTGGTAGCCGGCTGCGCCACCGCGCCGGGTTCAGCCGATATGGATAAATTGACCGCAGATATTGTCAAGGCATCCTTCCGCGACCAGGGCATCGTCAAGGCGGCTGTCCTCGATACCGATGAGACCAATAAGGTCAGTAGCGCGGCAGATGTCGCTGGCAAGCCCCTGGACGAAAAAATCGTCAAGGCCATTGAGGCGGCCAATCTGAAGACCGTGAAATGGCCTGCCAACGGCAAGTTCCTCGGTGACTGGAAAGAGGGCGAAAAGCTTGCGCAAAGCGGTCGCGGCCTCACCTGGACGGACGATGCGAAAACGCCCAACGGTGGCAACTGCTACAACTGCCATCAGATCAGCAAGGAAGAAATTTCCTTCGGCACCATCGGCCCAAGCCTCTACAACTACGGCAAGATCAGGGGCGTTGTTGATCCCTCCAGCGCCGCTGCAAAGCCCATGGTGGAATACACATGGGGCAAGATATGGAACTCCAAGGCTTATAACGCCTGCTCCAACATGCCGCGCGCTGGCCACATGGGCATATTGAACGAGTCCCAGGTTGCGCACATTGTGGCGTTGCTGCTGGACCCGAAATCACCTGTCAACCAGTAATGCACCCAGACCCGGCACTTGTCCGGGTTTTTTTGCTCATATTAATTAAGTAGATGCGAATTTATGAATTTAACTAAACGCGAATTCTTTCAGGTACTGGGTGCAGGCACCATGGCCGGCATGGGCTTGGGTGCTTATGCAGATGCGGATGCCGCCACCGCCTCCAATGGTCTGTATGACATCCCGAAGTTCGGTAATGTGTCCTTTTTGCACATGACCGATTGCCACGCGCAGCTCAAGCCAATTTACTTTCGCGAGCCCAGTATCAATATTGGGCTGGGATCCATGAAGGGCCAGTTGCCGCATTTGGTGGGCGAGCATTTGCTCAAGGTGGCCAAGGTGCGTCCCGGCACGGCTGAGGCCCATGCGCTGAGTTATCTGGACTATGAAAAAGCGGCTAAACGCTACGGCAAGGTGGGCGGCTTCGCGCACTTGGCCACACTGGTCAAGCGCATGAAAGCCAGCCGTCCCGGCGCCTTGCTGCTCGACGGTGGCGACACCTGGCAGGGTTCGGGTACGTCCCTGTGGACCAACGGTCAGGACATGGTGGACGCGTGCAAGCTGCTGGGCGTGGATGTGATGACAGGTCACTGGGAATTCACTTTGGGCATGGAGCGCGTCAAGGAAATCATTGAAAAAGATTTCAAGGGCAAGGTTGATTTTGTGGCCCAGAACGTCAAGACCAACGACTTCGGCGACCCGGTCTTCAAGCCCTATGTGATTCGCGAAATCAATGGCGTGCCCTGCGCCATCATCGGCCAGGCTTTCCCCTACACGCCGATTGCCAATCCGCGTTACATGGTGGCTGACTGGGCCTTTGGCATCCAGGACGAAAACATGCAGAAGATGGTCGACGAGGCTCGCGGCAAGGGTGCACAGGTCGTCGTCGTTCTGAGCCATAACGGCATGGATGTGGATTTGAAGATGGCGAGCCGCGTCAGCGGTATCGATGCCATCATGGGCGGTCATACCCATGACGGCATGCCCGTTGCCAGCATCATCAGCAACAAGGGTGGCAAGACCATCGTCACCAATGCCGGCTCCAACAGCAAGTTTCTGGCTGTGCTGGACTTTGACGTCAAGGACAAGAAGGTCGCTGACTTCCGCTACAAGCTGCTGCCGGTGTTTGCCAACATGCTGCCTGCCGACCGGGAAATGGACGCGCTCATCACCAAGGTCCGCGGGCCCTACGAAGCCAAACTGGCCGAAAAGCTGGCCATCACTGAAGGCACGCTGTACCGCCGCGGCAACTTCAACGGCACGGGTGACCAGCTGCTGGTCGATGCGCTGATGGACGTGCAGGGTGCTGAAATCGCTTTCTCGCCGGGCTTTCGCTGGGGCACGACGCTGCTGCCGGGGCAGGTCATCACGCGCGAATGGCTGATGGACATGACGGCCACCACCTACTCCTACGCCACCGTCACCGAAATGACGGGCGAGACCATCAAGACCGTGCTAGAGGATGTCTGCGACAACCTGTTTAATCCCGACCCCTACTACCAGCAGGGGGGCGACATGGTGCGTGTCGGCGGCTTGCAATACAGCTGTAATCCCGCGGGCAGCATGGGCCGTCGTATCGACGACATGCGTCTTAACGGCCGCCCAATCGAAGCGGGCAAGAAATACAAGGTCGCGGGCTGGGCACCCGTGGCAGAAGAAGCCAAGACTGCTGGCAACCCCATGGTCTGGGACGTCGTGGAAACCTGGCTCAAGGCCCGCGGCGGCAAGGTGGCCCCGCGCAAACTCAACACGCCAAAACTTGCAGGTGTCGAGCCTAATCCGGGTTACGCGGGTTAAGGTTTAAGGTAGCAACGCTGCTTGTAATGTGATGTGCGTTGCTTGCGACGCCCATCACGCCTGCGAAAGCGCAATCTCAATAAGAAAAAAACCCGGGCAATCGAATTGCCCGGTTGCGTAACCGTTTCCAGTAAATCCGTTGATTTGATATTGGCCAGTAACTCCAGAAAAGAGCTGGCAAAAAACGTGCGTTGCACGACGTTTTCTTGAAATTAGTTGACGGACCTTGACCCCGGCACTGGCTCCGCAGTTAGGGCTGCTTGGTTCCCCATCTGACCCGGTTGGCCGCTTCACCATGCGGGAAGGCCCGTCACTTCATATTATAACGGCGTTGGCCATCAACGTGACACCAGCAGGCCACATCATCCATATTTCCCAACGGGAAAGTTGTCGCCAGGCCAATTTAGAATGTCGAGATGTCCTATCTAGTTCTTGCCCGCAAATACCGCCCCCGAAATTTCTCTGAAATGGTGGGGCAGTCGCATGTGGTGCAGGCACTCAGCAACGCGCTCACGACCCAGCGCCTGCACCATGCCTACCTTTTTACAGGTACCCGCGGCGTCGGCAAGACCTCCGTGTCACGCATTCTGGCCAAATCACTCAATTGCACGGGCAGCGACGGGCAGGGCGGTATTACCGCCGAGCCTTGCGGTGTTTGCCAGGCCTGCACTGATATTGATAGCGGCCGCTTTGTGGACTACACCGAGCTGGATGCGGCGTCCAACCGTGGTGTTGATGAAATAGCGCAATTGCTGGAGCAGGCGGTTTACAAGCCGGTGGTAGGCCGCTTCAAGGTGTTCATGATTGACGAGGTGCACATGCTCACGAACACGGCATTTAACGCCATGCTCAAGACGCTCGAAGAGCCGCCTGAATACCTGAAATTCGTGTTGGCCACGACCGACCCCCAAAAAGTACCGGCGACGGTGTTGTCGCGCTGTCTGCAGTTCAACCTGCGGCCCATGGCGCCCGAGACCGTGCTTGAACATCTGACCCAAGTACTGGTCGCTGAAAATATACCCGCTGAAGCGCAGGCCCTGCGCCTGCTGGCGCGCGCCGCGCGCGGTTCCTTGCGCGACGCTTTGTCGCTGACTGATCAGGCCATTTCCTTTGGCTCGGGCCGGCTTCAGGAGGCCAGCGTGCGCACCATGCTGGGCAGCGTAGACCGCACGTATGTATTCCGCCTGCTGGACGCGCTGGCACGCGGTGATGGCCGCACGGTGGTCGAGACCTCCGAAGCCTTGCGCCTCAATGGCCTGAGTGCTGCGTCAACGCTGGAAGAGATGACAACGGTGCTGCAGCGCATGGCGGTGCTGCAGGCGGTACCCGGCATGGCGGCGGCGGGTGAAGATAATGCGGACACTGAAATTGCCGAGACGACGCGACTGGCGCACAGCCTGCCGGCTGATGAAACCCAGTTGCTCTACAGCCTGTGCCTGCATGGCCGCGGCGAACTGGGCCTGGCACCCGATGAATATGCCGCGTTAACCATGGTTTTGCTGCGCCTGCTGGCGTTCAAGCCTTCGGGGGCTGCGCCGGGGAGTGCCGCCGAGCCCGAAAAAAAGCCACAGCTTGAGCGGCCGGCCCTGAACCCAGCCAGGGAACACGCGCCCACCGCAAGCGAAAATAATGAGCCAAATACGGCCTTGGCCCAGGTGGTTAAAGCGTCTATAGCTATTAATTCGGAAGCGCCTGTAGTGCCTTCCTCTTTGCCGGTTCCCGCGCAAGCCCTTGAGCCCGCAGCGCCCATGCTGGGTGCCGCGCTTGGCGACACTTGGAGCCAGACGGTGAACCAGCTGGTCGCGACCGAAGCGGTTGCCGCACTGACACGAGAGCTGGCCTTGCAGTCCGAGTTGCGCAGCCAGTCGGGCGGGGTGTGGACCTTGCGCGTCGAGCGCGAGTCGCTGAGCCAGCCCGCGGCCCGCGACAAGTTGCAGGCCGCGTTGCAGCAGGTGCTGGGAGACGCCGCCTTCAAGCTGGCCGTTGAAATTGGTACGGTGACCGACACGCCAGCGCGCCGCAACGCAACTGCGCTGGCCGAGCGACAGCGAGCCGCCGAAGAGACGATTCACAATGACCGGTTTGTGCAGGAAATGATCCGGGACTGGGGTGCCAAAATTGTCCCGGGCAGTATCAAGCCTCTTGCCGCCAGGCCGATATGATGGCTGGCAGTTTCTGTATTCAGAAAAAATCAAAATTCAAAGGAAAAATATATGTTTAACAAAGGACAACTTGCGGGCCTCATGAAGCAGGCGCAGGCGATGCAGGAAAACCTGAAAAAAGCACAGGACGATCTGGCTTTTGTCGAAGTGACCGCAGAAGCCGGTGCCGGCCTTGTCAAGGTGACCATGACCTGCAAGCATGATGTCAAGCGCATCGAAATAGATCCGAGCTTGCTGACCGAGGACAAAGACATGCTTGAAGACCTGGTGGCGGCGGCTTTCAATGCTGCTGTTCGCAAGGCCGAAGAGGTTAGCCAGGAAAAAATGGGCAAGCTGACGGCAGGCATGCCGGCGCTCCCTGGCGGCATGAAGTTCCCGTTCTAATGGCTTTTCGGGTTTTGCGCACGCCTCACGCCCATGAAGGGCGCGCCGCTGCTTGCCCGTTGCTTGTTCAGCGCGCTGCATCCGCCTGCGGCACTCTTTAATGGCCGCCTCCAACGCTGTTGAGGGCTTGACCCAGGCGTTGCGCAAGCTGCCGGGGGTGGGCCTCAAGTCTGCCGCGCGCATGGCCTTTCATCTGTTGCAGCACGACAAGCCCGCAGCCCTCCAGATTGCGCGGGCTTTGGAGCATGCGGTCAACAGTGTCAGGCACTGCACGATGTGCAACACCCTGACGGAGCAGCTCGTTTGCCTGACTTGCGCCGACCCGCAGCGCGACCGCAGCACCTTGTGCGTGGTCGAAACTCCGGCGGATCAGGCGGCGCTGGAACGTACGCGGGCCTACCGGGGGCTGTACTTTGTACTGATGGGCAAGCTCAGCCCGCTGGACGGTGTCGGCCCGAATGACATTGGCCTTCTAAAACTGTTGGATCGGGTGGTGCCCAAGGATGAGGACGGCAAGCCCTTGCCGACAGCGTCGCGCGAGGTGCAGGAAGTCATTTTGGCGACCAATTTCACCGCAGAAGGCGAGGCCACGGCGCATGTGATTGCCCAGGCCCTGAAGAGCCGGGGCGTACAGGTGACGCGCCTGGCACGCGGCGTGCCGGTCGGCAGCGAGCTCGAATATGTAGATTTGGGCACGATCGCCCACGCGCTGGTTGACAGGCGTTGATTGCGGCGTCGAATGTCTGGTTGCCCCACGCGCAAAAAACACAACTATAAAAAGGATTGATCATGGCATATGCACGCTTCACCATCGCTTACTGGTGTGTGCTGGTCGCGGCCTTGTTGCCCATGGTGTGTGCCGGGATTGCGAAGTCCGGCATGATGCGTACACCGCCGCGCGAGGGGGGCTACGACAACAACAACCCGCGCATTTGGCTGGCACAGCAGCGTGATTGGCGCGCCCGGGCCGATGCTGCCCAAGCCAACACCTTTGAGTCGCTGCCATTCTTCTTTGCCGCCGTCATCATTGCGCACCTGATGCAGGCGGGACAGGCCCGACTGGATATTTTGGCCTTGCTGTTTGTGGTGCTGCGGATGGCCTACGTGATCATGTACGTTGCCGACCTGGCCACAGCCCGCTCGGCGATCTGGGCCCTGGCGCTGTTGGTCAACGTCGGGATTCTTTTTTCGGGCTATCGCTGATGCTGCAACCGGAAAGTAAGCGTTCGTAACGGCAGGCCTTTCTTTGGTGAAAACCCGCACGGGATGACCCCGATGCGGGTTTTTTTTCGTCCCGGTAAGCTCATGTCATTCAAAAAAAAACAGGTCTTCGCATGAACCGCCAACCCTTTGTTTCGCGCCGATTCTTTGCAGGGAGTGCTGCATTGGCCGCAGCGACGCTGGCACTTCCAGCCCTGCGTGCACAGACCAGGCTTGAGAAAGCAAAAATTTCACTCGCGGTGGGCGGAAGGGCGGCTTTTTTTTACCTGCCACTCACCATCTCCGAGCAGTTGGGCTACTTCAAGGCCGAGGGCCTGGACATTGAAATCAGTGACTTTGCAGGTGACGCACGCGCCTTGCAGGCGATTGTCGGTGGGGCGGCCGATATCTGCTCCGGCGCGTTCGAGCACACCATCAGCTTGCAGTCCAGGAGTCAGATGTTCCAGTCGTTCGTGCTGCAAGGCAGGGCACCGCAGATTGCGTTCGGCGTCTCAAGCAAAAACATGCCCGACTATAAATCCATCACCGACCTGAAAGGCAAGAAGATCGGTGTGTCCACGCCCGGATCGGCCAGCAGCATGATGGCCAATCTGGTGTTGGCCCGCGGTGGCTTGAAGGCCAGCGATGTGAGTTTCATTGCGGTGGGAACGTCTGCTGGCGCACTGAGCGCGCTTCGTTCTGGCCAGATTGACGCGATGAGCAACACCGATCCTGTCATGACGATGCTGGAGCAAAAGGGGGAGGTCAAGATCATCAGCGACACCCGTACGCTCAAGGGTACGACGGAAGTCTTCGGCGGGCCGATGCCGGCGTCATGCCTCTATGCGTCTGTGGACTTCATCCAGAAGAACCCCAATACCTGCCAGGCCATGGCCAATGCCATTGTTCATGGCCTCAAGTGGCTTCAGACTGCGGGGCCTGGCGACATCATCAAGACCGTGCCGGAAAGTTACCTGCTGGGTGACCGCGCGCTGTACCTCGCGTCGTTCAACAAGGTGCGTGAGTCGATCTCGCTCGACGGGGTCATGCCTGAAGAGGCTGCTCGTACAGCCTTGAAGGCACTCGCCAGTTTTGACCCCGGTGTCCGGGTCGAAAAAATTGACCTTGATAAAACCTATACCAACGCGTTCGCGATCCGGGCAAAAGAGCGCTTCAGGGCGTGAGTGGCTGGATCCAAGGGCGTGGTGGACGGAAAAGCGGCGCATGACGTGACAGTTGTAGGCGGGCGAGCCTCAAAAGCATTGAAACGGAGGGCCATTTTTTCAACTCTTCCTGTCGTCCTACAGCGGCCCTTCGTGCGCTTGCGTAAAGTCAAACTTCTGCTTTCTCTGCCTGCTGGTAGCGTCTCTATCCGAGGGAGGCGGCGGCGAGTTAGCTAGCAAACTTTAGGAAAAACCTTGAATCTCTCAAACAGCCTCAGCCCACTCATCTCCCTGATTGCGGGTATCCTCATTCTGGTTATTCCCCGCCTGTTGAACTACATTGTCGCGATCTACCTGATTATCATCGGCCTGATTGGCCTGTTCGGGTCGGGGTCGCTTCGGCTGTAAATCAAGTTTCGCCCAAGGCTGTCAGCGGCGCCTTTTTGATTTCACAACAGCCTGGCTGGTGCTGCGTTTGACCGCCTTGATATTGCTGCGACCTGCAGAGGGCGCAGCAGCACGCTGGAGCGGAAGAAACACCACTACCTGATGCCCCAGTTTGAACGCTGCGGACATTCCGACATCGTTCCATTCGGCCACGCTGGAAGCGCTCAATCCGTAGCGTTTGGCAATCGTGGCGACTGATTCCCCCTTGCGTGCCTTGATTGTCGTGCGCCGCGTGAGGATTTCGGGTGCCAGAGAAACTTGGGCGTTGTCGGCCACATGGCTGGTCACGTCGCTTTCCATCTTGGCCGAGCGTGGCACCAGAAGGGTCGAACCCGCCTTGATGAGCATGCTCGGCGGTATGTTGTTTACGCCGCGCAGGTCGGCTTCGCTCATGCCGGTGCGCCGAGCCGCCTCGGCGGGGTTCATGGTGCCCGGGGCAGTCCAGGCGGTCCAGCTGGCATATTGCCCCTGGCTGTACGCATCAAAGTTGCGCTGGAATAAGGCCGCATTGTCCCAGGGCAGCAGAATTTGCGGTGTACCCGCCGCCAGAATGACGGGACGGTGGACTGATGGGTTGAGCGCCTTGAAATCTGCAATTTCCACATTGGCCAGCTTGGCGGCCAAGGCCACATCGATATCGCGCGAAAGCCGCACCTGCTGAAAGTAGGGATGGTTTTCAATCAACGGCAATTCAGTATTGAAAGCCTGCGGGCTGGCAACGATGTTTTTCACCGCTTGTAGTTTGGGCACGTAAAGACGCGTTTCCGCCGGCATGTTGAGGTCGTCGTAACGGGTTCCCAAACCGGCTTTCTGGTTCTTGGCAATAGCGCGGCCCACGCTGCCTTCGCCCCAGTTGTAGGCAGCCAGCGCCAGGTGCCAGTCGCCAAACATGCCGTGGAGTTTTTGCAGGTAGTCGAGCGCTGCACGGGTAGACGCCAGTACATCCCGGCGGTCGTCGCGGAAAACGTTTTGCTTCAGGTCAAAGTATTTGCCGGTGGCGGGCATGAATTGCCACATGCCGGCAGCCTTGGCACTGGACACGGCCTGGGGGTTGAAGGCGCTCTCGATAAAAGGCAGCAGGGCCAGTTCAGTCGGCATCTGGCGGAGCTCAAGCTCTTCAACAATGTGAAAGAGATACTTGCTGGAGCGCTCGGTCATGCGCTGCATGTAGTCTGGCCGGGTCGCATACCACTGCTCGCGATCAGTGACCAACTCGTTTTGCAGGTCGGGCATGGCAAAGCCGCGGCGAATGCGGTCCCACAGCTCCTTGGGGGGTTCGGTCGATGCAATCCGTTGCGATCTTGCCTGGCCCGGCGTGATGGCCTGCAGCGGGCCACGCGGAATCAGTGGCTTTAGATCCGTGCCTGATCCGGTCGTGAGCACCGGATCACCCGGCATGCCCAGCTGGGTGGCGCAACCCGTCAGCGCCACCATCACGAGGAGGAGCGCAAGCGAAGCAAGACGGGATTTGAAGGCGCTGATGGACGCGAAGGTGGCCGCGATTCGGTAGTGAGGTGTCATTTGAATTGGTTTTTCCACTGCCTGATGGCGGCAAATACAGACGTCTCGTCATGGGCTGCGGCATCAATGCGGCGTGCCGCCGCAATGATCGTGGCTTGCCGGGTACGCAAAAAAGGGTTGATGGACCGTTCCTGGGCGATGGAGGTCGGCAGGGTCGGCTGGCCCGCCTCGCGCAAGCGCGTACAGTGCGCCTGGTACGCCACCAGGTCGGCGTTGCCGGGTTCGACGGCCATCGCGAAGCGCAGGTTGCCCAGCGTGTATTCGTGGGTGCAGCACACCAGCGTGTCGCCGGGCAGGGCGGCCAGCTTGTCAAGCGAGGCCAGCATTTGCGCCGGTGTGCCTTCAAACAGGCGGCCGCAGCCGCCGGAGAAAAGCGTGTCACCGCAAAAAAGCAGCGGTTTGCCGTTCATGTCCGGGGTGTAAAACGCAATATGACCCGCCGTGTGGCCCGGGACATCCAGCACCTCAAAATCCAGGTCCAGCACGTTCACGGTATCGCGGCCATGCAACGGGGTGAAGGGCTCTGGAATGCGCTCGGTGGCGGGGCCATAGACCGTGGCGCCGGTGGCTTCGCGCAGCGCATCGACCCCCCCCGTGTGGTCTGCATGATGGTGGGTGACTAGAATCGATGTTAGTTGCAGTGCGTGCTGCTTCAGGGCTTGCAGCACGGGCTCGGCATCACCTGGGTCCACTACCAGTGCGCGCTGGCCGTCGTGCAACAACCAGAGGTAATTGTCGGCAAAGGCGGGAATGGGAATCAAATACATGAAGTGGTTTCGATGAGCTCGCAAATTATAGGGTTGACCGATTGGCTGAAGACGCCACCAGGCGCTTACTTGCTGCGCTGGGAACGTGCGCATTTTGCCGAGGCCGTGAGCGATATCTTTGGGTACCATGCCTTGCAGTTGGGCTTGCCTGAACTTGATGCACTGGAGGCCAACCGCATGCCTCACAAGTGGCTTGCCCTGGCATCTGCGCCACCCGCGGCGGCGCAGTCCTTTTTGTCAGAGTCAAAGGGTAGTCCGACTGGCACTATCGCCGTAAGTTCCCCCCGTGCTGCGTTGGTCACCGATTCGGGGGCGCTCCCCTTTCCGGAAAGCAGCCTTGATCTCGTGGTTTTGCCGCACACGCTGGAGTTGGGCGGTGACCCGCATGCCACCTTGCGCGAGGTCGAGCGCGTGCTGGTTCCCGAGGGACGAGTCGTCATCAGCGGTCTTAACCCCACCAGCCTGTGGGGGCTGCGGCAGCGTCGTGGTCGTATTTACCAGCGCTGGGGCTGCGAAGACCTGTTTTTACCCAGGACCGGAGAATTTATCGGCTACTGGCGTCTTCGCGACTGGCTGAGGCTGCTCAATTTTGAGGTAGAGTCTGGGCGCTTTGGTTGCTACCGTCCGGCACTGACCAGCCCGAAGTGGCTGGATCGCTTTGAGTGGATGGATTCAGCCGGCGAGCGCTGGTGGCCCATTTTTGGCGCGGTCTATTTTTTGGTGGCCGTCAAGCGCGTTCGCGGGGTCCGTCTGCTGGAGCCCGGCTGGAAAACCCATAAAGCCACGGCGGCGGCTCCCGCCGCCGTTGCCAATAAAGACGCTGCAACCCGCAGCCAGCCTTGACGCCAAGTTTGCAAACACCAGGCCCCTGCCTGATATTTTTCTGAAATCAACAACAACGCATGAACGATTCAACGCCGCATACAAATCCACAAAAAGTCGTGATCTACACCGATGGCGCCTGCAAAGGCAACCCCGGGCCCGGTGGATGGGGCGCGCTGCTCACAATGGGAGACACCGTAAAAGAGCTGTTTGGCGGCGAGATGGGGACCACCAACAACCGCATGGAAATGACGGCCGTTATCGAGGCGCTGACAGCGCTCAAGCGACCCTGCTGCGTCACGCTGTATCTGGACAGCGAATACGTGCGCAAAGGGATCACCGAATGGATCCACGGCTGGAAAATCCGGGGCTGGCGCACCGCCGCCAAGACGCCGGTGAAAAATGTCGATTTATGGCAGCGCCTGGACGCGCTGATCACGTTGAGCGGTCATGTCGTCAGCTGGCATTGGGTCAAGGGGCATGCGGGCGACCCCGGTAACGAGCGCGCCGATGCGCTGGCCAACAAAGGCGTGGAACGCGCCTTGGGCCGACTCTGACCGGGTGCGGAAAGCGCACGTCCAGGCGTCACGGCATGATTACAGGCGTCGCCATGGAGCGACGGCAAGGCCTTTTGGTAAAGCCGCTGTAAAGCTGATGCAGCGCGCCTTCACCGAACCCTGAAATGCTGCGCGCGCCATGGGGTCCTGCTACATTGGAAGTTTGTTTCTTCTCATAACAAGTTTCCTCTTCCTACCTCGCTCATGGCATCAAAAGTAATTTATACCGCGGTAGCCATTGCGGGCATTGCAGCGGCTTCGGGCGCTGCGTGGTGGTATCAAAAGCCAAAAACCAATGACAGCGCAGCCGTAGTGTCACCGGTGGCCGCGCCGACGCAGGGCGCCGCCAGTGGCATTGGCCGTGGCACCGCAGGCGGCAGGCCGCCATCGGTAGAGGTTGCCCGCGTAGAACTGGCCCGGCTGACCGATGACACCCAGGCGGTGGGCAGTTTGCGCTCGCGCAGGAGTGTGGTGCTTCGTCCGGAGGTCAGTGGGCGCGTCACCCGGCTTGACTTCACCGATGGCCAGCGCGTGCGCAAAGGGCAAGTGCTGGTGCAGTTTGATGATCAGCTGCAGCAGGCGCAAGTCCTGCAAAGCCAGGCTGAACTGTCGATTGCCCTGGCCAATCAAAAGCGCAACCAGGAGTTGGTGGCGCAAAACTTCGTCAGCCAGCGCTCTCTCGATGAAAGCGCGGCCAACCTGCAGGTCGCCCAAGCCAGGCTGGCGCTGGCCAAAGCCACTGCGGCGCGCCTGAAAATTGTGGCGCCCTTTGACGGCATCGCCGGTATTCGCCAGGTCAGCGCAGGGGACTACCTGAAGGATGGCGCCGACATTGTCAATATTGAAGACATAGAGGCGATTTATGTCGACTTCAGGCTGCCAGAGCGTTTTCAAGCCAAGCTCAAGCGCGGCCAGACGGCGATGCTGGACATTGATGCGCTGCCCGGCCAGAAATACTCGGCACAGATCCAGGCCATAGATCCCCTGATTGATGTCAATGGCCGCTCCGTCGGGGTCCGGGCCTGTATTGACAACCGCCAGCTGCAGTTGCGGCCCGGCATGTTCGCGCGGGTCAACGCCGTCTTTGGCGTGAAGGACGACGCCCGTGTGATTCCCGAAGAAGCGATTGTTCCGCAAGGCGGCAAGCAATTCGTCATCAAGCTGCTCAAGGGCCCCAATGAGCAGACCCGGACGACCCAACGTGTCGAGGTCAAGGTGGGGCTGCGCAGTCCCGGCAAGGTGGAAATTCTGGACGGGCTGGCGCCCGGCGATACGGTGATCACGACCGGTCAGCAGCGGGTGCAGCGCGATGGCACCGTGGTCACGGTGGTGGACCTTGCGAGTGGCCGTTCGGCCCGCCCGGCAGCAGAACGGCCTGTGGCGGGGGCAGCGCCCACCGCTTCCACGGCGGGCGCTGCCGGGGCGGTGCTATCGGGACCGAGCCCCTGTGGCGTGGTGACCTCCGACGCACCATCGGCCACTGTGCCGTCCCGGCAGCGCGCGATCCAGCCTTAGCTTTGACCCGAGTTTTAACCTGAGCGATTGACGCCATGTCCTCTTATGCAACTCGCTGAAGTCTCCATACGCCGTCCGGTGTTTGCCACCGTGCTGTCGCTGCTCATCGTGTTGATCGGCGCCGTGAGTTTTAACCGACTC
>NZ_JAUXNA010000376.1 GCF_030682935.1 Polaromonas sp.
CATGGTTGTGCAGTCGGGAAACGACGCCACCATGGCGCTTGCCGAAGGCGTGGGCGGCAGCGTCGAGAATTTTGTGAAGCTCATGAACCAGCAGGCCAAGGCGCTGGGCATGAACTCGACCTCTTACAAAAATCCGGAAGGCCTGACCGAGCCGGGCCACACCACGACCGCGCGCGACCTGAGCATTCTGTCGACCCGCCTGATGACGGATTTTCCCGACTACATCGGCTATTCGGCAATCAAGAAGTACCACTACCCCGGTACGCCCGCGAGCAACAACACCAACCGCAATACCTTGCTGTTCCGCGACCCCACGGTAGACGGTCTCAAGACCGGCCACACCAATGCGGCGGGCTACTGCATGATCGCCACGGCCAAGCGGGACTTCCCCAATTTGGGTGCCGGTGGCCGACGCCTGGTGGCGATTGTGCTGGGCGCGTCCAGCGACAGCGCCCGCGCCAATGAAACGCAAAAACTGCTGAACTGGGGTTACACCGCCTATGAGGCCGTGAAACTCTTTGATGCCGGTCAGGCGGTCGTTGCGCCTTCGGTGTGGAAAGGCAAGGCCTCTACCGTGAAGCTGGGCCGGCCCGAAGCGATCGTGGTGTCCGTGGCCTCCGGCAGCGCCCCCAAAGTCAAAACCCAGGTCGCCCGGCCTGATCCGCTGGTGGCACCGTTTAAAAAGGGGCAGTCGCTGGGAACGCTCAAGGTCATGCTGGGTGATAACCCCGCGCCAGTGGCGGAAGTGCCGCTGGTGGCGCTCGAAGCCGTGGAAGAAGCCGGGATCGTGGGACGCGCCTGGGATTCCATCCGGCTCTGGATCAAGTGACAGGCGCCGGCGCGCGTGTTCTGCTTGAGCCTTTTTGCTATCCGGTTTATACTAGAAAGCTTTTCCGCTTTTGGTGCGGAGAAGTTTTCTGTATTTTTATATCGTTTTCCAAACGTTTAGGGACGTTTTTCAATGCCAACCATCAATCAATTAGTTCGTCAGGGGCGCGAGGTCGAAAAGATCAAGTCAAAAAGCCCCGCGATGGAAAATTCTCCACAACGCCGCGGTGTTTGCACCCGTGTGTACACCACCACGCCTAAAAAGCCTAACTCTGCGCTGCGTAAAGTTGCCAAAGTTCGCCTGACCAACGGATTTGAAATCATTTCCTACATCGGCGGCGAAGGCCACAACCTGCAGGAACACAGCGTGGTGCTGGTTCGTGGCGGTCGTGTCAAGGACTTGCCCGGTGTGCGTTACCACATCGTTCGTGGCTCGCTCGACTTGCAAGGCGTGAAAGACCGCAAGCAGTCGCGTTCCAAGTACGGCGCGAAGCGTCCAA
>NZ_JAUXNA010000383.1 GCF_030682935.1 Polaromonas sp.
AACCAATTGCCTGGGTATTACTGCATAGAGTCATCCTCCTTCATCAATTTTTGTAAATCATCTGCATGCTTTTAATCACCTGATGTTTCCTGTTTTTGGCTGCCATATTTTGGGCTGCTAGTTACCTCCCCCAATGCCTCCGCCGATATTGATCACATTGACCGCTGGTGGCGGTGCCTTGTAAGTGCCCTGGTAAAGAAGAATCGTCTCTCTGGCCGATTTACCATCCATGCCCGTGACCTGGTCGGGATTGGTACCGGCGTCAGGGTTAATCGTCATCTTCAAGCGCGCTTGCCGGACGGCATCGCCGAACTTGGCGTCGTAGTTTGGTGTGAGGGACGTCGCACAACCACCCAGTAATGCAAGAACAATGAGAGCTGCGAATTTTTTCATGATGTTCTCCGGTTACTTGGTTTCAGGGGTGGCCGCTGGCGTGGCTTCCTTGGGGGCGCCTTCGCCTGTGCCCATGAGGATCACATCCGAGCGACTGGGCACGATGTGGTTGTCGGTCGGCAATGTCACTTGTGCCGTCAGCGGCTTGACCAGGCGCGGCGTCACGATGAACATCAATTCAGTCTGGTCATTCT
Source organism: Polaromonas sp. (assembly GCF_030682935.1). GTDB lineage: Bacteria > Pseudomonadota > Gammaproteobacteria > Burkholderiales > Burkholderiaceae_C > Polaromonas. The sequence continues at coordinate 588 of NZ_JAUXNA010000383.1, forward strand.
GGAACTCGGTAGAACGAAACAGGGCGCCCACCACCGGCACTTCGCCGACACCGGGGAAGCGTTTGATGGCTTCGGTGAAGTTGTTTTTTATCAAACCGGCAATGACAAAGCTTTGCCCGTCGTTAAGCTGCACGGTGGTGTCAACCCGGCGAGTCGTGATGGAAGGGAGTACGGAAGTCACACCCCCGACCGTCGTAAACGCTGATCCGGTTTGGGACAGTTCCGATGCTTCTGAAACCAGTTTGAGGTTAATCCGGGTGCCATCGAGTACGGTAGGCAAGAACTTCAAGCCAACACCGAACTCCTTTTCTTCCAGCGTGATGGTCGTTCCGCCACCGTCTTTGTTCTGTGCCACCGGGATGAATATTTTTCCGCCGGACAGGAAACTGGCTGATTGACCGCTAATCGCCATGATGTTGGGCTCTGCCAGCACGCGGACCAGGCCGTCTCTCTTTTGTGCATCGATGCCGAAGAGAGAAGCACCTCTGGCAGTGCTGTTCAAGGTAGCGCCAGCTGCTGCCGATCCCCCACTGATAACGCTGCCGGCACTTCCGGTGATGTCTCCTCCGCTCAGGTTGGGGTTGAAGCGCCCCAAGACGGCTGGACCGCCGCCCAGAATTCCAGACATGAAATTGGACGTCACGCCATCTGCAGACGTAATGAGTCGGGCGAAATCGAGGCCAAATTTGTCGAGCAGCGTCTTGCTGACTTCGGCAATCTTGACTTCCAGCATGACCTGTTGCGGTGTCATGATGCGCAGCATGTTGACGACCTTCTTGCCATCGCCGTAGGCGGTCGCCAGGCTCATGACTTCGTCGAGCTTGATGGCGTCACTGACTTTGCCGGTCAGCACCAGCGTGTTTTCCGCTCCCTTGACCTTGATGCCGGTTTCTTCGGGCATCAATTCGGTGAGTTTGCCCTGCAGGGTACCCGGATCGACGGTCACGACGATGTCTTTGACCACGCAGCGCCCGTCTGCGCTTTGCAGGATCACGTTCATGGCGCCGGCCTTTTTACCCAGAAAGAACAGCTCCCTTGGGCTGAGCAGCGTAATTTCCAGGTCTGCCACGCCATCCGAGCCCGACTGCGCCGAGGCTGCGGGCGCTGCCGGTGCATTGGCCGGCGTTCCGGCGGCCGCTTTGTCGGTGGCTGCAGCCGGCCTGCCCGCACGGCTGGATGACTGGCCGCCAACGAGCATGCGGACTGCAGGGTAATCCAGCGGGATGACGCGTGACTTGCCTAGAGTCAAATATGTGGGGGGGTCAACCACCACGGTTTCACAAGGCTTCAAACCTGAAGCGGGTCGCGGAGCCTGGCTGATGCCCTGTTTGACTTGGCCGAAGGATTGGCCGGTCAAGACCAATGTGGCAAGCAAAATCAGGTTTTGGTATTTTTTATGCACTTGGACCTTCTTCCTCGTTTGTTGTTTTAGAAGCAGTTCAGAACTCGAGAACCGTTATGAATCACCTCGACGCACTCAGCAGCAGCAGCAGCTGGCGGCGGCACCGGTCTACTTGTAAAGACTCTTGGCTTGCCAGTAGCCACTACCTTCACGGCGGTGGGCGGTACTTCCTTTTCTCCAAAAAGCTGGCTTTTGGTAATGCCTGTGGTCGCTACCGTTTTCTTGTCAACCTGGTTACGCAGCACCAGAGACAGGGTGCCCACACTGCGCGCCAAGTCGAGTTTTTCAGAGTCTTCGAGCGTCAGCTCCAGCGTGACGGCGCTGACGACTTTGGGTTTGGTATCGTCCCGACTCGACTCCTGGGCCACAGCCAGTACCAGGACATGCTCCAGCACCGTCTTGCTGATCTGTTTGCCTTCTTCGCCCTTGGCTTTATCTTGCTGTGCATTGACCATGACATCGACATAATTGCCGGGGAGGGCGAAGCCGGCCACGCCGACGACGTCATTGACACGTACCGTCATTGCCCGCTTGCCTTCCGCAATGACGGCGGAAAGACCGCCCTGGGTGCCTGCAGGCGCCAGCTTGCGTTCCAGAACCGCATCGCCGCGCAGCACGCTCACTTTGACGACTCGATCCTGCAGCTCCTTGATGTCTTTGAAAGCACCAGGCGGGATCGACCCGCTGGGCCAGTCTGTCGTTGTCAGCATTTGCGGATTGACCTTGCTGCCCAGTTCAATATCGACCGCAGCGACGACGACTTTATTGGAGGCAATATTCCCTTGTCGTGATACCCAGCCTGCTGCATAAACTGCAGCTGCCAGACCAATCAATAACGCCAGAAATAGAAATCCGATGGCTTTAATGTTTTTCATTACTGACCTCCCCAAGTATGGTTGTATTACCTACGCATAACCTAGCTGCTTTGCCACTACATACGCAACTGTTCCAATACTGATGCAGATGCCATAGGGCAGTTTCCCTACCGACTTGCTTGCCTCAATCTGCACGTCTGGCCTGAAGCCGCCAATGGCCGACATCATCATCATTTGTGCAGCGTTCTTTACGTTGCCTAACATTCGCACCAGCGCTTTGTTGAATAAGGCAAATGCCAATGCTGCCATGCCGCCTACGATGAAAGAAAATATGACAGCATGCAATGTATCGGTAACACCCAGGAAAGCACCCACCATTGCCATGAGCTTGACATCACCGGCACCCATGACTCGTAGTACATAAAGTGGCAGCATGATCAGAAACCCGACCAAGAGTCCTCCGAGTGCCCAAAAAAAACCAAGATTAATTGAGAACGGGACGGCCGTGTTGTAAATCAAGCCAAAAACCATGCCGCTGACGGTTAACAAGTTGGGGATCTGGTAGGTGCGGTAATCGCTTACGGATGCGAGTACAAGCAGAATTAACAAAACACCTGTGCGCGGTTCCTTGGCCAGCATGGCCAGAAGTTCAAGTAATGCGTTGAATTCTTGCATGATCTATTTTTGTGTTCGTTTTAAATAATGTGGCCTGAGGGCTGCAGCGTGGTGACTTGAAGATCTTTATGTTTCTTTATGCAGTGCCAGTAAAATAAGTGCCCCGACCACAGCGATGATCGATCCTATCAATGCGTATTCCATAAGCGATCCGCCGGATTCTTCCATTAAAAAGTCAACAAGGGTATGCGGTGCATAATCAATTAGTCGCATACTTGTCTCCAGATTTAATGCCGTTGGTTTTATTTTTTATTTATTTATGTCAATGCTCTTGCCGTTGACTCAAATATATCGACGCAAAAAACGGTGGCATGAGCATTGAGCCCTTTTTTGATCAGGACAAACCGCCCCTTTTCATGGAGGCGGATAGTACAAATCAACCAGGCGGGCGACCTCGGAACAGGTGCCGGTGCCTGATGGCTTCAACTGATCAGGATGTCAAACTCGCATAGATCGGCTTGATCAACCATGGATCGCCACGGCCTTTGGCCTCGCGATGACGAGCTTGTGTTTGCGCCATTGGCGCCAAGGGTTCAATCTTGTAAAGGTTTTGGTGCTGTAGCGCACGTACTGTGAGCGCAGTATGCTATGTTTTTCATAGCAAAAGATCGCTGGGTACAAATCCTGTCATTGCGAGCCGCCAGTTCCGTTCCAGAACTGCACACGAACCATGAACCGATGCAAAACGGGGGGCGGTTCATGGAAAGCGGAGCGCGGCAATCCATGGCGCGTGACCTGGCCCGCAATGTCGCAGGCCGACACGCGCACTGTCACGAACGCAGATCCCGGCTTACGCTGCGCTTATTCGAGCCCCTTTTGCGCATGTCGTTATACACAAAATTTCTGACAGGCTCTGGCCTTCTGAAGGTTCTGGCTGCCCGTTTCTACTCCTTCCCGCCTTTGGGGGAAGGCCGGGATGGGGGGCTCTGTGCACTTGCAATTCTTTCAAATAAAGCAGGTGCGCTTGCTGTTGTCTTTCGGCCTGCCTTGCATCGCCAAAGTCCGGATCAACGAATGCTTGCCTCGCCAGCCCCCATCCCAACCTTCCCCCAGAGGGGGAAGGAGCCAAGCCAGCAGGCACTTGACCTGGTGCAAAACAGACTTGTGTATAACAACATGCCTTTTGCGGGCTGTTTAGCGGTAATGCGGCGTGCGTTTCTGCAAAAAAGCGTCAATGCCTTCGCCGGCATTGGCGTGGTGCAGGTTGCGAACAAAGTGATCGCGTTCGCTCGCCAGCTGCTGGCTCAGCGTGCTCACAGGCGCATCGTTGATGAGTTCCTTGATGCTGGCCAGTGCATTGGGCGCACGCGCATTGAGCTTTTCGGCCAGCTGCAGGGCCTGGTTGAGGGCATCGCCTGCAGTCGATACGCGGTTCACCAAGCCCAGGGTATGCAGTCGCTGGGCGCTGATGCGCTCGCCGCACATCAGAAGTTCGCAAGCGAGCGCCCGCGGCAAGGCACGCGCCAGGCCCCAACTGCCGCCGCCGTCGGGCGACAGCGCCACCGTGCTGTAAGACATCACGAACACGGCGTTGTCTGCGGCAACGACAAAGTCACAGGCCAGGACCAGTGAGAAACCGGCACCGGCCGCGGCACCCTCGACGGCGGCAATCACCGGTTTGGGATAAGTGCGGATCGACTCTATCCAGTTGTGCAGGCCTTCTATGCTTTGGGCTTGCACTTCGGGCGACTCGCGCCGGTTGGCTTGCAGGCGCTGCAGGTTACCGCCTGCGCAGAACATCGCGCCTTCGCCCGTGATGACCACGCTGCGGATGTCGGGATTGTTCTCGGCCGCGTTGAGTGCTTCAATGCCTGCGGCGTACATCTCGGGGCCCAGCGCATTCTTGAACTCGGGATTGCTCAGCATCAATATGAGGGTGCTGCCCTCGCTACTGCTTTTTAATGCGCTGGACATATCAGCTTTCCTCGTGCAGCAGGCTCAGGCCAATGGCGCCGCGCCGACGCAGCCAGGGGGAAGGGCGGTAGCGCTGGTCGCCATAAACGGTTTGCATGTTAAATAAAACTTCCAGAATATTAGTGGGTCCGCAGCGGTCGCCCATGGCGAGGGGGCCCATGGGGTAGCCGAGCCCCAGCGTGACGGCGGTTTCCAGGTCTTTCGGGCTGCAAATGCCCTGCTGGCAGATGTCGCTGGCGATGTTGACGATGGTGGCGACAACGCGCTGGGTGACAAATCCGCCACTGTCCCGTATCACGCTGACCGCCTTGCCGTCACGGGCGAACAGCGCATGCGCGGCGTCGCGCATGTCGATGCGTGTCACTGGGTTGGTGGCCAATACCCGTCGCCTGGTGGTGGCGTCATCCATCAGCATGTCAATGCCCACCGTTCGCGCCGGGTCCAGCCGCTCCACCACGGCGACGGTCGTGATGTCGAACCCCAGCGGCGCCACCAGCATCAAGGCCTGTGGCGATGCGGAAACACCCGTCTCGATGTTGGCGCCCAGATTCTTGAGCAATTGAAGCAACTCCGAGCGGCGGGCTGCTCGGGGTGATACCCAGACGGGCGGTAGGTCGGCCACCTCGGGCGCAGGGGCTTCGGCGGGCGTCTGGCTCACGCCATTGACATAGCGGTAAAAGCCTTCGCCGGTTTTTCTGCCGAGCATGCCGCCCGCCAGGCGCTGCGCCGTGATCACGCTGGGGCGGTAGCGGTCTTCTTCGTAATACTGGTGGTAAATGGACTCCATCACCGGGTGAGAAACATCCAGTCCGGTCAGGTCCATCAACTCGAAAGGACCGAGTTTGAAGCCCGCCTGCTCGCGCAGAATGCGGTCTACGGTGACGAAATCCGCGATGCCCTCGCCCACGATACGCAGCGCTTCGGTGCCATAGCCTCGCCCCGCATGGTTGACGATAAAGCCGGGGGTGTCCTGGGCCTGAACGGGCATGTGTCCCATCTGGCGGGCATAGTCAGCCAGGGTGCTGCAGACGGCTGCGCTGGTCTTGAGGCCAGCAATCACTTCCACCACCTTCATCAGCGGAACGGGGTTGAAAAAGTGATAGCCGGCGAAACGCTCGGGATGCTTCAGCGCCGCTGCGATAGCAGTGACGGACAGTGACGAGGTATTGCTAACGAGCACGGTGTGTGCGGGAACCAGGGCCTCAAGTTCGGCAAACAGTGTTTGCTTGACGTCCAGCCGCTCCACGATGGCTTCAATCACCAGGTCGCAGTCGGCCAGGTCGGCTAACGTGCGGCAGAGCAACAGCCTGGCTTTGCAGGCGGTCGCCAGGGCGGCCTCCAGCCGACCCTTTTCCACCAGCTTGTCCCATTGGGCGCAGATCGCCTCACGGGCCTTTTCTGCCGCGCCCGCCTGCGCATCCATGAGTTTGACCACGCTTCCCGCTTGCGCAGCAATTTGAGCAATGCCCCGGCCCATGGCTCCAGTACCGACAATTCCGACGTTTTTGTGAATTACTTGCATTATTGAATTATGGCTGACCATGCTGACCATGCTGACCATGCCGGGTGACCGTGCCATGGCAGAATCGCGCCATCTCATGACGCCAACCGAGTCGCCTTTCAAACACCTGTTCGGTGCCTTTTTGCTGAGTGTCGCCGCCAGCAGTTCGGCTGTGTCTTTGGGCCCCATGCGCGGCGCCCCCATTGTCGGCAGGCCATTTGACGTTACGCTGACGACTCAGGTGGATCCGTCGGCAGATTTGGCAGCGCTCTGTATGGCCGCCGATGTTTTTTTTGGTGATAACCAAATCCCGTCAAACCGGGTCCGTATTTCAGTTGAAACTGGTGCCAGCGCCCGCGAGGCGTTGATTCGAATCCGAACCAATTCGGCAGTAGACGAGCCCGTGGTCACTGTCCTTGTGCGCGAGGGCTGTGCACAAATCAACACGCGCAAGTATGTTCTGCTGGCCGAGATACAGGCTGACAGAGCCAGCCAGACGCCAGTCGCAATCGGTGAAGTAATAGCGTCAGCGTCAGCGCCGGTGAAAGCGCAATTGCCCATCACCCGCGACGTTGGCAGCAAGGCCAGTGCGGTGCTGTCAGCGCCGGCAACGAGCAGCCCAGGCACAAAGACGCCGGTGGTCCGGGCAGCTTCCGCAGTCCCCCGCGTGATCCTCCCGTCAGCGCGTCTGGCTGCCGGGGCCGTGGCGGATCCGGTTCTGAGGTCTCCACGCGCCCGGCTCAAGCTCGACCCTCTGGACCTTGCCGCCGAGCGTGATCCAGTGTTGCGCTCCTCGCTGGAACTGCTGACCATGCCTTCGGCAGACGCCCGGCAGCGTGCTGACGCAGCCGCGCTCTGGCAGGCGCTTAACGCCCAGCCGCAAGACGTGCTGCGCGACAGCCAGCGGATCAAGGTCCTGGAGGCGGATGCGGCCAGCATGCTGGCCCAAAACCGCAAGGCTGGCCAGGTCGCGCTGGAACTCCGGGCCCAGCTTGATGATGCACGAAGCGAGCGCTACAGCAATCCGCTGGTCTATGCTTTGGGCGCCTTGCTGACGCTGATCCTGCTGGCTGCGATCTTTCTCTGGACCCGTAGCCGGCGGCAAGTCCAGGACTTAAGTGATGGAGCATGGTGGCGCAAAGAGACTGATCCTGATGACAAACTGAATATGCAGGTTTCAGCCTCGTTGAATCAGGAGGCGGCTACGCGGTATCACAAGCCAGGCACACTGGATCGATTGGCATCCAGGTCAACAGACTCCGAACTCGATCTCGATCTGGGCGAAGCCCTTGTCGCAGACCTGAATATTTCCAGGATGACGCCAGCGGCGAGGTCATTCAAGCCGCTTGACGCGAAAGACCGGCCGAATTTTTCGCCAAGCCTGCCAAGCCTGCCCAGCCTGACGGGAATGCCGCGCATCGTGAATGCGGAGGAGTTGTTTGATGTGCAGCAGCAGGCAGATTTCTTTGTGTCTCTGGGCGACTTCGACAAAGCCGTTGAGGTGTTGCGCGGCCACATTACGGACAATGTGGAAACCAGCGCACTGGCCTATCTCGATTTGTTCGACCTGTACCACAGCCTGGGCAGAAAAGACGATTACGAACTGCTGCGCCAGGATTTCAACCGGACGTTCAACGCACAAGTTCCTGCGTTTGACGATCACTGCACGGACACCCACGGCTTGGAGTTCTACACGACCGCACTCTCGCGCATTGAGTCGCTGTGGCCCACCCCCAAGGTACTCGATGTCATTGAGGAGTCTATTTTTCGCAAGCCCGACTCAGGCATTGAAGTTTTCAGTCTTGCCGCTTACCGCGAGTTGCTACTGCTTCATGCCATTGCCAAGAAAATCATCGAACGACCGGCCGGCCTTGAAAACCCCGAGTTGAGCGGAGGAGCCTTCTCCCTCCCTGCGCCGAACGACCCTCCAGCGTTTTCACCCCGTGCGGCAGAATTCATGCTGACCAGTATCCAGCCCCTGTCCGCTGAGCTAGAGAGTAAGCCGCAACGGCCTATTTTTTCGGAGAAACGATTCGACCTGACCCAACCGCACAGTTCGCCTCGTCTTGGCTTGGACATCGACCTGAGTCTGGACTTTGATGACACGCCTGAAGCGCAAGCAATTTCCGGGGCCAACGCACGTGGGTCACAGGCCGTTGAGCCCGACAACAACCTGATCGAGTTCCACCTCGACGACTTGATTCCACCCCTGGCAAAGGTAAAGTAAGGCAGCTGATCCGGCGCAACTCTGGATGCTATCGAGTACAAAAAACGGCAGTCCGTACATCAAACTGCCTCTTCGGGCTTGTTTACTTCCCTTTTTTACGGGTATTGGGCGGGTTTGCCAAGGAAGTTCCATTTCGCCTTGCCCTGAATAAAAATCTGTCGGTTTTATTTGTACCGTCAAGCATGCAACACCGCCCTAGCGCCGCACCTGCAAGGCGCCGGGATTGACGATATTGGTCGGCGTTCCCTCGATGAAGTTGACGATGTTGTCAAATGCTGCACCGAAATACTGCTCGTAGCTGTCTTGCTCGACGTAACCGATATGCGGCGTGCAAATACAGTTTTCGAGACGAAGCAGCGCATGGCCCTGCAATATGGGTTCCGATTCGAAAACGTCAACCGCTGCCAAGCCAGGGCGTCCACGATTGAGTGCCGCAATCAGTGCCTCCGGCTCGATCAGCTCCGCCCGCGAGGTATTCACCAGCAAAGCGGTGGGTTTCATGCTCGACAAGTTTTCCAGCGTCACGATGCCGCGGGTGCTCTCATGCAGGCGCAGGTGAAGGCTAAGAACGTCGCTTTCTTTGAAGAATTCTGCTTTGCTGGTGGCAATTTCAAAACCGTCAGCTTGTGCCCGTTCGCGCGATGCATCGCCTCCCCAAACAATCACGCGCATACCGAATGCCCGCCCGTAACCGGCAACGATTTGTCCAATCTTTCCATAGCTCCAGATGCCCAGGGTCTTGCCCTTGAGGACTGAGCCTATGCCAAAATTTGGAGGCATGGAGGCTGACTTGAGGCCCGCCTGTTGCCAGGCGCCGTGCTTTAGATACGCTGCGTAGTGGGGGATGCGGCGCATGGCGGCCATCACGAGTGCCCAGGTCAATTCAGCAGGCGCCGTAGAAGAACCGGTGCCTTCGGCAACTGCAATTCCCCGTTCACTGCACGCAGCAACGTCAACATTGCTGCCAATGCGACCCGTCTGGACGACCAGCTTGAGCTTGGACAGTTTCTCGATGACTTGCCGGTTCAGCTGGGTCCGGTCGCGAATTAGCACAATCACATCGGCGTCTTTGAGTCGGACCGACAGCTGACCTATGCCTTTGACCGTATTGGTATACACCTTGGCGGGATAAGCCTCCAGCTTGCTGGCGCAGCTTAGTTTTCTGACTACGTCCTGATAGTCGTCGAGGATCACAATATTCATGGCGGTATTGTGCCTGCAAGTTTTTTGATCATTCGCGATTCGGTCGGTCCAAGGCAGTCAACTTGTATCGGAAGGAAACGCGCTGCAGGCAGCGTTGCGCACCGGCGGGCGCCTGTGCGCAAACGCAGCGTACATCATGCGCTGGGTGTCCTCAGTGCGCTGTGGTCTCGCGCTGGGCCATGCGTTCAAGTTCTGCGCAGACGTCGGCCATTCGACCCGAGATAACCATGCGGCCAGCGCAAGCCGGACTGACCCCTGAATCAAACTCGCGGACAACCTTGAGGCGTCGGAAAGCAGGCTTTTTAGATTTTATTTTCCCCGACTTGATAGCGCTGCCACAATCAAAGGGAAGCGCTAGCTGATGATTGATTTGCTGAGCATAGAGAGGCGCCGCCAACTTGCTGGAGGCGCGCTGTGCCGGTACAAACCATGCGGCCATAGCCTGCACCGGCCCCAGTAATGCAGACAAGATTGGCGAACGTGAAAGACTGATAATTCCCATGATGAACACCTGTTTGAGAGAGGTCTACACAGGCAGGATTACGTGCCGGCTGCATTGCCAGCAGGACCGCTGCATCAGGGTGTTGGCCTTCCATGACCACACGCCCGCCACCTGCTGCGCGGCTGAAATACAGAGGGCTATAGGAGTATGGTGTTGCGAATCAGGCCAACTGCCAGGCCTTCGAGTTCAAAAGGCTCACCTGGCGCCACCACAATGGTTTTGAAGTCGGGGTTTTCAGGCAGCAGTTCAATCAAATGCTTGTTGCGGCGAAAACGCTTGACGGTTACTTCATCGCCAAGCCTGGCCACCACAATCTGGCCATTTTGCGCTTCCTTGGTCTGTTTGACGGCGATCAAATCACCGTCCATGATGCCGGCGTCGCGCATACTCATACCGCGCACTTTGAGCAGGTAGTCAGGCTGCTGTTGAAACAGACTGCTTTCAAAATAATAGGTTTGGTCTATGTGTTCCTGCGCGAGAATCGGGCTGCCTGCAGCGACCCGCCCCACCAAGGGGAGAGCCAGTTGGGTCAGACCTTGCAAAGGCAGAGAGAATTTTTTGGTTCGGGATTCATTCAGGGAACGCAGGGTGTCGCTTCGCAGGCGTATGCCGCGTGAAGTGCCGCTGACCAGCTCGATAACACCTTTGCGGGCCAAGGCCTGCAAATGCTCCTCTGCTGCATTGGCTGAGCGAAAGCCCAGTTCGGTTGCGATTTCGGCCCGGGTAGGTGGTGCGCCCGTATGTGCGATCGCATTCTGGATCAGCTCCAGAATTTGTTGCTGGCGTGCCGTGAGCTTGGGGCTTGCAGGGGCGCGATGCGAAAAGTCATTGAGGGTGCTCATGGCCGGGACTCCTTGGTCTTGGTTTTACAGGTCCGGGTCGTCTTTGGTCTAGCCGGGCGAGTGTCTGTTTGGAAACTGTTTTAATATCCAGTGGCTGTATTTTCATACAGTTTTTTTAAGAATGCAAGGCTACCTTTTATGAGCTGTCAAACAATTGTGATTCTTGGCATGGGCGGCACAATTGCTGGCCGGTCTGCCAGTGCTTCGGACAACATTGGCTACACGGCCGCCGAGGTGGGCATTGTTGAGCTGGTCGCGGCGATTCCTGCGCTGACCGATAACGGTCCCGTCATGACCGAGCAGGTCGCGCAGATTGACAGCAAGGACATGAGCTTTTCCGCCTGGGTGGCGCTTGCCGGGCGCGTCAATCACTTTCTGGTCCAGCCCGATGTCCAGGGCATTGTCATTACCCATGGCACCGACACGCTGGAAGAGACCGCCTATTTTCTTCACAGGGTGTGCCAGCCGAGCAAGCCTGTTGTGCTGACTTGCGCCATGCGTCCCGCAACAGCGCTGGTACCCGACGGTCCACAAAACCTGCTCGACGCCCTGACAGTGGCCCGCCAGCCGGATGCCAAGGGCGTGGTGACGGTTTGCGCCGGCACCATTCACAGCGCGCTGGAGGTGCAGAAAGTTCACACGTACCAACTGGATGCTTTCAGCTCGGGCGATGCCGGGCCACTGGGCTATGTCGAAGAGGGTTTCGTCAGATTATTAAGAAATTGGCCGGTAGCGCAACAGTTACCTGTGCAGGCAGCTATGAAAAATATAGCAAATCGGCTTGCTTCGGTCGAATGGCCGCAAGTTGAAATCATCATGAACTATGCCGGCGTCAGCGGCGCAGTGGTGGAGGCTCTGGTGGCGCAGGGTGTGCAGGGCCTGGTGGTCGCAGCAACGGGCAACGGTACGTTGCACCATGCACTGGAATCGGCTTTACTCAAAGCACAGGCAACAGGCATCAAGGTGGTTCGTGCGACGCGCTGCCTGAATGGCCGCGTGTTGCCTAAACCGGACGACCGCCTGCCGGACTCGAACGGCTTGAGTCCGGTGAAGGCGAGGGTGGAACTGATGCTGCATTTGCTTGCTTGAGGTTTTACCTCGTCTGAGAAGAACGTCGCAGGCCATGAGAAAAGCCATCCGGTGGAT
>NZ_JAUXNA010000384.1 GCF_030682935.1 Polaromonas sp.
TGCACGTTTTCGCTGCCGGCGGTGCCCAGCACGTCGCCGAGCGCGCCCTTGTTGACGGCGCGGCTGATGCTTTTGCAGGCGCGGGCGACCACTTCAAGCAGCAGGCGCAGCTCGGGCGGGATGTGGCCGTCGATGCGCTGCTGCTCAACCAGGTAGCGCGTGAGGGAGATTTTTTGGGTCATCAGGAAGGCTCCAGTCAGGGGGTCGGGGAGGGTCAGTCGGCCAGCGCGCGCGTGACGACTTCGAGCGTGTCTTTGCTCAGGTCGGTCTTGGCGGCGACACGGGCAATCGCTTCGCGGGCGGCGCTGCGGTAGGGTTCGGCCAGCTTGCTCCAGCGGTCCAGGGCACGCGCCAGGCGGGCCGCCACCTGGGGGTTGATGGCGTCGAGCTCGATCACGCGGTCGCTCCAGAACACGTAGCCTGCGGCGTCCGGGCGGTGAAACGCGGCCGGGTTGCCCTGGCAGTAGGTGCTGACGACGCTGCGGGCGCGGTTGGGGTTGCGCAGGCTGAAGTCGGGGTGCTTCATGAGTTGCTTGACGGCGGGCAAAATGTTGCCGCCGCGGTCAGGCGCGCCCACTTGCAGGCTGAACCATTTGTCGATCACCAGCGCTTCGTGCTTGAACATGGCGTGAAAGCGCGTGAGCGCCTGGCCGGCCAGCGGGTGGCCGCTGGACACCAGGGCGGCCAGGGCGTTGAAGCGGTCGGTCATGTTGCCGGCGTCCTTGAAACGCTGCAGCGTTTTGCCGGGCCAGACCGTGTCGCCCGTTTGCAGCGCCGCCAGGCACAGGTGGGTCAGCGCCATGCCGGCGAGGGCGCGGCGGCCTGACGACACGGCGTCGGGGGTGTAGGCGCCGGTGTCATGATTGGCCTGGTACGCGGCTTCCCAGTCGGCGCTGAGCGTGGTGGCCAGTTGCTGGCGCATGGCTTCGCGCACGGCGTGAATGCGCTGGGGATCGACCACGTCGAGCTGCTCGGCCAGGTAGGTTTCGGACGGCAGCGTCAGCACCAGGTCCTTGAAGGCGGCGTCCAGGGTGGGGTGGCGCAAGACCTGGCGCATGGCGTCTAAATATGCATCATTTAGCACCTTGGCCAAGGTGTAATCTGGGCTGTCAGCTATTGATTTAATAGCGTTTACAGCGCTGTTGACGGCCAGGCGTTGCCCGGCTTCCCAGCGGTTGAAGGGGTCGCTGTCGTGCGCCAGCAGGTGCAGCAGCTGGGCGTCGGTGTAGTCAAACGCCAGCACCACGGGCGCGGTGAAGCCGCGCAGGATGGACGGAACGGGTTCGGCGTCGAGGTTGACAAAGGTGAAGGATGCGCTGGCCTCGGTCAGCACCACGGTGCGGGTGCCGGCCACGGCGTTGGCGTCGCCCGCCAGCTGCAGCGGCAAGTCCTGGCCGTCGGTGCCCAGCAGGCCGAGGCCGACCGGAATCACGAACGGCGCCTTGACCGGCTGGCCTGGCGTCGGTGCGCAGCTTTGCGCCAGCGTGAGGGTGTAGCTGCGGGCGGCGGCGTCATACACGCCGTGCGCCTGCACGCGCGGTGTGCCGGCCTGGCTGTACCAGCGCTTGAACTGGGGCAGCAGGCGCGCCAAATCGGACAGCGGGTTGGCGTCGGCGATGGCTTGGGCAAAGTCGTCGCAGGTCACGGCGTGGCCGTCGTGGCGCTCAAAATACAGCGTCATGCCTTTGGCAAAGCCGCTGCGGCCGACCAATGTCTGCATCATGCGCACGACTTCCGCGCCTTTTTCGTAAATCGTGACGGTGTAGAAGTTGCTGATCTCGACGTAGCTGTCGGGCCGCACCGGGTGGGCCATCGGACCCGCGTCTTCGGGGAACTGGGCGGTGCGCAGCACGCGCACGTCTTCAATGCGCTTGACGGCTCTGGCCGAGGGCTCCAGGCACAGGTCTTGTGAAAATTCCTGGTCGCGGAACACCGTCAGGCCTTCTTTCAGGCTGAGCTGGAACCAGTCGCGGCAGGTGATGCGGTTGCCGGTCCAGTTGTGAAAGTACTCGTGGCCGACGACGCTTTCGATGTTCGAAAAATCGGTGTCCGTGGCGGTGGCCTGGTTGGCCAGCACGTACTTGGTGTTGAAGATGTTCAGGCCCTTGTTTTCCATGGCGCCCATGTTGAAGTCGCTGGTGGCCACCACCATGAAGCGCTCCAGGTCCAGGCTCAGGCCGAAGCGCGCTTCGTCCCATGCGACCGAGTGCATCAGCGAGTTCATGGCGTGCTCGGTCTTGTCGAGGTCGCCGGGGCGCACATAGACCTGCAGTACATGGTCGTTGCCGGCGCGCGAGGTGATGCGCTGTTCGCGGCAAACCAGCTGGCCGGCCACCAGGGCAAACAGGTAGCTGGGCTTTTTGTGCGGGTCTACCCATTTGGCAAAATGGCGGGCGCCGTTGGGGCCGGCCTCCAGCGGACCGTGCGCCACCAGGTTGCCGTTGGACAGCAGCACCGGGTAGTTGGCCTTGTCGGCGCGCAGCGTCACGCTGTAGCTGGCCATCACATCGGGGCGGTCCAGAAAGTAGGTGATGCGCCTGAAGCCTTCGGCTTCGCATTGGGTAAAAAACGAGTCCTGGCTGACATACAGGCCCATCAGCTTGGTGTTTTTGGCGGGGCAGGTGGTGGTGAAGATTTCGAGTGAAAACGCATCGGGCAGGTCGCTGAGCACCAGTTGCTGGCCTTCGAGCTTGAACGAGGTGCCTTGCCCGTTGACCAGCACGCGCGCCAGGTTGAGTTCTTCCCCATCGAGCTTGAGCGGCTGCGCCGGCACGTCCGGGTTGCGGCGCAGCGTCATCTTGTTGAGCACGCGCGTTTTTACAGGATCCAGGTCAAAACACAGATCGACGGTGTCGATCCAGTAAGCGGGGGCGCTGTAATCGGCACGGTTGATGACCGCGGCTCCCGGTCCAGTTCCGCGATCATCAATCATTTGCAGCATGGTGACTTTCCAATATTTTCTGTAAAAACTCAAATAAACGGCATAACCGTTCTCACGTACTTTGGGGCGCGGAAATCACCAAACCACCTTCGTCATCGCGAGGCCGCAGGCCGTGGCGATCCATCGCAGCACAAGCGCAGTCATGGATTGCCGCGCTTCGCTCGCAATGACAAAAGGAAGTGGCTGGTATTTTTTAATTTCCCACTCTCTTAAACGCCTTGCTTCAGCGACGCTTCAATAAACGGATCCAGGTCGCCGTCCAGCACTTTCTGCGTGGCCGAGGTCTCGTAGTTGGTGCGCAGGTCCTTGATGCGGCTCTGGTCGAGCACGTAGCTGCGGATCTGGTGGCCCCAGCCGACGTCGGTCTTGGTGTCTTCGAGCTTTTGCTGCGCTTCTTGCTGCTTGCGCAACTCAAAGTCATACAGGCGCGAGCGCAGGCGTTTCCAGGCGACATCACGGTTGCCGTGCTGCGAGCGGCCTTCCTGGCACTGCACGACGATGCCGGTCGGGATGTGCGTGAGGCGAACGGCCGAGTCGGTCTTGTTGATGTGCTGGCCGCCGGCGCCGCTGGCGCGGTAGGTGTCGGTGCGCACGTCGGACGGGTTGATGTCAATCTCGATCGAGTCGTCAATTTCGGGGTAGACAAACACCGAGGCAAACGAGGTGTGGCGCCCGCCGGAGGAGTCAAACGGCGACTTGCGCACCAGCCGGTGCACGCCGGTTTCGGTGCGCAGCAGGCCAAAGGCGTATTCGCCTTCGATCTTGATGGTGGCGCCCTTGATGCCGGCGGTGTCGCCTGCCGATTCGTCTTCGACCATGGTCTTGAAGCCCTTGCGCTCGGCGTACTTGAGGTACTGGCGCAGCAGCATGCTGGCCCAGTCGCAGGCTTCGGTGCCGCCGGCGCCGGCCTGGATGTCAAGGAAGCAATTGAGCGGGTCGGCCGGGTTGTTGAACATCCGGCGAAATTCCATCTTTTCGACTTCGGCCGCCATTTGGGCCGCTTCGGCTTCAATGGCCTGCATGCCGGCTTCGTCGCCGTCGCCTTTGGACATGTCAAACAGCTCGGTGTTGTCGGCCAGCTCCTGGGTCAGCCGGTCGAGCGTGAGCACCACGTCTTCGAGGGATTTCTTCTCGCGGCCGAGTTCCTGGGCGCGCTTCGGGTCATCCCAGACCTTGGGGTCTTCCAGCGCGGCGTTGACTTCGTTTAATTTACGTTCTTTGGCAGGGTAGTCAAAGATACCCCCGAAGTTCATTCACGCGGTTGCTGAGGTCCGCGAGTTGGTTGTCGATGAGGTTGATGTGTTCTGCGTCCATGAGGAATTCCTGTCTTGATCTGGGGGGTTAACCCGGGATTTTCTCATGCTCTGGCGGGCGCGCGCAAAAAAGGCCATGCCGCGCAGGCCGGTGACGGCGCCGCTTTTCGGGGCGGCCCGGCTTTACGGCTCAGTTCGCAGTTTCTGAAGGCGTAGCCAGGGGCAGGATGACCGTGAATACCGCGCCTTCGCCCGGCTGGCTTTGCACGCTGAGGGTGCCGCCGTGCGCTTCGACCAGTTGCTGGCTGATGTAGAGGCCCAGTCCCAGACCGCCCGAGCCGTGGTTTCCCGCGACACGCTCGAACTGCTCAAAAATGCGCTGCTGGTCCTGCGCGGCAATGCCCTTGCCCTGGTCGCGAACGTCGATGCGGGCGCCTTCATGTGCCGGCGTCAGGCTGATCTCGACCGGTTGACCGTTGCCGTAGCGCAGCGCGTTGGTCAACAGGTTGATCACCACCTGCTCGATCCTGAACTCGTCCCAAAGGCCGGTCACCGGCTGGCCCGCGTGCAGCGTGATGGTGCTGCCGGCGGCGGCGGCCTGGAGGAACAGGTGTTCCACCACGCGGGCCAGCAGGGCGGAGAGCTCGACCTCGCGCGGGCGAATCGACAGCCGGTGGCTGCGAATGCGCGAGACGTCGAGCATGTCGTCGATCAAACTGACCATGCTCTGGACCTGGCGCTGGTCGCGGAGCACCATTTTTTGCAGGTAGGCCTCGCCGAAGAGGGCGGTGTTTCCGCGCTCCAGTTCCACCTTGCGCAGTTGCACTTCGAGAAACAGCGTGTTGAGCGGCGTCAGCAGTTCGTTGGCCACCACGGACATGAAGTCATCGCGCATGCGTATGGCGCTTTGCAGCTCGCCCTGGGTGCTTTGCAGTTGTTGCACCAGCATTGCCTGTTCCTGCCGGCTCTTTTCCAGCGCCTGAACCTGCTTGTGGGTTTCCTGGCGCTGGCGGTACAACTCGACAAAAACATTGACCTTGCCCTTGACTGCAAACAGGTCCAGCGGCTTGTACAGAAAGTCCACGGCACCACTTTCATAGCCCCAGGCCGCATAGTTCGACTCCTTGCCGGCAGCGCTGACAAACACGATCGGAATGTGGCGGGTTTTTTCGGTGCCGCGCATCAGTTGGGCCAGCTCAAACCCGTTCATGCCCGGCATCTGCACATCCAGAATGGCCAGCGCGAATTCATGCTCCAGCAGCAGCGCCAGCGCATCTTCCCCGCTCGAGGCCTGTAAAACAATCCGGTCCTCCTGGCGAATCAGTGCCTCCAGGGCGAGCAGGTTCTCGGGCAGATCGTCCACGATCAGAATCTTGGCCTTGGGGGTGTCGTTGTTCAGCATGAATTTCCATCCAGTTTTAGGAGCAGGCTGCGGATGCCGTCCAGAGTGAGAATCAAATTGGGGTGCAGTTTGCGGATGGCCGCCTGTGGCATGGTGGCTACCTGGGCCTCGGCCGGGTCTTGTACCACGGTGAGTCCACCTTGCTGCCTTATTTTAGCCAGTCCTGCTGCCCCGTCGAAGTTGGCGCCGGTGAGTAAAATGCCGGCCAGACTTGCGCCATAGGCGTCTGCGGCAGACTCCATCAGCACGTCAATCGAAGGGCGTGAGTAATTCACCGGCGCTTCGCAGCTTAAAGAAAATGAGCGGTCCATTTCCACCGACAGGTGGTAGCCCGACCCGGCAAAATACAGCGTGGCCGGTGCGATGCTTTCCTTGTCGGCCGCCTCACGCACCGCGATCGCCAGCCGGTGCTGGAAAATTTCGACCAGCAGGCTGTCCCGGCCTTCGGGCAAATGCAGCACCGCCACAATCGGCAGGCGAAAGCTGCCCGGCAGCCCCGACAGCAAGGCCAGCAAGGCATGCACGCCGCCAGCGGAAGCGCCAATGACGACCGCTTCGATGCGCTGCTCTTTTGTTGCCTGCATCACTTCCATCAGGACGAAACCGCCTGGAGCTTGCGGAAAATCCGTTCGGGCTTGTCCAGCGGCTCAAAGCGTGTGGCGTAGGCGGAAAAGTCGATGCTCTCCTTGCTCCCCAGGCCGAGGAAGCCGCGGTGGCTCAGCGACTCATGGAACAGCCCCAGCGCGCGATCCTGCAGCTTCTTGTTGAAATAGATCAGCACGTTGCGGCACAACACCAGCTGGGTTTCGGAAAACACGCTGTCTGTCGCCAGGCTGTGGTCGGCGAAGGTGATGTTCTCCCGCAGCGACTTGTCGAAAATCGCGGCGTCGTAAGCGGCGGTGTAGTAGTCGGAAAACGCCTGCTTGCCGCCGGCTTTCTGGTAATTGGCGGTGTGGCCCTTGATGCTGCTGAGGGAGAAAATGCCTTGCCGCGCCTTGTCCAGTGCCTTCGCGTTGATGTCGGTCGCATAAATCAGCGAGCGCTCCAGCAGTCCTTCCTCCCTCAGCAGGATGGCCAGTGAATAGGCTTCTTCGCCGGTGCTGCAGCCAGCAATCCAGATCTTGACGGACGGATAGGTGCGCAGTCTTGGGATGACCTGCTGGCGCAAGGCCAGGAAAAATGGGGGGTCGCGGAACATCTCGCTGACCGGAACCGTCAGGTACTGCAGCAGCTGCATGAACAGGGCCGGATCGTGCAGCACCTTGGCCTGCAGGGCCGGGATCGTCGGGCAGTCCAATTGCGCCAGCGCCTGCAGCACCCGACGCTTTTGCGATGCGCCCGCATAGTCGCGGAAATCGTAGCTGTACTGGAGGTAAATCGCCTCCATCAGCAGGCGCAACTCCCTCTCGGTATCTGCGGCTGCGGCCACCACGCCTTGAGGCGGCCCTGCCGTGTGCATTCTTTTCGGCATGCTCAGAGGCGTTCCATGTGGGGCAGCCAGACGCGCAGCAGCGAAAACAGGCGGTCGAGATCGATGGGCTTGGCGAGGTAGTCATTGGTGCCGGCCTTGAGGCATTGCTCCTGGTCGTCCTTCATGGCCTTGGCTGTGACGGCAATGATGGGCAGCTTCTGGAAGCGCGGGTCCTGGCGGATGCGGCGCGTGGCCTCCAGGCCATCCATGCCGGGCATCATCACGTCCATCAGGACCAGGTCGATGCCCTCGACCTCTTCGAGCTTGCTGATGGCCTCAAAACCGTTGCGGCCGATCTCGACCAGCACGCCTTTTTGCTCCAGGGCGCTGGTCAGGGCAAAGATGTTTCGCACGTCGTCGTCGACCAGAAGGATCTTGCGGCCTTCAAAGACCCTGTCCCGGCTGCGCGAAATTTTCAGCATGGTCTGCCGTTCCGCAGTCAATTCGGACTCCACTTTGTGCAGGAAGAGGGTGACTTCATCGAGCAGGCGCTCGGGCGAGCTCGCGCCTTTGATGATGATGGCGCGTGAATACTTCAGCAGGTCGGCTTCTTCCTGGCGCGTCAGGTTGCGTCCGGTGTACACGATGACGGGCGGGAAGGAGCAGATATCTTCGGTCGACATGCGCTTGAGCAGCTCATAGCCCTGGATGTCGGGCAGCTTCAGGTCAATGATCATGCAGTCAAAAATGGTGCTGGCCAGCAGCGCCAGTGCTTCCGTGCCAGTGGCCACCGCCGTGATTTCCACGTCGTCATCGCCAATCAGCCGGATCACACTGGCGCGCTGCAAGGCATCGTCTTCGACCAGCAGCACGCGCTTGAGCTTCTGCGTCAGTTTGGCTTCCAGCTTTTTAAACACTTCCTTGAGTTGCTCGCGCGTTGTCGGCTTGATGGCGTAACCGATCGCGCCCATTTGAAGGGCCGTCTCCCTGCGGTCATGGGCCGACACCACGTGCACCGGGATATGGCGTGTCTGCGGATTACTTTTGAGCCGTTGCAGCACCGACAGGCCCGAGCGGTCGGGCAGGCCCATGTCCAGCAGAATGGCGCTTGGGGCAAACTGTGTCGCCAGGGCGAAACCGTCTTCTGCGCTGTGTGCGACCAGGCAGCTGTACTGCAGCTCATGGGCCAGGTCATACAGGATCTGCGCAAAAGCAGCATCGTCTTCAATGACCAGCACCAGGCGACCGCGTGGCGGCTGGTGCCTGTCGTCGGCGAAGGTCGGCACCGGCGCAGCCGCGGGCTCGGCAGCGCCAGGCAACGCTGCAGACCCTCGGGCGGCCGCCTGCGCGGGCGGTACGGACAGGGGTGAACGCTGGGCCGCTGGCGGCCCGGCTTCCACCTGTGCCGGGTTCCAGTTGCAGGGCAGCAGCAGGGTGAAGGTGCTGCCCTGGCCTTCGCTGCTTTTCACCGAGATGGATCCGCCCAGCAGCGTGGTGAGGTCGCGCGAAATCGACAGGCCCAGGCCGGTACCGCCGTAGCGCCTGCTGGTCGTGCCATCGGCCTGGCGGAAAGCATCAAAAATAAGCTGCTGCTGGTCCTGGCGAATGCCGATGCCCGAATCCTGCACGGCAAAAGCAAGGTAGCCTCCGGGTTGCTGCGACACGGTGAGGCTGACCTTGCCCGCTTCGGTGAACTTGATCGCGTTGGAGAGCAGGTTTTTCAGGATCTGCTCGACGCGCTGGCGATCGGTCACCAGCGTGGCGGGCGTGCCCTGCTCGATGTTGACCTCGAACGCCAGTTTCTTTTGGCCGGCCAGTGGTTCAAAAGTGCTTTTGAGCGAATCGACCAGCTTGCCAACGGCGATGTCTTCGGGCGAGAGTTCGAGTTTGCCTGCCTCGACCTTGGAAATGTCGAGGATGTCATTGATCAGGTTGAGCAGGTCATTGCCTGCCGAGTAGATCGCCCGCGCAAACTTGACCTGCTCGGCGTCGAGATTGCCCTTCTGGTTATCCGACAGCAGCTTGGCCAGGATGAGCGAGCTGTTGAGCGGTGTGCGAAGCTCGTGCGACATGTTGGCCAGAAACTCGGACTTGTAGCGGCTGGCACGGCTCAACTCCTCGGCGCGCTCCTCCAGCTGGATTTGCGCCTGATTGAGCGCGCCATTTTTCTGGTCCAGCGACAAGGCGACCTCGGACAGCCGGTGGTTGGTTTGCTCAAGCTCAGCCTGCTGGTTTTCAAGATTCACCTGATACTCCTTGAGTACCCGCGACTTCTCTTCCAGCTCTTCGTTGACCGTGCGCAGCTCTTCCTGCTGCGATTGCAGGTCTTCGTTGAGCCGCTGGCTTTCCGCCAGCACGTCTTGAAGCCGTCGGCGATAAAGCGCCGCGTGGATGGAGTTGCCAATATTGGTGGCGATCATGTTGACGAACTCCAGATCGCGCGGGCCGAGCGCCCGCAGAAACCCGAGTTCGAGCACGCCGTTGACCTCTCCCTCGTTTTGTACCGGTACCACCAGCACATGGCGCGGCGTGCCCTGGCCCAGGCCCGAGGTGACTTTCAGGTAGTTGTCGGGCAAGTCGTTGAGTTGCAGCACCCGGTTTTCAAGGGCGGCCTGTCCTACCAGTCCTTCGGCACTGTAAAACGATTGCCCGGTTTCTTCATAGTCCTTGCTGAAGCCATAGGCAGCCACACGCCGCAGGCTGCCGTCGTCTTCCCGGACATACAAGGCCGCCACGGCAGCATCAAGATAACGCGCCACGAATTCCAGCACGCTGCGGCTAAGCGATTCCACCCCTGGATGGCCGATCGTGTGTTCGGCCAGTTGCAGCTGTCCGGTGCGCAGCCAAAGCTGCTGATCCAGCAGCAGCGCAGTGGCCGCTTGCTTTTGCTCCGTCTCGCCGTAAGTGTCCGACAGTTGCACCAGTTCGCGGCGGCCAACGAAAGCCAGCAGACCGCTCAGGCCCAGGCTGAACAGCAAATAAGCCGCCATGCCCCAAAACGTGGTGTTTCTGGCCTCATCGTTGCGCTGCTGCAGCAGCCGCTCTTCAACGCTGATGAACTCGGCGAACTCGCGCCGAATTTCATCAGTCAGGCTTTTGCCCCCTGCGGAGCGAACCGGCTGCTGGTAGTCGAGGTTTCTGCGGCGAAGGGAAACAATGTTTTGCGCATATTCATTCCACTGAGCCTGCAGCGCCCCGATGCGACCAAGCCGGCTGACCTGTGCCTGGTTGTCGCGGACAAGTAGGGCCAGCGTGTTTGTTTCGGCTGCGATGCGCGGCTTCCCAATTTCAAAAGGCTGCAGCAGGGGTTCTTCGCCGGTGACCAGGAAACCGTACATGCTGGTTTCCATGTCGGCGCCCAGCTTGGCGATCAGATTGGCGTTGGTAATCGCTCGCTCTGTTTGCGCGACCCCGCCCAAGGCCGACAGCAGGTAAAAGATAAGGGCGACAAAAACGGCGGCACTGAGCACGCCGACGCCCAGCGGCAGGCTGATGTTTCGCGTCAGGATACGGCGAAAGTTTTCCTGATGGATATAGGCTGGTCCGGGCATCGTTGTTCCCGCTTCTGGCGAAGCATAAAGCGTCGAGTTTGCCCTAAACGCTGCGCTTTATGCCGGATGCACGGGGTCAGTCCAGAAAATCAGCGATCAGCCGGGCCAGTGGCCCGGGTTGGTCGTGGTGCAGCATGTGGCCGGCATCCTGGACCACGGCGACCCGTGCATCGGGTATCTGCTTGAGGCGCTCGTGGTATTCGTCCAGGGAATACCGGCCTTTCCACCACAGTCCCATCGAGTCATCGGACGCCTCAATCGCCAGCACGGGTGCGCTGATGCGCTGGTAAATTTCGAGCACTTCGTCCAGGCGGTAGAGCTGGGCGCTGGTGATCTTGTGGGCCGGTGCTCCCAGGATTTGCCACTTGCCGCTGGCGTTGGGGCGGGCCCAATGGCCGGCCAGCCACTGGGCTTTGTCGGCCGGCAAGCGGGGGTTGGTTTTCATGAGCCGCCGTGCCACGCCGTCCACGTCGTTGTAGGCTTTCAGGGCCAGGTCGCCGCGTTGCAGGCTTTTGAGCTCGTCCATCCACTGGGCATAGCGCGCAGGCGCCTGGCTGGGCTGGCTGGCGGGCATGCCAAAGCCTTCGAGGTTGACCAGCTTGCGGATGCGCGCGGGCCGCACGCCGGCATACAGCATGGCGACATTGCCGCCCATGCTGTGGCCGACCAAGTCGACCGCCTGGCCGGGGGCGTAGTGGTCCAGCAAAAAGTCGAGGTCGGCGAGGTAGTCGGCAAACCAGAAGTGGTCGGCCTCGGCGGTGCTGGTCAGGCCAAAGCCGCGCCAGTCGGGCGCAATGATGGTCCGGCCCTGCGCAAACGCATCGGGCAAAGCGTCCACCATGAACTGCCAGGACGCCGCCACGTCCATCCAGCCATGCACCAGCACCAGGGGCGGCAGCGCCGGGTTGGCAGGGCCGCCCCAGCGTTGAACGTGGTAACTGAGTCCGCGTATAGGGACAAACTCGCTGCTGGAAGATCGGTTTTCTTTGTACATTGTGGGCTGATCATAAGGAGACTCACGTTGAAGCGCAGTCAAAACAGGGACACAAACCAGACGGGGCATACCAACCCGCCCGACCACCATGCGGCGCTGCACAGCGGCTTTCGCTGGCAGGTCGATGAGCACTTCAACATCGCCGAAGTTTGCTGCAGCCGCTGGGCGCGCGCTGAAAAGGGCAAGCAACGCGCTACCAAAAGAGTAGCCATTCGCGCCCATGCAGTGGGGGCTAAAGGCCTTTTTTATACTTATTTTGAGCTGCAGCAGGCGGCTGATGCGCTGAGCCATGTGCTGGCCGGGCTGGGGGTTGTGCGCGGGGATCGCGTGGCCATCGTGATGCCGCAGCGCTTTGAGACTGCGGTGGCCTACATGGCGGTGTTTCAGATGGGCGCGGTCGCGATGCCGCTGTCCATGCTGTTTGGCCCCGAGGCGCTGGCGTTTCGGCTGCAGGACAGCGAGGCGGTGGTCGCCCTTTGCGATGAAAGCACCATCGCCAACATGCAGGCGGTCAGAGCCCAATGCCCGGCGCTGCGCACGGTGGTGGCGGCCGGCACCGCCGCAGGGCAGGGCGATGTCGACTATGCCAGCGCGCTGGCCGCGCAGCAGCGCGCCTTCACGGCGGTCAAGACCAAGGCCGACGAGGCGGCGATATTGATCTACACCAGCGGCACCACCGGACCGCCCAAGGGCGCGCTGCTGGCGCACCGGGCATTGATTGGCAACCTGCCGGGCTTTGTCTGCAGCCAGAACTGGTTTGGCTTTGATGGCCAGGCCAATGCGTCGTCGGATGCCGTGTTCTGGAGCCCGGCCGACTGGGCCTGGACCGGCGGGCTCATGGATGCGCTGCTGCCCACGCTGTATTTTGGCCGGCCGATTGTGGCCTTCAATGGCCGCTTCAGCCCGGAACTGGCCTTCAGCCTGATGGAGCAGCATGGCGTGACGCACAGCTTTTTGTTCCCCACCGCGCTCAAGGCCATGATGAAGGCCTTCCCGCTGCCCGGCGAATGGTTCACGCTCAGGCTGCAGGGCCTGATGAGCGCGGGCGAAGCGGTCGGCGACGCGGTGTTTGACTACTGCCAGGCGCAGCTGGGTGTGACGGTGAACGAGATGTTTGGCCAGACTGAGATCAACTATGTCGTCGGTAACTGTGCCATGAATCGCGTGAGCGCGGAGCGGAGCGAACGCAGCGCCGGGCCGCCCCAAGCAAGTTCAGCCCCCTCGGGGGGCAGCAAAGGACGCGAAGCGACCAGCGTGGGGGCCATAGGCTGGCCCGCCAAACCGGGCAGCATGGGCAAGGGCTACCCCGGCCACCGCGTGGCGGTGATTGATGAGGATGGCAATGAATGCGCGGTTGGCGTACCGGGCGATGTGGCGGTCAACCGCTTTGACGTTCACGGCGTGCCGGACCCGATCTTTTTTCTGGGTTACTGGAAGAACGAGGCCGCCACGCAGGCCAAATACACCGGCGACTGGTGCCGCACCGGTGATCTGGCGCGGGTTGACGCCGACGGCTACCTTTGGTACGAGGGCCGCGCTGACGACATCTTCAAGGCGGCCGGTTATCGCATTGGTCCGGGTGAGATCGAAAACTGCCTGGTCAAGCACCGGGCGGTCGCCAACGCCGCCGTGGTGCCCAAACCCGACAAAGAGCGCGGTGCGGTGGTCAAGGCCTATGTCGTTCTGGCTCCTGATTTAATAGCTGCTCGTGCAAGACTGGCGGGGGCTACAGGCCAATTTGATGTAAAAATAGTCAAGGAACTGCAGGCCCATGTCAAAGCCATGCTGGCGCCTTACGAGTACCCCAAGGAGATCGAATTTATCGATGCGCTGCCCATGACCACCACCGGCAAGGTGCAGCGCCGGGTGCTCAGGCTGCAGGAGGAAGAGCGGTTTAAAAACGCCTGATGTGTTGTGGGCGCTACCAGCAGCCTGTCGGGCTTTGGAATCGTCGGCTGCAAATTGACCGCAGCGGTCCATTTTTCACCGTCTTTTTGACCCATAGCGGGGCTATGGGCCTGCAAATCCGGCAAAAACTGCCCTCGCTGGGGCCAATTTTCGCTCTCGACGACCAAAGCCCGACAGGCTGCCAGCGTCCACAAAAAAAGCACCCGAAGGTGCTTTTTTAAAAACCGCAGTGCCGGGCTTAACGCTGGGCGACTGGTTCGGCGACATAAATCTCGACGCGGCGGTTTTGGGCGCGACCTTGCGCTGTGTCGTTGCTGGCAACCGGTTCGCGTGAACCGCGGCCGTCGGTGGCAATGCGCTGGAACGCAACGCCACGGCTCACCAGGTAGTCACGGGCTGAATTGGCGCGGTCCACCGACAAAGGGTTGTTGATGGCGTCGGAGCCCGTGCTGTCGGTGTGACCAATGATGGTGACCGTGGTGATGGGGTTCTGGTTCAGGCTGCTGGCAAATTGCGTGAGCACTGGCGCAAAGTTGGACTTGATGGCGGAGCGGCCCACGTCAAACGAGATGTCGGCGGGGATGTCCAGCTTCAGGCGGTTGTCGGCGGTCTGGCTGACGGCCACGCCGGTGCCGGCGGTGGCGCGTTCCATCGCGACTTTCTGGTCCTGCATTTTCTTGGACCAGAGGTAGCCGCCACCGGCACCCACGGCGCCGCCCAGAACAGCACCCTGTGCCGCCCCCTTGGAGCCGCCCGTGGCCGCACCCAGCAGTGCGCCAAGACCCGCGCCAATGCCGGCGCCCTGAGCCGTGCCGCGCTGGGTTTCGCTCATGTTGGCGCAGCCTGAAAGGCCGGCGATGGCCAATGTTGCAGCGGTGAAAGAGGTGATGAGAAATTTATTCATGGGGAGCTCCTCGAAAGGGATAGGGTTGAATCAATTGCGCATTTAAGTGCTGGTGAGTGGATGTTAGGCATTCAAATGGTGAGCAGTTGTAAGACAAGGGCGCGAGTTGGGTGCCCGCAAGCGAGCGCTGTAGCCCTTAAACTAGTCATTTGCGAGCCCTGCCGCTGCGCGCCCGGGCGCCGGGCGCTTGGCTGCGCCCTTCATTTATCAACTGAGATTTTCATGAATAAAGTTCAACTCGGCGCCAGCGATCTGCACGTCACCCCTGTTTGCCTGGGCACCATGACGTTCGGCGAACAGGTCGATGAAGCCGCGGCGCATGCCATCCTGGACCGTTCGCTGGCACGCGGTGTCAACTTTCTGGATACGGCCGAAATGTATTCGGTGCCCGCACGCGCCGAGACCTTTGGGGCCACCGAAACCATTCTCGGTAACTGGTTTGCAAAAAATCCGTCGGCCCGCAGCCAGCTGGTGCTGGCCACCAAAGTGGCTGGCCCGGCGCGCGGCATGCCCTGGATACGCAAGGGCAGCCCCGACCTGACGCCGCAGGACATCGTGCAGGCCTGTGAAGGCAGCCTCAAGCGCCTGAAAACCGACGTGATCGACCTCTACCAGATCCACTGGCCCGCGCGCCATGTGCCCGCGTTCGGCGTGGTGTATTTCGATCCGGCCAAGGACCAGGCGGTGTCGTCCATCCACGACCAGCTCGAAGCGCTGGCCGGCCTGGTCAAGGCCGGCAAGGTGCGTGCCATCGGCCTGTCCAACGAATCGCCTTATGGCGTGCATGAATTTGTACGCCTGGCCGGGCAGCACGGCCTGCCCAAAGTGGCCACGGTGCAAAACCCTTACTGCCTGATCAACCGCACGGTGGAAAACGGCCTGGACGAAACCATGCATCGCCTGGGCGTCTCGCTGCTGGCGTATTCGCCGCTGGGTTTTGGCCTGCTGACGGGCAAGTACGATACCACGGGCATCGACGCCGCAGAGGCGTCACTGGGGCGCATGGCGAAGTTCGATTCGATGAAAAAGCAGCGCTGGGGCCGCCCCGAGGCGCTGGCCGCCGCGCGGCGCTACAACGCCCTGGCGCACGCGCATGGCTTGAGCCCCACGCAGCTGGCGCTGGCGTTTTGCTATACCAAGTGGCAGGTGGCCAGCACCATCATCGGCGTGACGTCGGTGGCGCAACTCGATGAAGACCTGGACGCGCTGGGCACCACTTTGTCCCCTGACGTGCTGGCCGAGATTGACAAGATCCGCTGGGAGATTCGCGACCCCGCTTTGTAACATGGCCAAAAAAGACCACGTCAGCGAAACCCCCGCCACGCAAGTGCTCAAGGCCCACCAGGTGGCCTTCACCGAGCACCCCTACGAGTACCTGGCGCACGGCGGCGCGCAGCACAGCGCCCAGGTGCTGGGCCTGGACCCTTTTACGGTGGTGAAGACACTGGTCATGCAGGACCAGGACGCCAGGCCCTTGCTGGTGCTGATGCACGGCAACCGCAAGGTGTCGACGAAAAATCTGGCGCGGCAAATTGGCGCCAAATCAGTCGAGCCCTGCCAACCCGAAGTGGCCCAGCGCCACAGCGGTTACCTGGTCGGCGGCACTTCGCCTTTCGGCACGCGCAAAGCCATGCCGGTGTATATCGAGGAAAGCATCCTGGGCCTGCCTGAAATCGTCATCAACGGAGGCCGGCGCGGCTACCTGGTCGGCATGGACCCGCAGGTCTGCGCCGCGCTGCTCGGTGCAAAATCGGTGCAGTGTGCACTGATCGAATAACAAGGGGAGACGATTTTGGAATACGCGTACTCAATGGGCGCCACGCTGCTGGCCTATCTGCTCGGCTCGCTGTCATTTGCGGTCATCGTGAGCAAGGCCATGGGCCTGAAAGATCCGCGCAGCTACGGCAGCAACAACCCGGGCGCCACCAACGTGCTGCGCTCGGGCAGCAAGGCGGCGGCGGTGGCGACCTTGCTGCTCGATGGCCTGAAGGGCTGGCTGCCCGTGGTGCTGGTCAAGTGGTTGGGCGGCAGCTACGGCCTGGGCGACGGCACGGTCGCGCTCGTCGGCCTGGCGGCTTTCATGGGGCACTTGTTCCCGGTATTTTTCCAGTTCAAGGGCGGCAAGGGCGTTGCGACGGCGGCCGGCGTGCTGCTGGGCATCAGCGGCTGGCTGGGTCTGGCGACGCTGGCAACCTGGCTGATCGTGGCGTATTTCTCGCGCTATTCCTCGCTGGCATCGCTGGCCGCAGCGGTTTTTGCGCCGCTGTATTACCTGTTTGGTGACCGGGCGGCCTGGTATGTCGACAAAAACATCCTGGTCGTGATGATTGCCATCAGCGCGCTGCTGGTGTATCGCCACCGCGAGAACATCAGCAAGCTGCTGAAGGGGACCGAGTCGAAAATCGGCGCCTCAAAGCGCGGCGTCAAGAAGGCTGGTCAGTAGCGCTTGTCCAGCGTCATCAGGTTGTTCTCGCGCTTCATCTGAAAGCGCGTCAAAAAGCTGTTGCCCAGCAGCATGAAGGGCATGGGCTGCGGTGTGACCACGGCATCCACGTCGTAGACCTCGACATCGCCCACCCGCACGGAGTTGAGCTTGATGCGAAAGCCTTGGGCGGTGCCGTTGGCCGTGGATATCTGCACGGCTTGCCCGCTTTTGTAACTGATGCCCGCGCGCTCGGCGTCGGCCGTGCTCATGGCAATGCTGGTTGCGCCGGTGTCAACCATGAACTGGACGGCACGACCATTGATTTGTCCGGCCGTCATGAAGTGGCCGCCGCCGCTCTCGGTGAGAACGATCCGGCTACCGCGCCCGCTGGCGCCACTGCTGCCGCCCATGCTCACGGGCGCCTCGCCGACCCGCAGCGTCTGGCGTTTGCCCGACTGCTCAATGACGGCCTGGTCGCCCGAGGTGGAAATCACCTTGACGCCCTGATGCGTCTCACCGGCCGCCACGGTTTTTGGCGCCGTGCCATTGACCACCAGCAGCGCCTTGTTGCCCAGCATGCCGGCCAGTGCAACGGATTGCGCATGTACGTTTGAAACTGCCAGCGAGACGGCAAGGCCGGCCAGCGCTCCGAGCGCCATGGCGCGGGCAGATGCAGGCATGAGCGCCAATGAATTCAGTCGCGGAAGTTGTCGAAACTGAGCGGAAGATCCTTGATCTCGGCGCGAATCAAGGCCATGGCCGCCTGCAGGTCGTCGCGCTTGGCGCCGGTCACCCGCACCTTGCCTTCCTGGATGGCTGCCTGCACCTTCATCTTGTTGCCCTTGATCAGCTGCTGGATTTTCTTGGCCTCTTCGGTTTCGATGCCGTCGCGCACCTTGGTGATCTGCTTGACCTTGTCGCCGCCGATTTTCTCGACCTTGCCAATGTCCAGGAAGCGCACGTCAACGCCGGACTTGGTGAGTTTGTTGCGCAGGATGTCGTGGATCTGGTCGATCTGGAAATCGCCGTCGCCAATCAGGATGATCTCCTTGTCTTTTTCTTTTAACTCGACCGAGGCGGCCGTGCCCTTGAAGTCAAAGCGGGTGCCGATTTCCTTGGCGGTGTTTTCAACGGCGTTTTTGACCTTGACCAAATCGGTTTCAAGAACAGTATCAAAAGAAGGCATGGTGTCGGCTTTGCTAATAGAGGATTACACGGGGGGTGAGACAATCTCAAGATGTTAGTCGAGAAAAACGTTCCCCTCCAGTCTTCCAACAGCTTTGGCATCGTTGCCAAGGCACTTTCCCTGGTGCGCATCAAGAGCGAAGCCGACATTGCTGCCGTGCTGCAGGACCCGGCCCTGCAGGCCAGTCCCAAATTTGTCCTGGGCGGCGGCAGCAACATCGTGCTGACCGGCGATGTCAAGCCGCTGGTGCTCAAGGTCGAGATCATGGGCCGGCGCCTGGTCAGCGAGAACGCCAAAGCCTGGATTGTGGAGGCCGGCGCGGGCGAAAACTGGCACGACCTGGTCACCTGGACGCTGCAAAACGGCTACCCCGGCCTGGAAAACCTGGCGCTGATTCCGGGTACGGTGGGCGCCACGCCGGTGCAGAACATCGGCGCCTACGGGGTCGAGCTGCAAGACCGTTTTGATTCGCTGGATGCCATCGACCTGACGACCGGCCAGCCCTTCACGCTCGATGCGGCGCAATGCGCGTTCGGCTACCGCGATTCGGTGTTCAAGCACAGCAGCACGGCCCGCAGCGCCGGCGCCCAGGGTTTCGGCCTGGCCGACAAGGCGCTGATCACCCGGGTGCGGTTTGCGCTGCCCAAGGCCTGGAAACCGGTGCTCGGTTATGCCGATATTGATAAAAAGATGCTGCAGTCCAAGGTGGACATGCCTGACGCGCTACAAATTTATGAGTGGATTTGCGAAATCCGAAAAGCCAAGCTGCCCGATCCGCAGGTCATCGGCAATGCCGGCAGCTTCTTCAAGAACCCGACCGTCTCGCTTGAGCAATGCGAAGACATCATCCAGCGCGAGCCCAAAATTGTTCACTACCGCCTGGCTGACGGCTCGGTCAAGCTCGCGGCGGGCTGGCTGATTGACGCCTGCGGCTGGAAGGGCAAGAGCGTGGGCAATGCCGGCGTGTACGACAAGCAGGCGCTGGTGCTGGTCAACAAGGGCGGCGTCAGCAACCCGGCCACGGGCGGTGAGGTGATGACGCTGGCCAAGGCGATTCAGACCAGCGTCTACGAGCGGTTTGGTATTCGGCTGGAGCCTGAGCCGGTGGTGGTGTAAGCACAAGGCCCATGAAAAAGCCGCCTCAAGGTGACTTGAGGCGGCCTGGATGGGCTCTACGAGCCGTACCGGCTTACTACGCGTCCTTGCCCGTCAGGCGCAGCAGATCACCGCCCGTGCCCAGCGACAGCACGCCGGTCTTGGCGTAAATGCCGAGCTTGGCACGCGTGTCCACGATGTCGAGGTTGCGCATCGTGAGCTGGCCAATGCGGTCCAGCGGCGTGAACATCGACTCGCCTTTTTCCATGGTCAGCCGCTCGGGCTGGTAGGTCAGGTTGGCGGACTCGGTGTTGAGAATCGAGTAGTCGTTGCCGCGGCGCAGCTCAATCGTGACTTCGCCGGTGATGGCGCTGGCGACCCAGCGCTGGGCGGTCTCGCGCAGCATGATGGCCTGCGAGTCGAACCAGCGTCCCTGGTACAGCAGGCGGCCGAGGCGGCGGCCGCTGTCGCGGTACTGCTCGATGGTGTCTTCGTTGTGGATGCCCGTGACCAGGCGCTCGTAGGCGATGAACAGTAGCGCCAGGCCCGGTGCTTCGTAGA